>JAICVB010000158.1 GCA_025935545.1 Gemmatimonadales bacterium
CGGGAGCGGGCTCCACGCGGCACTCGCCGCCGCCGAGGTGGCTGGCGAGGGGACGGGCAGTGTGATCACAGGCGCCGAGGAGTTCGGGCTGATCGGGGCGCGGATCTTCGCACAGCTCGCCGGCGGGGAGCTTCGCGGAGCCGAGGTCGTGAACATCGACACCGTGGACGACCGCGGCGACCTGTACCTCGTGAGCCATGACGGCCGGGGCGCCGGGCTCGCCCGCCGGGAGCTGCCCGCGCTCGCCAAGCTGGGCCCCAGGGTCCGGACGCGCGCGCTGCCGCTCGGCATCTTCGTGGACAGCCATCCCCTCGCCCGGGCCGGCGCCGCCGCGATCACCATCGGCCGGCTCGACTGGAGCACCCTCCGCCGGCTGCATACGGGGGCCGATACTCCGGACGGCCTGGACTTCGACCTCGCGATCCGGATCGGCCGCGCCGTCGCCCGGGCGAATTGACCTTTATCAGGGCCCGGGATACGTTTCCACGAGGATGCACGAGCCCCGCGGGGGGCTTTTTTGTTGCCCGGGAGACACGGCATGTTCGAAGCGGAGACCGCCTGCACAGTGGTGGTGGGCGCGCAGTGGGGCGACGAAGGCAAGGGGAAGCTGGTGGACGTGCTCTCGGAGCGCGCCGACTTCGTCGTGCGCTACCAGGGCGGGGCCAATGCCGGCCACACGGTGGTGATCGGCGAGGCGCAGTTCATCCTGCGGCAGATTCCCTCGGGCATCCTGCAGCCGTCGGTCACCTGCATCATCGGGAATGGCGTCGTGCTCGACCCGGCGACGCTCTTCACCGAGCTCGACGAGCTGACCTCGCGCGGCATCGATACGGCGGGCCGGCTCTTCGTGTCGGAGCGCGCCCACCTGGTGCTGCCCTACCACAAGCTGCTCGACGCCGCCCGCGAGAAGAGCCAGAACATCGGCACCACCGGCCGCGGCATCGGTCCCGCCTACGAGGACAAGTACGGCCGCCGCGGCATCCGCGTGGGCGACCTCCGCCACCCGGACGCCGCGGCCGCGCTGGTGCGCGACCGGGTGGAGCGCGCCAACGAGCTGCTGCAGGTGCTCCACGCCCCCGCCCGGGCCTCCGCCGACGAGCACGTCGCAGTGCTCCAGGCGATCACGCCGCGCCTCCTCCCGCTCGCGGCCGACACCGGCCTCCTCGTCCACCAGGCGCTCCGGAACGGAAAGCGTGTCCTGCTCGAGGGGGCGCAGGGGGCGCTCCTCGACGTGGACCACGGCACCTATCCCTACGTCACCTCGTCCAACACCACGGCGGGCGGCGCCTCCGTCGGCGCGGGGATCGGTCCCACGGCCATTGACGCCGTGCTCGGCGTGGTGAAGGCCTACACGACCCGCGTCGGCAACGGGCCGCTGCCGACCGAGGCCCCGGATCCGCAGGGCGCGCTCCTCCGGAGGCTGGGCGGGGAGTTCGGCGCCGTCACCGGCCGTCCGCGGCGCTGCGGGTGGTTCGACGCGACGGTGGTGCGCTACGCGGTGCGGGTGAACGGGCTCACCCACCTCGCCGTGACGAAGCTCGACGTGCTCGATACCTTCGCCGAAATTCCCGTGGGGGTCGCCTATGAGCTCGACGGCGCCGCCTGCGTGGAGCTGCCGGCGGAGGTGGACCAGCTCGAGCGGGTGAAGCCGGTGTACGAGACGCTCCCCGGCTGGCGCACGCCGACCGGCGACGCCCGCCGGCTCGCCGACCTCCCGCGCGCGGCTCGCATCTACCTCGACCGGCTCGAGGCCCTCGCCGGGGCGCCGATCCGCTACGTGAGCGTCGGCACGCGCCGCGACCAGATCATCGAGGTCTGAGTTATCTTGGGGCATGCCTGACACCACGGTGATGGACAAGCTCGTGTCGCTCTGCAAGCGGCGCGGCTTCATCTTCCAGTCCTCCGAGATCTACGGCGGGCTCGGCTCGGTGTGGGACTACGGGCCGCTCGGCGTCGAGCTCAAGCGCAACGTGAAGGACCGCTGGTGGCGGTCCATGGTTCACGCGCGCGACGACATCGAGGGGCTGGATGCCGCCATCCTCATGCACCCGCGCGTGTGGGAGGCCTCGGGGCACGTGTCGGGGTTCGCCGATCCGCTCATCGACTGCCGGCAGTGCAAGAACCGCTTCCGCGCCGACGACCCGCGCATCAAGGGCACGCCGGGCCAGCCCGATGCGCAGTGCCCCGTCTGCGGCACCCGTGGCTCGCTCACCGAGCCCCGCATGTTCAACCTCATGTTCAAGACCTTCATGGGGCCGGTGGAGGAATCGGCGGCGGTGGTGTACCTCCGTCCCGAGACGGCGCAGGGGATCTACGTCAACTACCTGAACGTCCTGCAGGGGTCGCGCCAGCGCGTCCCCTTCGGCATCGCGCAGATCGGGAAGGCGTTCCGGAACGAGATCACGCCCGGCAACTTCATCTTCCGGACCCGCGAGTTCGAGCAGATGGAGATGCAGTTCTTCGTCAAGCCGGGCACCGATGCCGAGTGGTTCGAGCGCTGGCGCGAGATCCGGATGGCGTGGCACCTGGAGCTGGGGCTCGGTCGCGACCGGCTCCGCTGGCACCAGCACGCCGGCAGCGAGCTCGCGCACTACGCGCGCGCCGCCTACGACATCGAGTACGAATTTCCCTTCGGCTGGAACGAGATCGAGGGGATCCACAACCGCGGCGACTTCGACCTCGGCCGCCACCAGGAATTCTCGGGCAAGAAGCTCGAGTACTTCGACCAGGCCGCCAACGAGCGCTACCTGCCGAACGTGGTGGAGACCTCGGCCGGCGCCGACCGGGTGACGCTGACGGTGCTGGTGGACGCCTATCGCGAGGAGCAGGTGGAGGGGGAGACGCGGGTGGTGCTCGGGTTCCACCCCGCCGTGGCGCCCATCAAGGCGGCGGTGCTCCCGCTCGTGAAGAAGGACGGCATGCCCGAGCTCGCCACCGAGGTGTACCATGGCCTCCGCCGCGAGTTTCCCTGCTTCTACGACGACAGCGGCGCGATCGGGCGGCGCTACCGGCGCATGGACGAGGCCGGCACGCCCTTCTGCGTCACCATCGACGGCGAGACGCTGACCGCCCGCACGGTGACGGTGCGGCACCGCGACTCGATGCAGCAGGACCGTGTGGGGCTCGACCACCTCGCCGCGTTCGTGCGCGAGCGGGTCACCCCGGCGGTCTGATTCCCACTCCGGAGGGCAGAGCAATGGCGACGAGACGATTCCTGCTGGCGGCGGCGCTGGTCGCCGGGAGCGCGCCGCTCCACGCGCAGGCGGCGGATCCCGGCTACCGCGTGGGCGTCGTGAGCGAGTCGGGCGACATCGTGACCTGGCTCCGGCCCGGTGACGGCACCCTGGCGGTGGACCACGTCGTTCCCGTCGGGATCATGCCGTCGGACATCGACGGCCCCCACAACGTGACCGTGGCTCCCGACGGGAAGAGCTACTACATCTCGATCGCGCACGGGACGCCCTACGGCTCGCTCTGGCGCCTCTCGCTCCCCGGCGACACCCTCATCGGCCGGGCGCCGCTCGAGCTCTTCCCGACCACCATCTCCGTCACCCCCGACGGCGAGATCGCCTTCGTGGCGAACTCCGACTTCTACGGCGACCGCCCGCGCGTCAACCCGGTCTCCATCATCCAGACGTCCACCATGTCGAAGATCGCCGACGTGGCCGCGTGCGACATGCCCCACGGCGTCAAGGTGAACCACGGCGGGACGCACGTCTACATCACCTGCATGATCAGCGACGAGGTGCTGGAGATGGATCCGGGAACGTTCAGCGTGACCCGCCGCGGGCGCACCGGCAGCGGGCATCCCAAGCCGGGCGGCATGGCCGGCATGGACCACGGCGGCGCGGCCCCCGCGTCCGCTCCACCGCCGGCGCCCAGCGCTCCGCCCGCGGCGGGGGCGGCCGAGCCGGTCTGCGC
>JAICVB010000056.1 GCA_025935545.1 Gemmatimonadales bacterium
CAGCATGGCGGCAAGGCGCGTGCGCACCGCCTCGCGCACGGGGGCGGGCACGAGCACCTCGGCGTCGGGGCCGTACTGCAGCACGTGGCGCACGGCCCAGTCGGCATCGGCCAGCGGATGGGTGAGCGTGAGCGACCCGTCCGCCGCGAGCGGCTGCCCTTCCCGCTCGGCGATCCACCGCGCGATCCGGGGCGAGTAGCGGATCACGAGCGGCTCCGCTTCCTCCGCGCGGAACATCCGCCCATCCCGCAGCAGGTCACCGGCCGTGAGCTCCGCGCTGGGGCGGAAGCGCTCGTCGAGGGTGACGGCGTCGAGCACGCGATCGAGCCGGAAGAAGCGGAGGCCATCGCCCTCGTCGGCGTGGGCCACGAGGTACCACATCCCGCGCGCCGCGACCAGGCAGCACGGCGAGATGGTGCGCCACTCGGGCTCTGCGGCGCTCGCCTTCTGGTAGCTGAGCCGCATCTTCCGGTGATCGCGGATGGCGCGGCGGATCCGGGCGCGGCGCGGGGCGTCATCCTGATGCGGATAGCCGGTGCCGGCCGCGCGCAGCACGGGCTCGGCGGGGTCGGGCGGCGTGCCCGCGAGCACGGCGGTGAGCCGGGTGCGGGCGCGCGCGACCGCGCGCTGCTCCTCCGGCGGCCGCTCCGCCGCGAGCATCGCGAGCCCCAGCTCGAGCGCGCCCAGCTCCGCGCGCGTGAGCCGCATGGGCCGGAGGAAATGACTCGAGTGCATGGAGACCCGCTCACCGTCGAGGAAGATCGACACCCCCTCGACGAACCCGCCCGGATCGTCGAACCGGTCGGCCAGCGAGCGGAGATCGCCGAGCAGGGCGGCGCGATCCAGGCCGACGGCGCTGGCCACCTCGTCGATCGGATGCGCGCGGTCGTCCGCCAGGAGCGGCAGGAGGTGGAGGATGCGCCGGAGCTGCGCGGCGGCGTCGCTCACCGCGCGGCCTCGTAGAGCGCCGCCGTCTCGCGCACCTGGCGGAGGTGCTCCTCCACCAGCGCCGGCGGCGCGAGGGGGCGGACCCCGGTGCCGAGCGAGAGGAGCCAGCGCGCAAAGGCGTCGAGCCGGCGCACCTCGAAGCGCCGCTCGCGCTCCCGGCCCGGCACCGGGCTTCCGAGCCGCGCCGCCGCCTGCACCGCGCCGCCCTCTCCCTCGAACAGGATCACCGCCTCCACGACGTCCCCGCTGCCGAGCTCCCACGCCTGGCGCGACCGCGCGTGCTCGGGAAGGGTGAAGCCGGCGGGACGCTCGAAGTCCGGCGTGCCGGGCCTGGTCGCGTTGACGACCGGATCGGCGATGCGGCTCACACGGAAGTTCTTGATCACGCCGTCATCGGGGTCGCGGGCGGCCAGGTACCAGTGCTGGCTCAGGAAGAAGAGCCCCAGCGGCTCGACCGCGCGCTCCCGCTCGGCGCCCGAAGCGCTCATCGAGCGGTAGCGGAAGGTGATGCGCTTCCGGCGGGTGAGGGCGTCGTTCAGCGCGTCGAAGATCCGGCGCTCGGCGTCGCCGCTCGCCGCGACCCGCACCTCGGCGTCGAGCGACAGGTCCACCGGCAGGTCCACCGCGAGCTTCCGGAGCGCGGAGCGCGCGTCCTCCGCGAGCGCGGGGTCGCCCAGGGCCGCGACCCGCCGGGCGGCCTCGACCACCGCCTCCAGCTCGTCGGGCTCGAAGGCGAGCTCCTCGAGGGCGCGATAGCCGCTCCGCCCGACGCGGCGCGGACGCGCCGTGCCGCCTTCCGCCACGAGCGCGAGATATGGGAGGTAGAACTCCTTCGGCGACAGGGCATACCCGATGTCGCCGTCGGCCTCGACGGTGCGGATCGGAATGCCGAAGGCGCGCAGCTCGTCCTTGTCGCGCTCGAAGGCGCGATGCAGCGCCGTCGGCGAGGGCGACCGCTGGTATCCCGGCACTTCGGCGCGAAGCTCCTCGAGCGTGACCGGATAGCGCCGGCGGAGGAGCGCGGCGATGAGGTCCACCCAGCGGCGCAGCCTGGCCGTCGCCATCAGGCCCCGGGGGCGGCAGTGCCGGGACACCAGCCGGCGCCCCGATACCCGCACCGCACGCACTCGCCGGGATCGTGCGCGAGCCCGGGAATGCCGCGCCCGATCCCGGCGATCGCGGCCGCGATGCGCTCGCGGCCCGCCTCCCGCAGCGCCGGCGTGACCGGCTCGGAGCGCTGGCCCGCGTCGGGAAACTGGAACGCGAAGCGGGTGACGGGCTCGCCGGTGATCGCCTCCACCGCCGCGATGTAGGCGTCTCGCTGCAGGGCGTAGCGGCGAACCTCCCCGGACATGTCCCCGCCGCCCGGATGCGTCTTCACGTCGAGCACGACGAGTCCGTCCCCGTCGCGCGCGAGGAGATCGATCGCGCCCTCGAGGCAGGCCTCACCACCGGCAAGATGCAGGAACCCGACCTCTCGGCGTGCGTCGGGTCGCGACGCGAGCGCCTGGTAGTCGGCGTTGCCGGCAACCGCCTCGATGTCGCGACGGAGCCGGTGCCGGTAGCCGGCGCCGGCCGGCGCCTCGGGCGTCGGCGCCTCCGGATCCCAGCGACCGATGGCCGTCTCGAGCAGGCGGTCCACCTCATCGTCACCCAGGTGCTCCAGCACATCGTGGACGATCTGTCCGCGAATGGTGGCGCCCGGCACCGCACCCTCGCCCTGGACGCCGCCGGCCGGCGCGTCGAGCGCCGGCTCCCGGAGCCCCGCGACGTAGCGGATCCAGTGCCGGCGCTCGCAGCGAGCACGGAGCATCAGCTCCGTGGCGCTGTGGCGGAGACGGCCGTCGTCGGTCGGGATCGGCGCCGGGCTCGGGGGAATCTCCGCTTCGTCCTCGGTCGCGGGCGCGGGCGGCGCGTCGTCCTCCGCGGCCTCCACCACGCGGTACAGCGCCTCGAACGCCGTGCCGTCGTGCGCCGAGTAGCGCACCAGCGCCTCGCCCGCGCCGTCCGCGAGCTCACCCCTGATCCCCGCCGCCGCCGTGCCCTCCCGCGGCTTGTCGGAGAGGCCGCTCAGCACGAGGAGATCCTTCGCCCGCGTCGCCGCCACGTACCAGAGCCGCTTCCGCTCGGCCTCGCATTCCAGCGCCTCCGCCTGTTCCAGCGCCGTCCACTGCACCGACGGCGTCTCGCTGTCCGGATCCCGGAGCGCGAGCCGGTCCCGGCCGATGAGGACCTGGTCGGTGTGATTCGGGCTCACGCGGGTGAGGTCGCACCAGAACACCACTCGCCACTCGAGCCCCTTGGCGCTGTGGACGGAGGTGATCGTGACGACGTCGTCGCCCTCCCCGAAGAGCCGGGCACCGGGCTCCTTCGTCTTCCGGGCGCGGGCGTCGCGAATGGTGCGGAGGAAGTCGCCCACGCCCTGTTCGGGCGCCCGCCGCGCGCGGTCGATGAGCTTTCGCACGTTCGCGATCGCCTGCCGTCCCGCGTCGCCCTGGAGGGCCAGGTGACCGAGATAGCCGCTGCGCTCGATCATGCTCTCGAGCAGGTCGGCGACGGGCACGCGGTCACGAATCGCGGCATGCTCGCGCAGCAGCGCCACCGCGCGGGCGATCAGGTCCGGCTCACCCGTGGCGCCCGCATCGAGGTGGTCCCAGTGCGGGGCGCTTCCCGCCAGCGCGATCTCGAGCAGCGTCTCGTCGCGCACGCCCGCGAAGGGGCTCCGGAGCCACCCGAAGAGCGCGCGGTCATCGCGCGGGTCGCGGATCGCCTCGAGCGCGAGCACCAGGTCCAGCACTTCACGGCACTCGTAGAATCCCTCGGCGCGGAGCGCGTAGGTTGGATGCCCCGCCTCGCGGAGCGCGGCCTCGTAGATCTCGAGGTCGCCCCAGCTCGTGAGGAGCACGGCGATCTCGCCGGGCCGGACACCCTCGGCCCGGAGCTCGCCGATGCGCCGGGCCACCTCGCGCGCCTCGGCCCGCCGGCGCGCGGCCGCGTTTGCGCCGTTCACCGACACCAGCTCGACGGCCGGCCCCACCGCGCTGCCGCGCGCGGCCTTCACCGGCGCGAACCGGACCTCGAAGTCCTGGTGCGCCGTCCCGTCGAGCGGCCGGTCGAGGATCCGGCCGACCGTCGCGTCCACCAGACCCAGGATCGGCGCCACGCTCCGGAAGTTGTCCTCCAGCGTGACCACCTCGCCGAGGCCGGCGCGGAAGTCGCGCTCGACGCCGCTCCAGACCGTCACGTCGGCGCGGCGGAACCGGTAGATGCTCTGCTTCGGATCGCCCACCAGCATGAGGCGCGTCGTGTGCGTGCTGCGCGATGCTGGATCGCCCAGCAGGTAGGCGATCTCCCGCTGCACCGGGTCCACGTCCTGGAACTCGTCCACGATGAGCGTGTGGATGCGACGCTGGAGCGCCCGGCAGACGGCGGGCCGGTCGCGGAGGAGGTCGCGGGTCCAGACGATCATCCGGTCGAAGTCGAGGGCGCCGAGCTCCTCGAAGCGCGCGTCGAGCCGGACGAGCGTGCGCTCGGCCAGCGCCACCAGCGCGCCCTCCGCCACGCTCCTGGGCGCGGCGGTCTTCACGATGCGGAGCAGCCGGTCGCTGTCGCTCACCAGTCGCGCGACCCAGCGTTCGACCGCTCCGACGCCGTGGCTCGCGAGCAGCTCCCCGAGCCCGTCGATCGCGCCGTCGCCCAGCACGGAGAGGAGCGTGTCGCGGACCACGTCGTCCACCACGGCGCCGGCTTCCGCCTCGTCCAGATTTCGCGCACCGGGCTCGCGGCCCGCGCGCAGCGCGAACTCCCGCAGGATGTCGCCGGCAAAGCCGTGGATGGTGCCGATGCGCGCGAGGTCCACCTCGTACGCGGCCTCGCGGAGCCCCGCGTCGCGGAGCGCGCGGCGGAGCTTTCGCCGGAGGTCCGCGGCGGCGGCGTTGGTGTAGGTGATGGCCGCGATGCGCGAGAGGGGCACCGGCTCCGTCAGGCGCTCGCCGTTCACCTCCACGCCCAGCAGGTAGAGGATCCGGTGGACGACCGTGGTGGTCTTCCCGGTGCCGGCGCCGGCGGCCACGAGGGTGTGGCGGTCCACGCAGCGGATCGCGTCCCACTGCCGGGGCTTCGGCGCGTTCATGCTCACTCGGCCCTCCGGGGGCCGCCCGGCAGGCGGCAGATCTCGAGCGACGCGCAGAACGGGGGGCAGCCGCACGAGGGCGCGGGGGCGGCGGGGAACTCGCCGCTCCGGGCCCGCGTCACGTGCCGCGCCACCGCGTCCAGCGCGCGCTCCATCCGCTCCGCCGCGTCGGCGTTGACCACCGGCACGCTCTGCTTCCGGTCGAACTGGTGCAGCTCGAGCCGGTGGACGGCCGCGGCCTTCCTGATCGCGCGGTACTCGACCCGCGCGATGGTCCGCCCCACCTCGAGCTGGGTGAGCGCATAGGCGTAGAGCGGCACCTGGAGGACGACCTCGTCGTCCCAGGCCTTCGGCTTGCCGCCGCCGGGGGCCGCGGCGGCGGTCGTCTTGTAATCCACGGCCGCGACGTACCCGCCGCTCTCGAACCGCTCGTCCACCCCCGTCTCGACGCGATCGACCGACCCCCGAAACCGGAAGCGAACGCCGTTCCGCTCCAGCACGATGTCCCGGAAGGCAAGCTCGCCGCTCGCGACGCCGGTGCGGACCATCTTCGGCGCGGTCCGCTTCCTTGGGTCGTACATCTCCTCGTGCTCCCCGATCTCGAAGTCGAGGTAGCCGCGGAGGAGGCGCGCGAGCTCGTCGCGCTTGGCGCCCTGCAGCGCCGGATGGCCCAGCCACTGGCGGCCGTGCGCGTGCGCCAGTGCGGCATCGAGCGCGTCCCTCAGCGCCTCCTGGGCCCAGGATCGGTCAACCTGGCGGAGGAACACGGGACCGCCGGTGCGATCGCGCGCGGCGTCGAAGAACCGGCGCAACGCGTCGTGCAGCACGACGCCGCGCGTGGCCGCGTCCATCTCCTCGTCGGGGTCGTCGAGCTTCGCGACGCCGAGGAGCCGGTCGGCAAAGTAGGACCAGGGGCACTTGGCGAACTGCTCGAGCTGGGTGGGGCTCCAGAGCCGGTCGTCGCCGAAGGTGACGGCCAGCCGTTCGAGGAGGGCCAGGCTCTCGATGCGGCCGTTCCAGGGCGATGGCTGCCCGCCCTCCCGCATCCGCTCGATCCGGAGCGCGTGTCGCGCGTGCACCGGCCCGTCGGGATCGCGGAACACGCGCGCACCCGGCGTCAGCACCACCGACGCCGGGATCACGACCTCGGCGGCGCCGCCGTCCTCCACCAGCTGATCGGCAAACGCGGAGCGGGTCACCTCGCGGCCGCTCGCGTCGAGCCGCGAGTAGGAGGCGGTGAGCGACCGGCGGGCCGCGGCCGTCAGCGTGCGGAAGAGCTCCCGCTCACGCCGCTCCCAGACCGCGCGCGGCTCGAACGGCATGCCCAGCGCCGCCAGCTCCTGCCGCTCACCCTCGTCGAGCAGCGGTGAAATGGGCGCGCGTACCGGGAAGAGGCCCGCCTCGAGCCCCACGATGAAGACGTGATCGAAGGGCCGGTACGCGGCGGCAAAGGCCTCCAGCACGCGCACGCCCCGCATGGAGCGGCTCCAGTACGCGGCGTCGCCCGTGAGCAGCTCGGCAAGCTGGGCCTGGAAATCGGCGGCGGAGAGCCGATCCTCCGCGCCGCCCCACTGCTCGAGCGCCCGCTGCCAGCCCCGCACGATGCTCGCGATGCCGTCCCAGCCGAGGGCGTCGATCCGGAGGATGTCGAACCGGTCGCCCGGAAGCTCCCGCATCCGCGCCGCGATCCTCCAGGGGTCCGCGTCGAGGAAATGCCGAAGCCACGCGACCCACTCGGCCAGCGTTCGCGTCTCATCGAGCGCGTCCGCGTGCTCGCGGAAGCGGGCGACGCCGTCGGCCGCCTCCGTGAGCCGCACCGCCGGCGGGAGGGCCGCCCGACGCTCGCCGTCATCCTCCCGCGACTCGGCAGCCGCCGCCTCCTCCGCCAGCTCGCGGAGCGTCCGCTCCCACTGGCGGAGACCCTGGATCCGGCGGCGGAAGCCGGCCGCGTTGATCATTCGCGCGTCCAGCTCGCTCGCGAAGTAGGGCTGCTCCGCCAGCTCCACCAGTGTGTGCCGGCTCCAGCCGTCGGCCGCGGCGGCGAAGAGGGCGCGCACCGCGCGCACGACGGGGATCTCGCGCAGGCCGATCCGGCGGCGGACGGTGGCCGGCAGCCCGAACCGGTCCAGCGCCGCCGCCGCGAGGTCGAGCCACGGCCGCGCCTGGCGCGCGACGATCGCGATGGACTCGAGCGGCGTTCCCCCGTCCACCAGCGCCCGGATGCGGCGCGCGACCTCCTCCAGCTCGCGCGCCGCATCGGGCGCGGCGATGACGGTGACGACGGGAGCGGCTCCCGGCGGCGGCCCCGGCTGCGCCACCACCGTGCCATCCACCTCGAGCCGCTCCGAGGAGTAGATCCGCACACGGTCGATCGCGGGTGACGCCGCGAGCGCCGAGAGCAGCGGCCGCCACCCGCCCCGGAGGTCATTGAGCCCCAGGATCCGGATCTCGCGCCGCCCGCCAAGCCGCCGTGAGAGCGCCGCGGGATCGGCGGCGACGGCACGCGCGGCGTCGATCAGGCCATCGCGCCCGTCGCGGCGGCCGTGCGTCGCGAGCGTCCCGATGTAATCGCGGTAGATAAGCGCCAGCTCGTGATCGCGCTCGCGCTCGAAGGCATCGGCCCGGGCTCGCGCCTCGAGCGCACGCTCGAAGGCCTCCGGCGCCACCCCCTCGCCGACGAGCTCACCGACCAGCCGGTCGATCGAGCGGAGGAAGGCCTCCGGCCGCCGCACCGTGCGGCCGAAGATCTCGCCCGCGAGGCGCCGGAGCACGCCGCCCAGGATGACCGCGCGCTCGAAGTCGTCGCACGGCGTGCGATCGCTCGCGCCGAGCCATGCCGGCAGCTCGCCCAGCGTGCAGATCGCGGGGTCGAGCCAGCCAGCCACTCCGCGCGAGGCCGCGAGCGCGAGGAGATCGTCCCGGAGACCGCCCTGCCGGAGCGCGAGCAGCGGCGGCACGGCGCCGTTCCCCTCGAGGAGCGGTCGCGCCGCTTCCTCCAGGAGTCGCGCCGGGTCGGATCCGACGACGAGCTCGATCTTGTGGACGGGCTCTGGCACAGCGTCTCGGTGGTGAGGTGTGGTGCGGATGGTAGGGCGGTGGTGTGACAATATAAGGGATGGAAGGATGGAAGGATGGAAGGACGGAAGGACGGACGGACGGAAGGGTGGATCAGTGGGCCATTCGGGTCCAGTCGGAGACCACGGTCACCAGCGTCTTGCCGCGGTCGCCGTGGGCCAGCAGGAGGAGCCGGCCGTCCGGGGCGGCCGTCACGTTCACCACGCCGTCGGGCGAGCCGGGAACGCGGGCCGGGCGGCCCACCGCCAGCGAGGGTGTCTCGGTGATCGGCACGGCCATGAGATAGCCCGAGGCGTCCACGTAGTACAGCGTGCGCCCGTCGTGGCTCCAGGTGAGGAAGCTGCCCTGGCTCTGGGCCTCGCTGATCGCGCCGTCCAGGGACACGGCGATGCGCGCGCGCGCGGTGGGCAGGGTCGTGACGTACACCTCCGGCCGCCCGCTTTCAGTCGAGAGATAGGCCAGGGCCCGGCCCGACGGCGAGATGCGCGGGGTGGACTCGTCCGCATCGGTCGCGATGAGCGGCTCGAGGCGGCTGCCCGCCGAATCGAAGGTGAGTCGCGTGATGTCGAGTCCGGTCTGGCTCACCTGGCGGGAGCCGACCGCGTAGCTCCCGTCGGGCGACCAGTCCTCGATCGGCCCGAGCCCCGGCGCCGCGCCCGCGTAGCGTGCCACCTCGCGGCGATCCGCATCGAGCACGTGGGTGATGCTGTCGCGCGCCGCCTTGAGCGCAACGCGATCCCCGTCGGGCGACCAGGCCATCGTGTACGAGAAGTCCGGGTGCGTGGTGAGCCGGGTCCACGAATCGTTCGCCGGCGTGTAGATCCACGCATCCACCAGCTGGCTCTCCGCCGACGTGCGATCGAGCAGGATGCGCAGGCCGTCGGGTGAGAGCTCCGCCGAGCGGATCGAGGCCGAGCGGATGAGCGGGGTCACCACGCGGGTTGCGGGATCGAACCACAGGACCTGCCGCTCCTGGCCCTGCGGCGCCACGTAGACCAGCGTCTTCCCCACCACCGAGAAGTTCCCGAGGAACTTGAAGGGCCACGTCTCGACGGCGGGCAGGAGCGAAACCGGCGTTCCCCGCAGGTCACCCGCCGCGGTGACGGGCTGCGCGAAGACGGCGCCGTCGCGCACGTAGAAGATCCGCCCCTCGCTCAGGGCCACGTTGGACGGCAGGTCGCTCACGCGCCGCGTGGCCGCCGACTCGAGGTCTCCCACGAGCAGCGCACCCATCACATCCGAGCCGTGGCCCTCGGTGAAGAGGAAGTGCCGGCCATCCGCCAGGAAGAGCGGCAGCCGGTGCGTCATCTGGTCCCCCTTCGGCAGCGTCGTGACCACGCGCGGCGTCCCGCCCGCAGCCGGCACGGCCGACAGCGGCGAGAAGACGTCGGGCGCATAGACGATCGTTCCCGCGCGACTCCAGGTGCCGCCCCGGCCGGCGAGCGCGGGTGCGAGGTCGCGCACCGTCCCGCTCGCGAGGTCGATCCGCTTGAGGCGCCCCTCGGCGAAGAAGCCGAGGCTCTGCCCGTCCGGCGACCAGAAGGGGTAGAGGGCGTTGCCGGTCCCCGGCAGCTGGCGCATCGCGCCGGTCGCGAGCGAGCGCACCCAGAGTGCGCGCGTCCCACCGCAGATCGCGACGACCACGAGGCTCGAGCCGTCGGGCGAGAGCTGGATGAGGTTGCTGCCGCCCACGTCGGCGAAGACGCAGTCCCCCGGCGGTGGGGCGATGGAGGCCTGGAGGAGCGGCGCGGGAGTCGCCGTCCGCCGCGCGGCGACGAAGCCGAGCGCGATCCCGAAGAGCGCGGCGGCGGGAACCCATGCCCAGCGGAGGAAGGCGTGCCTCCGCGCGACGATCGCCGCCGGGGCGGGCACCGCGGACCGGCGCATGGCGACGGTGCGCGCCGTCCCCGCCGGCGCCTCGCCGCCGAGCGCGGCCTCGAACTCGGCGGCCGTCGCGAAGCGATCGGCGGGCAGCTTCTCGAGCGCCGTGAGCACGGCCTGCTCCACGTAGGCCGGCACCGTCCGCCGCTGGGTCGAGAGCGGCCGGGGATCGTCGGTCATGACGCGGGCGATGATGGCCTGCGCCGTCGGCCCGGTGAACGGGGGCTCGCCCGAGAGCATCTCGTAGGTCACGCAGCCCAGGGCGTACACATCGCTCCGCGCCGTGATCTCCCGTTCCCCCATCGCCTGCTCGGGCGACATGTAGTGCGGCGTCCCCAGCGACATCCCCGTCTCGGTGAGCCGCGTGTCGGCCGTGCTCACGGCCAGCGCGATCCCGAAATCGGCGACCAGCGCGCTGCCGTCGTGGAGCAGGATGTTCTCCGGCTTGATGTCGCGGTGGATGACGCCGTGGCGGTGGGCGTAGTCGAGGGCGCCCGCCACCTCGCGCGCGATCCGCACCGCGTCCGACACCGGCAGCTGGTGCTCGCGCGCAATCCGCTCGCGAAGGGAGATTCCCTCCACGTAGGGCATCACGTAATAGAGGAAGCCGTCGGCCTCGCCGGAATCGTGGAGCGGCAGGATGTGGGGGTGCTGCAGCCGCGCGGTCGTCTTGATCTCCGCCAGGAACCGCTCGGCGCCGATGACCGCGGCCAGCTCCGGCCGGAGCACCTTCACCGCCACCTCGCGGTCGTGCCGCTCGTCGCCCGCCAGGTAGACGGTTGCCATGCCGCCCGCGCCCAGCTCGCGCAGGAGGCGGTACCGCCCGGCGAGGGCGGCGGCGAGGCGCGGATTGGCGGCTGGGGGCACGGGAGGAGTATGGGGGGAAACGCGGAAGGGCGGAAGGACGCGAGTGACCGGGACCGCCCCGGGGCGTTCGCCCCGCCCGCCCCTTCCTTCGTGATACCCGTCGCATCCCGGATTCGCCCGCCCCCTTAGCGTGCAGCAGATCCTTCCTCTTCTCCGGAGGCCTCATGAGGCGCGTCACATGGCCGGCATTGACTGCCCTGCTGCTCCTGGCGGGCGGGTGTTCGCGTAATCGGGAGTACGATGGGCGACCCTCACCCGATGCGGGTCGGACCTATCGGGTGGACGAGGTCCGGCGCGACGGCGAGTGGGGCTCCCCCGCGGGCCGGGCGCTCGCGATGCGGGATGAGCTCCGGCTCACCGACCGCCAGATGGCCCGCCTCGAGCGCATCCGGCGGAGCTACGAGCGGCGGGACCGCCCGCGCGGCAACAGCGAGGGGCACCGGAACGACCGGAAGAACGACCGCGCCGAGCGGAACTTCAACGCCGAGCGCCGGGAGGTGGATGCCGTCCTCACCGAGGACCAGCGGGACCGCTACTATCGCCGCTAGCGCGATGAAATCCGGAAGCTTCTAGTTTCCGGCATGTCCACCGTTCTTCCCCCCAGGCGACGCGGCATCCAGGCCGACCGCCGGGTCGGCCCCTTCCGCGGCGAGCTCCTCGGTACCGAGGGGCTCGCCGCGCATGCGCGCGCGGTCAGCGTGCGCCAGCATGTCGTGCCCGGCCGCCGCGCGCCCTGGCACCGCCGCCTCTCGGAGGGCCCCCTCCTCGGCCGGCTGGACGCGACCGAGAAGCTGTTCGACGAGGTTCGCACCCGCCTCACCGAGGCCACCGACCGCGGCGTGGACGTGAGCTCGGCCGCCGACTGGCTGCTCGACAACTTCTACGTCGTCCAGGAGCACATCCGCGATATCCGGCAGGACCTGCCGCGCGGCTACTACCAGGAGCTGCCCAAGCTGGCCGAAGGCCCGCTCGCCGGCTATCCCCGCATCTACGAGCTCGCCATCGAGCTGATCGCCCACACCGAGGGGCACCTCGACCTCGACAACATCACGCTCTTCGTGGACGCCTTCCAGGCGAGCGCGCCGCTCAACATGGGCGAGCTCTGGGCCATCCCCACCGTCCTTCGCCTGGGCCTCGTCGAGAATATCCGCCGCCTCTCGCTCCGCGTGATGGACCGCCTGGGCGAGCAGGAGGCGGCCGACGGGTGGGCCGCGCGGTTCCAGCAGGCGAGCCACACCTCGCCGAAGGCGCTCACCGACGCGCTGAGCGCGTTCGTGGACGGCCACCCGACGCTCACCCCGGTCTTCGTCGCCCGGCTCTTCCAGCAGATCCGCCCGTACCAGGCCGAGTTCCGGAAGCTCCTCTGGCTCGAGCAGTGGATTGCCGAGCAGGCGCTCACGGCGGAAGACGCGGTGACGAGGTCCAACCAGCGGCTCGCGCTCACCCAGGTGATGATGGCCAACCACCTGACCAGCCTCCGCCGGATCGCGCGGCTCGACTGGGACGTCTTCTTCGAGTCGCTGAGCGTGACCGACCGCGCGCTCCGCGCCGATCCATCCGACTGCTACCCCCGCATGACCTTCGCCACCCGCGACCGCTACCGCCACGTGGTGGAGGACATCGCGCGCGGGGCGCCGGTGGCGGAGGAGGAAGTCGCGCGCACCGCGGTGGAGCTCGCGGCCGGGCGCCGAGCCCAGGCGGGCGAGGCGGACCGCACCGCGCACGTGGGCTACTTCCTCATCGCCGAGGGACGATCCGAGGTGGAGCGGCTGGTGGGGTACCGGGCGGGGTTCCGGGAGCGGGTCTTCCGCTGGGCGGTCGGCCACCCGTCGCTGGCCTACTTCGGGAGCGCCGGCCTCCTCGGCGCGCTCCTCGTCTGGGGCCTCCTCGCCGCGACGCAGTGGGCGAGCCCGCCGGTGCAGGCGCTGCTGCTCGTCCTCGCCCTGATCCCGATCAGCGAGATCGCGGTCGTCACCGTCAACCAGATCCTGCCGCTCGTGGTGCCGCCCGCGCACCTCCCGAAGCTGAACTTCCGGGACGGGGGCATCCCGCCCGAGCTCCGCACGGTGGTCGTCGTGCCGACCCTCCTGCCCAGCGTGGACGTGACGCGAAGCCAGCTGGAGCACCTCGAGGTGCAGTACCTCGCGAACCGCACGCCGAACGTCCACTTCGCCCTGCTCAGCGACTTCGCCGACGCGCCCGCCGAGCACACCGACGCCGACGCGGCGATCCTCGACGCGGCCGTGCAGGGCATTCGCGCCCTCAACAGCCAGTACGGCGAGGGCGGCGTCGAGCCCTTTCACCTCTATCACCGCTCGCGCCGCTGGAACGAGCGGCAGGGCGTGTGGATGGGGTGGGAGCGGAAGCGCGGGAAGCTCGCGGAGCTCAACGCGATGCTCCTGGGCGGGCCGGCGGATGCCTTCAGCACGGTGGTGGGGGACCCCGATGCCATCCGCGGCGCACGCTACGTGGTCACGCTCGATTCCGACACCACCCTGCCGCGCGATGCCGTCGAGCTGCTGGCCGGCACCCTCGCGCACCCGCTCAACTGCGCCGTGTATGACCCGGCGGCGGGCCGCGTCGTCCGCGGCTACGGCATCCTCCAGCCGCGGGTGAGCGTGGCGCTCGCGAGCGCGTCCCGGACGCGCTTCGCCGCCATCCAGTCGGGGCCACCGGGCGTGGACCCCTATACCACCGCCGTGTCCGACGTCTATCAGGATCTCTTCGGGGAGGGAAGCTTCACGGGCAAGGGGATCTACGACGTGGCTGTCTTCGAGGCGGCGACCCGCGGCCGCTTCGCCGAGAACACCCTGCTGAGCCACGACCTCATCGAGGGGGCGTTCACCGGTGCCGCGCTCGTCACCGACGTCGAGCTGTTCGACGACTACCCGCCGACCTACCTGGCGCACGCCCGGCGCAAGCACCGCTGGATCCGCGGCGACTGGCAGCTCATGCCGTGGCTCCGCTCGCGCGTGCGCTCCGGGCAAGGCCGGAGCGCCAACCCGCTGTCGGCCATCTCCCGCTGGAAGATCCTCGACAACATGCGGCGGAGCCTGGTCGAGCTGACCCAGCTCGCGCTGCTCGTCACGGCCTGGATCGCCCTGCCCCGCTCCGGCTACCTCTGGTCGGCCGTCATCCTGGGCGCCATCGCCTGGCCGTGGTTCCTGAACGTGCTGATCCAGGCGCTCCGGCCGCCGCGGGACCGCTCGTGGCGCGGCTACTACACGGCCCTGGGGCGCGATGCCGCGGCAGGCGCACGCCAGCTGGGGCTCGCCATCCTCGTCCTTCCGCACCAGGCGGCAGTCTCGGCCGACGCGATTGCGCGGACCCTCTACCGCGTGCTGGTGAGCCGCCGGCACCTCCTCGACTGGCTGTCGGCGTCGCAGGTGGCGCGCGGGGCGAGCCGCCTGAACCGCACGATCTGGCAGCAGATGGCCGCGGCGCCTGCCATCGCCGTCGTGGGCGGGGCGCTCGCCGCCTGGCGCGGCGCCGCCGGGGCGGCACTGCCATTGGCCGCGGCCTGGATGGTGTCGCCCGCCGTGGCGTCGCTCCTCTCGAAGCCGCCCTCGCGGCGCGCGCCGGGGATCGCGGGCCGCGACCGCCCCCGCGCCCTGCGCTACGCGCTCCTCCACTGGCGCTTCTTCGAGGAGTTCGTCTCCGACCGCACCGCCGGGCTTGCGCCGGACAACTTCCAGGCGTCGCCCGAGCCGGTGGTGGCCCAGCGCACCTCGCCCACCAACATCGGGCTGCACCTGCTTTCGATTGCCACCGCGCGCGATCTCGGCCTCATCACCGTGCAGGGCATGATCACGCGTCTCGAGACCGTCTTCCGGGCGCTCGAGCGCATGCGCCGCTTCCGCGGCCACTTCTACAACTGGTACGGCCTCCCGGACCTGCAGGTGCTCGAGCCGGCGTACGTCTCCACCGTGGACAGCGGCAACCTCGCGGGCCACCTCATCGCGCTCAAGCAGGCCTGCCTCTCGGCCGGCACGCTGAGCCAGGGCCAGCTCCGCGAGGTGATCCAGGCGGCGCTCGAGCTCGCCCTGGCCGACCTCGGGGGACCCGCGGCGGCCCCCGCGGCCACGCAGCTCCGCGCCACGCTCCGCGAGCTGCGCGCGCGCGAGCTTCCCACTGCAGGCCGGCTCGACGCCACGGCCGCGCAGGTGCGGCATGCCGACGCCCTCCTGGGGAACGCCCCGGAGGCCGGCCAGGCCCAGTGGTGGATGCGCTGGGCCGTGGCACGGATCGAGGCGGGCGGCGCGGGCGAGGCACCGACCGCCGAGGAGGCGGCCCGGCTC
>JAICVB010000159.1 GCA_025935545.1 Gemmatimonadales bacterium
CCGCACCCGGGTGCCGCCGCCGCCCACCGGCGTGATCGTGAGCTTTGCCCGGCCGCCGTAGAGCGCCGCCAGGCGGTCGCGCGTGTTGCTGAGGCCGACACCCGTGCCCGCCTCGTCGGCACCCCGGCCCGCCGGCACGCGCGGCACGTCCGTCACCTCGATGCAGAGCTGCCCCGGGTCGCGGCGCGCCCGCACCGTGACCGTCCCCCCCTGTTCCGCCGGCGCGATGCCGTGCTGGACGGCGTTCTCGACCAGCGGCTGGATCAGGAAGTGAGGAACCAGCTCGCGCTCCGGGTCCACGCCGATGTCCATCGCGACCTCCAGCCGCTCGCCGAAGCGCATCTGCTGGATGTCGAGGTACTGCCCGATGAAAGCGAGCTCGCGGGCGAGCGGCACCAGCTGCTCGCCGCTCGAGGTGACCACCGCGCGCAGCATGTCGCTCAGCCGGAGCAGCATGGCCCGCGCGCGGGGCACGTCGTCCTGCATCAGCACCGCGATGCTGTTGAGCGTGTTGAAGAGGAAGTGCGGCTGCAGCTGCGCCTTGAGGCGGTCGAGCTGCGCGGTGGTGAGCTGTGCCCGGAGCTCGGCCGCGGCGCGCTGCTCCCGCGCGTAGAGCCGCGCGTACGCCACGCCGTGCAGCAGGCCCATGATCACCCAGTACTTCCAGTAGGCCGTCACTGCCGCCGGCACGAAGTCGGTCCGGCCCAGGTCGATGAGCGACCGGATTCCCCAGTAGAGGAAAACCTGCAGCGTCGCCAGCACGGGCGCGGCCACGAAATGGACCGGGAAGGACCGCCAGCGGCCGCGCCCCGTGAGCGGGAACCGCGCGCAGAGCCAGAGGAAGGCGGGCGTGAGCAGGGCAAAGGCCGCCCAGTAGAGCGCCTCGTCGTACACGTCGCGCCGCGCCAGGACCGGCCGGCCGCGCGCCAGGTCGTTCGCGATGTTCCCGCCGATGAAGACGGCGGCCACCAGCGACCAGATGCCGAGGGTGATGAGGACGGAACGTGCCCGGGTCTTCATGAGGTCAACCTAGCGTCCCGGGCCGGAGGGCGGAGGGTCCTGTGACGAGACACGACGCTTTCGTCCCGCGGAAGGACAATCCTGTGGCAGGATGCTTGGCCCGTCCAGAGCCCGGCCCGAGCTTCTCCCGCATGAAGCCACTCTTCCCCTGCCTCGTCGGCGTGATGCTGGCCGCCGGCGAGGCGCATGCGCAGGGCTCGAGCCCCACGGTGCAGGCGATCCTCGCCGCGCGCCAGGTCCTCAACGCGGCGGTGGACGCCATGGGCGGCCGCGACGCGGTCGGCGGCGTGCGGACCTACGCGGCGGAGGAGGTCATCCGCCGCACCGCCCGGGAGCAGGGGCTCACGCCCGGGACGCCGAGTGTCACGGCCGGCTATCGCACCTTCGCCCTCGACAATGCCCGCCGCCGCATCGCCGAGCTCCGGCTCCTCGACATCACGGGCAACCAGCTCTGGGATTACCAGTCGATCGTCACCCCGGACACCTCGGTGTTCATCTACTGGCCCAACCTGACGATCACCGGCTCGCGCCGGGCCGCGTGGCTGGGCGACCGCGCGGCGCTGACCCGGCACCAGCTGCTCCCGCTCCTCCAGGCGATGGACCAGCGATTCGCCGCGGTGCGGCCGCTGCCGCCTGCCACCCTCGACGGCCGCGCCAACGACGTGCTGACCTACGCCGACGTGGACGGCGTCACCCTCAGTCTCTTCGTGGACCGCGAGACCCACCTTCCCAGCCGGATCGAGCAATTCACCATCGACCCCGCGACCGGAGACTCGGTCGTGGCCACCACCTTCGCCGACTACCGTCGGGAGGGCGCCCTCAACCTGCCGCACCGCATCGTGGAGATCCGGCCGCCGGGATCGCGGACGGAATACCTGGTGCAGCGCATCGCGGTGAACGAGCCGATCGACGACAAGGCGTTCGCATTCCCTGCGACGCTGGTCCCGCCGGCGCCGCCCCCCGCCGCGAGTGCCGGCGTGGTCGAGCTGGCGAAGGACGTCTACCTCGTCCCCAACCAGTACGAGAGCGTCTTCGTGGTGTTCGACGACTACGTGCTGGTGCTGGAGGGCGGCGGCTCGAACGGGCAGACGGCGAACACCATCGACCGGATCCGGGCCACGGCGCCGGGCAAGCCGATCCGGTATGTGGTCGCCACGCACTTCCACAACGACCACATCAGCGGGCTCCGGAACTTCATCGCGCAGGGCGCGACCATCGTCACCACGCGCGACGCCGTCGGCCCCATCAAGGCCCTCGCGCACGCCCCCGCGTCCCGGATCTTTCCCGATTCACTCTCGCGCGCGCCCACGGGGCCGGTGATCGAGACGGTGGACAAGGACCGCGTCTTCCGCGACGCGCACCACGAGGTGAGGATCTACCAGGTCGGCCCGTCGCCCCACGTCGCGCAGATCCTCATCGGCTATCTCCCGGCCGAGCGCATCCTCTTCGAGGGCGACCTGCTCGACATCCCCGACGGCCAGCCCGTGGCCGGCGGCGACGACACGCGCGACTTCGCCGCCAAGGTGAAGGCCCTCGGCCTCGCGTTCGACCGCATCGTGCCGGTGCACGGCATGCCGGGCCCGGCGTCGCTGCTCGAGCTCTCGCTCAAGCGCTCGGTCGCACGGGAGCGCTGCGGGACAGGGGACCAGCGGCGGGAGGTGTGCCGGCTGGAGTAGGAGCGTCATTGCGAGGACCCTGGGCGAAGCGAAGGGGCCGAAGCAATCGCGCCGGAGACCGGAGCTCATCGACGGCTTCAGCCGTCGGCGACCGTCGACTCCGTCGATTACCGTCGCTAGCTCCCCGCGGCCAGCCTCTGAAACCGCGCATTTCCCCGGAGCGGCGCAAAGGTCGGGTCGATCCGGAGCCACGCCGGCGACAGCATGTCGCCGGCCTTGAGCAGCCGCTCGAGCACGTCGAGCGCCTTCTCCTGCTCGCCGGTGGCGATATAGATCCGCATCAGCTGCCGCCGGTTGTAGAGGCCGTTCAGCACATCGACCGTCATCGGCAGCAGCGCTGCCCCGCGCTCGCCCTCCGCGATCGCCTCCGCCTTCCGGCCGAGGTACGCGAGCATGAGCCCGAGGAACACGTGCCGCTGGGGGTCGTTGGGGACGTCGTGCAGCTGCTCCTCCAGCGCGATGCGCCCGGAATCCGCATAGCTGCGCATCCGCGCCGAGTCGCCCCGCATGGCATAGATCTCGGCCAGGACCGAGGCCCACGCGCTCCGGTCGCCGCCGAACGACGACGGGCCGAGCCGGAGCACCACGTTCTGGTCGGCCTCGGGGAGCACCCAGTAGAGATCGTTGTAGATGCTCATGAACACCGCGACCTCCGCCGGACTTGCGGTCGAGCGGCGGAGCACCGCCTGCGCCGCCCGGAGGTCGCCCGCCATCAGCTCCGGGAAGGCCCTCGCCTGGACCATCACCAGGGTTCCGGGCTCGAGCTGGAGGCCGCGGTCGGCGGCGGCGCGGGCCTCGGGATAGCGGTGCAGGCGGTCGAGCACGTCCGACTTTCCGCGCCAGCTCCTGGCTGAGCGGGGATCGCGCGCCAGCGCGGCATCGACCAGGACCAGTGCCGAATCCCACTGCCCCGATTGCATCTCGACGGCGGCCTGCGTCGTCAGCGATTGCGGGTCGCCGGGGGCCAGCCGAGCGGCGGCTTCGATGGCCCCGCGCGCGGAGTCGGGCTTCACGTCCACCAGCCGGTAGTACGTCGCCACCGCCCGGAGGCCACCGGGATCACTCGGCGCGAGCGCGACCGCGCGGTCCGCGGCGCGGCGGGCCTGCTGCGCGAGTTCCCGGGTGGGAACGCTGTTGGCGTACAGCAGACTGTACTTGGTGGACAGCTCGGCCCAGGCCCGGGCGAACGACGGGTCGAGCGCCACCGCCTGCTC
>JAICVB010000035.1 GCA_025935545.1 Gemmatimonadales bacterium
GCAGCTCCGCGGCGCGGACGGTGTGCATCGGGTGGGTGAGCGCGAGGGTATTGATGATCTTGTAGACGGTGTCGAGCCCTTCCTTGCTCGCCGCGTACTCGTGCGCCTGTGCCATGAAGGCGTCCACGTTCATGGTGCCCTCGAACATGGGCCCGCGACCGCCGCCCGCCATCTTCATGTCGAGGCGCTGCGCCACCACGATATCCTGCTGGCCCAGAAGTCCCGCGCGATCGGCCGAGAGCTCGCTCTTGCGGGACCACTCGAGAAAGGCCAGCCGCACCGGCAGGAGCACCACGCCGGCGAGGAGCGGCAGGGCGCCGAGGCTGATGAGCGCGAGGATGGCGACGATCGTCGTGTAGAGGGCGTGCCCGCTCATCACGTGACCCAGCTCGTGCGCGAGCAGGACCCGAAGCTCGTCGTCGTCCAGCAGCTCGAGCGCCGCAGAGTTGAGCACGATGAAGGGGTCGTCCACGCCGTAGGCGCCGGCGTTGAAGATCGGAGTCTGCGTGATGTAGAGCTCGGGAATCCGCTCCCAGTCGAAGGTCGTGCATACCTCGACGTGGAGCGTCCAGATCTTGGGGAACTGCGCCGGCCCCACGCGGACCGCGTTGCCCTGGAACAGGAGGCGGATCCCGCGCTCGCCGCCCAGGAGTGCGATCACCTTCCGCACCACATCGTCGAAGCCCGGCACCGCGCGGAGCGCCTGCAGCGCGGCGCGATCGGCCGGGTGCTCCCAGGCCACCGCGGAGATCTCGGGGAAGGTGCGGCGGGGACGGGTGGCGGGAATGCTGCTCATGGCCGGCTCGAGGGTTGGGGACGCGGCACCCTACGGGGCGTACCGCTCCGTGTTTCAGGCTGCGACATCAGCTTGCCGCGCGGAACGCCTGGTCGAGGTCGGCGATCAGGTCATCGGAATCCTCGATCCCGCAGCTCAGCCGCACCAGGCTGTCGGTCAGGCCCATCTCCTGGCGCATCGCTGGCGGGACGGAGGCGTGCGTCATCGAGGCCGGATGGCCGATGAGACTCTCCACGCCACCCAGCGATTCCGCGAGCGAGAAGACCCGCGTGCCCTCCGCCACCTTCCGTGCGCGGTCCACGCTGCCGAGCTCGATCGAGATCATCCCGCCGAAGCCGCGCATCTGCCGGGCGGCCAGGTCGTGCTGCGGATGCGAGGGAAGTCCCGGGTAGTACACCCGGTGGACCACCTTCTGCTCGGTGAGCCACTGGGCGACGATCCGGCCGTTGGCGTCGTGCTGCCGCATGCGGAGCGCCAGGGTCTTGGTGCCGCGGAGCGCGAGCCAGCAGTCCATCGGCCCCGGCACGCCGCCGGCCGCGTTCTGGATGAAGCCCAGCCGCTCGGCCAGGTCGTCGCGACTGGTCACGAGCATGCCGCCGACCATGTCGCTGTGGCCGTTCAGGTACTTGGTGGTCGAGTGGAGGACGAGGTCGGCGCCGAAGGCGAGCGGCTGCTGGAAGAACGGGGTAGCGAAGGTGTTGTCCACCACGAAGAGAAGGCCGTGCGCCTGCGCCAGGTCGCCCACGGCGGCGAGATCCACCAGGTTCATCATGGGGTTGGTGGGGGTCTCGCAGTAGATCATGCGGGTGGCCGGCGTGAGGGCGCGCTCCACCGCCTCGATCCCGCGCATGTCCACGAAGCTGAAGGTGACGCCGTACTGCGTGTAGATCCGCTCCATCAGGCGGTGGGAGCCGCCGTAGATGTTGTCACCCGACACGACGTGGTCACCGGCGCGAAGCAGCTTGAGCGTCGCGTCGAGGGCGGCGAGCCCGGAGCCGAAGGCGAAGCCGAACGTCCCGCCCTCGAGGCTCGCGACGTTCCGCTCGAGCGCCTCGCGCGTGGGGTTCTGGGTGCGGGCGTATTCGTAGCCCTTGTGCCGGCCCAGCCCCTCCTGGACATAGGTGGAGGTCTGGTAGATCGGCGTCATGACGGCGCCGGTCACCGGGTCGGGCCGCTGGCCCGCGTGCACGGCGCGGGTGGCGAAGCCGTGATCGCGGTCGGCCGGGAGGATCTTCGTCATCTGCCCATCTGGTAAGAGGTTGCAGAAGCGTAAGGGCGGGGGGAGGGAGGGGCAAGCGGCGGTTGATGCGGGGGCCCTGGTCCCGTTAGGTTCGCGGGGTGACCCAACCCATGGGACAACCACCGGGACAGCCGGCCCCCGCGCGCTGCCTCCTCGTGGACGACGACCCGCAGGTGCGCTCGGCCCTCGCCCGCGCCATCGAAAGCTACGGGCTCGCCTGCGCGCAGGCCGCGGGCGGCGAGGAGGCCCTCGCGCTGCTCGCGCGCGACGGCGGCACGCCGGTATGCATCACCGACATCCAGATGCCGGGGATGGATGGCGTCGCCTTCCTGCGCGAGGTCGTGGCCCGCTTTCCCGACATGGCGGTGATCATGCTGACGGGTGTCGCGGAGATCTCGACGGCGATCGAGTGCCTGCGCATCGGCGCGGTTGACTACCTCACCAAGCCCGCGATGATCGAGGAGGTCGCCGCGCGGATCGACAAGGCGCTCGAGAAGCGCGCGCTGGTGCTCGAGAACCGCCACTACCAGGCGAGCCTGGAGTCGCGGGTGCGGGAGCTCGACCGCCGGAACCGCCAGTCGCTCATCAACGGCGTCGAGATGCTGGTCTTCGCGCTCGAGGCAAAGGACGCCTACACGAGCGGCCACTCCCTCCGGGTGAAGGAATTCGCCGTGAAGACCGCCGTGCAGCTGGGCTTCGCCGGCGAGGCGCTGGCCCAGCTCGAGCTCGGCAGCCGGCTCCACGACATCGGGAAGATCGGCACCCGCGAGACGGTGCTCCACAAGCCGGGCCCGCTCGACGCCGAGGAGTTCGAGCACATCAAGCTCCACGCGGCCCTCGGCGAGCGCATCCTCCGGCCGTTCCTGGCGGAATCACCTCGCGTGCTGGCCATCGTGCGCTCCCATCACGAGCGGATGGACGGCAGCGGGTTTCCCGACGGCCTCGCCGGCGAGCGCATTCCCATCGAGGCGCGCATCGTGGCCGTGGCCGATGCCTACGACGCGATGACCACCAATCGCGCCTATCGTCCGTCGCGCGGTCCCGCCGACGCCGTCGAGGAGCTCCGCCGCTTTGCCGGGCCCCAGTTCGACGCCTCCGTCGTCGAGGCCTTCCTCCGCGCCCACGCGGATCTCACCGTCCTTCCGGTCCACGCCTGAGATGTCCGATACCCTCATGATCAGCGTGTCCGGCATGCGCGGGCACGTCGGCACCGACCTCACCCCCGAGCTGGTGGCCCGTCACGCCGCGGCGCTCGGCGCCTGGGCGCGGGCCAACGGCCGTCCGCTCGTGGTGCTGGGGCGCGACGCGCGCACCAGCGGTCCCATGTTCGCGCACGCCGCCACGGCCGGCCTCATGTCCGTCGGCGTGGACGTGATCGGGCTCGGCATCGTGCCGACGCCGACGGTGCAGCTGGCGGTGGAGCACCACGGCGCGGGGGCGGGGCTCATCCTCACGGCGAGCCACAACCCGATCGAGTGGAACGCCCTCAAGTTCGTGGGCCCCGACGGGATCTTCCTCGATGCCGCCGCCGGCGACACCGTCCGCCGCCTGGCCGACGAGGGCCCGCCGCGCGCCGGCTGGAATGGGATCGGCTCGGCCCGGAACGACCCGGAGGCGATCGCGCGGCACCTCGATCTCATCCTCGCGCTGCCGGTCATCGACGTCGAGGCGATTCGCCGGCGGCGGTTCCACGTGGCGCTGGACTGCGTCCGGGGCGCCGGCGGCGGCACCATCCCGCTCCTGCTGGAGCGGCTGGGCTGCCGGATGAGCGGCATCAACCTGGAAACCGACGGGCATTTTCCCCGGCCGCCCGAGCCGCTGCCCGAGAACCTGGGGGAGCTGGGCCGCCTGGTGCAGGAAACCGGCGCCGATGTCGGCTTTGCCGTAGATCCCGACGTGGACCGCCTGGCGATCGTGGACGAGACCGGCCAGGCGATCGGCGAGGACTACACGCTGGCGCTTGCGGTCCGCGCGGTGTTGGACCGGCGCACCGCTGCTGACACCTCACCTGTCGTCGTGGTGAATTTGTCCACCAGCCTCGTCGTCGAGGACGCGGCGCGGGCGGGAGGCGCCCGATTCCTCCGCGCCGCCGTCGGCGAGGCCAACGTGGCGCGGGCCATCCGCGACGAGGGGGCCCTGATCGGCGGCGAAGGGAACGGCGGGGTCATGTATCCGGCGCTGCATATTGGCCGCGATGCGCCGCTGGGGGTGGCCCTGATCTTGCACCATCTCGCGCGCTCCGGAGCGGCCGTCTCGGAACTTGTCGCGGCGGCTCCGCGCTATGTGATCGTCAAGGCCAAGGGGCCGCGGGGGCCCGCGCTGGCGCCGCTCTATGCGGCGCTTCGCGAGAGATTCCCCGATGCCGACCCCGACGAGCGGGACGGACTCCGGCTCGCCTGGCCCGACCGCTGGCTCCACGTGCGGCCCTCCGGGACCGAGCCGATCGTCCGGCTCATCGCCGAGGCGCCGAGCCGCCCCGAGGCCGAGGCGCTGGTGGAGGCGGGACGCCAACTTCTCAGGTGAGGGTATAGCGATCGATGTGTGGCATCGTCGGGTATATCGGACCGCGGCAGGCCGCGGGGCTCCTGATGGAAGGCCTCCGCCGGATGGAGTACCGCGGCTACGACTCCTCGGGCATCGCCGTCGTGAACGGCACCGGTCTCAAGATCATGAAGTCGGCGGGCAAGCTCTCGGTCCTCGAGCAGCAGCTCGACGGCGGGATGCCCTCCGGCACCCTCGGCATCGGCCACACGCGCTGGGCCACCCACGGCGCCCCCACCACACCGAACGCCCATCCGCACACCGACCAGTCGGGACGGATCGCGGTCATCCATAACGGCATCATCGAGAACGCCGGCGCCATCCGGAAGATGCTGCAGCAGCGGGGACACACCTTCCGCTCCGAGACCGACACCGAGGTCCTGGCGCACCTGATCGGCGAGCTCTACCAGGGCAACCTCGAGGAGGCCGTCGCCGCCGCGCTCCGCGAGGTGGACGGCGCCTACGGTCTCGCCATCATCTGCGAGGACGAGCCGGGCGTCCTGGTCGCCGCACGGAAGGGTTCGCCGCTGCTCGTGGGGGTGGGGGAGGACGAGTGGTTCGTGGCGTCGGACGCGTCGCCCCTCCTCGAGCACACGCGCTCGGTGGTCTACCTGGATGACGGCGAGATGGCGGTGCTCTCCCGCGAGGGCTACCGCATCCGCACCCTCGAGACCACGCAGATCGACAAGCCGGTCAACCAGATCGAGTGGGACCTCACCACGATCGAGCGCGGCGGGTACGCGCACTTCATGCTCAAGGAGATCTGCGAGCAGCCGGAGAGCCTGCAGAATACCCTCCGCGGCCACCTCCTCGAGGAGGAAGGGACGGCGCGCGTGTCCGGCCTCAACCTCTCCGACGACGACCTCAAGGGCATCGAGCGGATCGTCATCACCGCCTGCGGCACCTCCTGGCATTCGGCGCTGATCGGCGAGTACATGCTGGAGGAGATGGCCCGGATCCCGGTCGAAGTGGAGTACGCCTCCGAGTTCCGCTACCGGAATCCGGTGATCGACGAGCGCACCCTCGTCATCGGGATCTCGCAGTCGGGTGAGACCGCCGACACCCTGGCGGCCATCCGCGAGGCCAAGCTTCGCGGGGCGCGGACGGTGGGGCTGGTCAACGTGGTGGGCTCGACCATCGCGCGCGAAGTGGACGGCGGCCTGTACCTGCACGCCGGCCCCGAGGTGGGCGTGGCGAGCACCAAGGCCTTCACCAGCCAGGTGGCGGCGCTCGCCCTGGTCACGCTCCGGATCGCGCGGCTCCGCGACCTGAGCATCCTGCAGGGCCGCGAGTTCATCCACGCCCTCCAGGCGCTGCCGGGCCAGATCCAGGAGATCCTCAACCGCTCCGCCGACGTCGAGCGCATCGCCGAGCGGTTCACCGACGCAAACAACGCGCTCTACCTGGGCCGCGGGGTGAACTTCCC
The DNA here is from genome assembly GCA_025935545.1 of Gemmatimonadales bacterium. GTDB lineage: Bacteria > Gemmatimonadota > Gemmatimonadetes > Gemmatimonadales > GWC2-71-9 > JAICUF01. The sequence goes on from JAICVB010000035.1 coordinate 6,004, forward strand.
GGTCGCCCTGGAGGGCGCGCTCAAGATGAAGGAGATCTCCTACATCCACGCGGAGGGGTATCCCGCGGCGGAGATGAAGCACGGGCCGATCGCCCTCATCGACGAGAACATGCCGGTGGTCTTCATCGCGCCGCACGACGCGGTGCACCAGAAGATCGTGTCGAACATCGAGGAGGTGAAGGCGCGGGGCGGGCGGATCATCGCACTGATGAACGAGGGCGACGCGGAGATCACGCGCCTGGCCGATGCCTGCTTCACGATCCCGACGACGCTCGACCTGCTGACGCCGATCCTCACGATCATCCCGCTGCAGCTCTTCTCGTACTACGTGGCGGTACGGCGCGGGTGCAACGTGGACCAGCCGCGGAACCTGGCCAAGTCGGTCACGGTGGAGTAGGCCGCCCGGCCCCGCTTGGCGGGAGCGGCTTCCGGTACACGTGCTGGGTCTTGGCGCGCGCGTACCCGATCCCCTCGTAGAATGGGTGGGATTCGCCCCGTGCCACGTTGCTCCGCACCGACATCCTCGTGAGCCCCCGCGCCCGGGCCCACTCTTCCATCGCCGCCACGAGCGCGCGGCCGACGCCGTGCCGCCGCCATTCCCGGTTCACCACCAGCCCCAGCAGCTCGCAGCACGGCGCGGATCCCAGAAACCGCTGCTCTGCGGCGTGCGCCCAGCCAATTACGGTGCCGTCGGGCCCCGCCGCCACCAGCACCAGCTCCTCCGCCCGCTCGAGGATGGCACGGAGACGCGCGCCCAGCTCTTCGGCCGTGGCGGGATAGCCGAGTTGCCCGCTCAGCGCCGCCAGCGCCGGAGCGTCGGACGCCGAGGCTGGACGGAGGGACGGACCCGACGGGGGGATCAGCGCCGGCGGCCTGCCTGCGCGGGGCGACGGCCCGCCGAAGCCCCGGCGGCGGCAGCCGCGGCGGGAAGCGTGCTCCTGGTGGCGGCTGGCTGAGCGGCGGCCGCGGGAGTGGAGGCAGCGCCGCCGGCAGTCTTCGCTGCGCCTGCCGAGGTTCCGTTGGCGCCTCGCGCTCCGTGCGCGCCTTGCCCGGCATGCGCCGCCGCCGTCCGCGCCGACCCTCCGCCTCGCGATTCTTCCGCGTTGCCATTACCGCGGCCTGCAGCGCCGCTGTCCGCGGCCGGCCCGGCAACCGACGAGGCCACTCCCCCGGTCAGGCTGTCCACCTTCCGCTCGGCGTCGGATGCGAGGCCGTTCATGTAGGCCTGCGCCGTGTCGCGCTCCGCGGCGAGGGTGGCCTTCGCCTGCCCCTTCATCGAGTTCCCGTAGGCGCGCAGCGAATCGCGCTGCGCGGCGACAGCCGCCTTCGCCTTTCCTGCGAGATTGTGCAGAAAGCCCTGCGCCGATACTGGTGAGCCGGCGGCGATGAATGCGACGGCCGCGATCGCGGCCGCGCCCGGCAAGCGCATGAGATCCTCCTCGGGAGAGCGGGACGTGCCTCCTCATCACTGATGATGCAGGCGGGGCCCGGGAGGCGTGGGCGGCGCGGATTCGTTTTCGGTGGGGAAGGAGCGCTCGGGGGCCGGCGGAGCCGGCGCGAGTCGCAGGGATAGTGCGGCGCGGTACCGCCGGCGTCAAGCCGGCGGTGCCGGCGGAGCCGCCCGCGATCGGCGCGTCGAGGGCACGAGCCGGACGGTGGTGCCCCAGGGATCGGTGACGGTGGCGCCGCCGGCGGTCCGCTCCGGCTCGTGGCCGGCCTCCACCAGGCTTGCCGCCGCCGCGTCGAGCTCCTCCGCCGGCAGTTCGATGGTCCACTCGAGCAGCCGCGCGTCACCCGGTGCGGGCCGCGCTGCGCCCGCGCCCGCCCAGGTGTTGAGGCCGACATGATGATGGTAGCCGCCGGCCGAAAGGAACAGCGCGCCCGGATAGCTGAAGACCACGGCGTCCAGCCCGAGCGCCTCGTGATAGAAGCGGCTGGCCGCGTCGAGATCGGCCACGTGCAGGTGGACGTGGCCGACGGTCGTGCCGGCGGGCAGACCGGTCCAGAGTGAGCCGCCGGCCGCGCGGACTAGGTCGTCGAGATCGAGCGGATCGCTCGCCATGACAAGCTCGTCGCCCCGCACGGACCAGGTGTCGCGCGGCCGGTCGGCGTAAACCTCGATTCCGAGCCCGTCGGGGTCGGTGAGGTAGAGGGCTTCGCTCACCAGATGATCGGCCGAGCCGGCGCGGGCGCCGATCCGTGCGAGATGCGCGACCAGGCGTCCAAGCGATGCGCGATCCGGGACGAGGATCGCGAAGTGGTAGAGCCCGAGCCGGCCCCGCCGCGGTGCCGGCCGCGCCCCGGCGAGCTCGACGAGCTCCACCAGCGGTACCCGATCGGCTGCGCCCAGCAGCGCGCGGCCCGGCGTGCGCTCGAGCGGCTGGAAGCCGAGCACGTCCGTGTACCACCGAAGCGAGCGGTCGAGGTCCGCCACCTGGAGCCTGACGGCGCCCAGTCGCAGCTCGGCCGGCAGCCGGTACCGCGGAGGACGCCGTCCGAAGGCGGGGGCGCTCACCCGTTCCGCGCGGACGCGCGCCGGTCGGAGATGATCCGGTCGAGGCTCACGCGACCGCCGCCCGCGATGGCCAGGAACGCGAAGATGAAGGCATAGAGGAGCGCCAGCTCGCCGCCGTTCTGCACCGGGGCCCCGCCCTGGGGAGCGTGCACGGTGACGAAGGCGTAGAGCATCTCGCCCGCGAGGAGCACCGCGACCGGCCGGGTGAGGAGCCCGAGCACGAGCAGTGCGCCGCCGAAGAATTCGAGGATGCCGGCCAGGCCGAAGAGCGTGCCCATCGGAGCCGTGGCTCCCGGACTGCCGAATCCGCCCAGCACACCGAAGAGCTTCTGCGCGCCATGCTGCATGAAGAGCAGCCCGGCCCCGACCCGGAGAATCGTGTGTCCCAGGACCCGGAGCCGGCTGATGGACAGGCCGGCGCTGTCGCGGTGGGGCAGTGTCATGGTCGTCATCTTATGCCTCGCTCGAATCTCAGTGGTGATCGTCATCACAGTCAGTGTGATAACACGCTTATGGAGAAGGAAATCACAGCCGGTTGCGCAGCCGCCCGAGGACCGAGACGACCGTCCGCAGCTCCGTCTCGCTGGCGTCGGCCAGCTGGGCGCGGTGGATGGCCTGGACCGGCTCGTCGAGCTGCGCCAGGAGCGCCAGGCCGGCGGCCGTGATGCGAGTGGTGACGTAGCGCCGGTCCTCGCCCTGGCGTTCGCGCTCGATCAGCCCGAGGCGCTCGAGGCGGTCGAGGAGACGGGTCGCGTCGGGCACCCGCGCCACCAGCCGGTCGCGGACCTCGTTCCGGCAGAGGCCCTTGGGCCCCGCGCCCCGAAGCACCCGGAGCGCGTTGTACTGCGTACCGGTGATGCCGTGGTCGCGGATTGCCTCGTTGAAGGCGTGGCTCAGCATCGCCGCTGTGCGGATGATGCTGAGGTGGGCCTCCTCCTGGACGCTGCTGAAGGGGCGGGTCTGCTTGATCTCGGTCTTGAGGTCGCTCATCGTGACTGCAAACTAGGTGTTATAACACTCATTGTCAAGGGTCCAGGTCGCGCCGACCTCCCGGCCCACCACCCGCCACGCTTCGCTGCCGGCCGCAGCGAGCAACCGCTCGAGCGGCTCCGCGGTCGGTTCCCGGCTCAGCCGGAACGTCGAGTGGTGGATGGGAAGGAGCCAGTCGGCGCCCAGCGCCTGGAACATGCTCCACGCTTCCTCGGGGGATGCGTGATTCGCGATCCATGGGTCGTAGGCGCCGATCGGAAGGATGGCGAGGTCGATCCGGTGCCGGCGGCCGAGCGGCGTCAGCTGGTCGGTGTGGGCGGTGTCGCCGGCGAAGAGCACGGTGGCGCCGCCGCTCTGGACGAGGAACCCGCCGTATCCCCGGTGCGCGTCCGTGAGGACGCGGGCCCCCCAGTGACGCGCCGGCGTGGCCTCGACCCGCACGCCCGCGACGTTCGTGCTTGCGCCCCAGTCGAGCTCGGTCACATTCCGGAAGCGCCGCACCAGGTCGCGATTCGCGCGATGGACCACGACCGGCACGCCGCGCTCGAGCCGCGCCAGGGTGCCGAGGTCGGTGTGATCCATGTGGCTGTGGGAGAGGAGCACGAGGTCGGGGCGGGGAAGCTCGTCCGCCCTGAGCGCGGGCTCGATGAGGCGCCGCGGTCCCAGCTTCACGCGCCCGCGCCCGATCCCGATCCGGTGCTCCAGCACGGGATCGGTAAGGATGGTGACGCCGCACACGTTGAGCAGCACCGTCGCGTGGCCGAGCCACGCGGCGGTGAGGCGGTCCTCAGGCCAGCGCGCCGGGTCGGGCCGGAGTGGCGCCGGCAGCATCGGCGTGAGCGCCTCGCGGCGCCGCTCGGCGATGGCCCCGCGAATGAAGCGGCGGGCGAAGCTGATGTGCTGCTTGAACGGCATCGGCGGGAAATCTAATCTGGAGGTACCTTGGGCAGATGCGCATCGTCCTGCAGCGGGTGAGCCGCGCGTCGGTCACCATCGCGGGGCGCACGGCCGGCGCGATCGGGCGCGGCTTCTGCCTGCTGGTCGGCGTCACCCACAGCGACACCGCCGCCGAGGCCGAGTGGCTGGCGGAGAAGGTGTCGGGGCTCCGGCTGTTTGCCGACGCGGACGGGAAGATGAACCTGGGCCTGGCGGAGGTGGGCGGCGCGGTGCTCGTCGTGTCGCAGTTCACCCTCTACGGCGACGCCGCGAAGGGTCGCCGGCCGTCGTTCGTGGACGCGGCACCGCCCGCCCACGCGGTGCCGGTCTACGAGGCGTTCATCGCGGCGCTTCGCGGGCGCGGCCTTCCGGTGGAGACGGGCGAGTTCGGCGCGATGATGGCGGTGGACCTCCTGAACGATGGCCCCGTGACCCTGATCCTCGAGCGCGCCGCGCCATGATCGAACCCGTCACCCTCGCCTCCGCGTCTCCCCGGCGGCGCCAGCTCCTCGAGATGCTCGGCATTCCGGTCGAGGTGGTGCCGTCCCACATCCCCGAGATCCGCCGCGCGGGCGAGCGGCCGACCGACTATGTGGAGCGGCTCGCGCGCCAGAAAGCGCAGAGCGTGCGCGGGCGGTACGTGATCGGCGCCGACACCACGGTGGTGCTCCGCGACGAGCTGCTCGAGAAGCCGGCCGATCCGGCCGACGCCCTCCGCATGCTGCTCAAGCTGCAGGGGCGCACGCACCAGGTCATCACGGCGGTGGCGGTGGTGAGCGGGGACGTCGTCCGGCAGGCCACCGACATCACGAGCGTCACCTTCCGCGAGGCGAGCGAGGCGACGCTCCGTGACTACGTGGCGACGGGCGAGCCGATGGACAAGGCGGGCGCCTATGGCATCCAGGGTTACGGCGCGGCCCTCGTCGAGCGGATCGACGGCGACTTCTTCGGCGTCATGGGACTGCCGGTTCGTCTGGTGCTGCGGCTCCTCGGGGAGGCGGGCTGGGAGTACCGCTTTCTGCCGCCGGGGCCCCGGGGCGCACCCGGTAAACCGGCACGGCGTGCAGCCGCCCCCTGAGGGTCATCTCCGGCAGCCAGTCGAATTCGTGCGGGTCGGTGATCCGCTCGCGGAAGGCGTCGGTCACGAGCACCTCGCCGCCCTCGGCCCGTGAGCAGAGCCGGGCGGCGATGTTGACCGAGTCGCCGATGACGGTGTACTCGAGCCGCCGGTGGCTCCCGATGTTTCCCGCGAAGACCTCTCCGTAGTTGATCCCGATTCCCACCGCGAGCGTCGGCCGGCCCGCCGCCGCCCATCCTGCGTTGAGCCGCGCGAGCGCCGCGTGCATGGCGATCGCGGCGCGGAGCGCGCGGTCGGGGTCGTCGTCGTGCGGGATGGGCGCGCCCCAGAGCGCCATCATCGCGTCGCCGATGAACTTGTCGAGCGTCCCGCCGTGCTCGAAGATGATGTCCACCATCTCGGTGAAGTATTCGCTCAGGAGTCCCGCGATCTCGTCCGGGCTCATGGACTCCGACATGGTGGTGAAGCCGCGGATGTCGCTGAAGAGCACGGTGATCGGCCGCTTCTCGCCGCCCGGCTTCGCCTCGCCCTGCTGCCGCGCGATCTCGAGGGCGATGTTGGGCGCGAAGTAGCGCTCGAAGTTGGACCGCACCATCGCCTCGCGGCGAATCTGCTCCGCCTGCCGGCTGTTCCGGATGCCGAGCGCCGCGAGGCCGCTGAAGGCGACGATGAACTGGAGGTCCTCGTCGCTGAAGGAGCCGACCGACGTCACGTTGTCGAGGTAGAGAATTCCCAGCACCTCGTCGGGGGACGCCATGAGCGGCGAGCAGATGGCGCTCCGGACGCTCTGCATCATGATGGACTTGCCCTGGAAGCGCGTGTCGGCCGCGGCGTTGTGCGACAGCACCGCCACCCGCTCCTCCACCACCTTCCGCGCGATCGAGCGCGGCACGCGCTGGAACTCGGCGTCACCCACGCGGCTCCGCGCGATGGTGGGCACCAGCTCGCCGGCCTCGTTGAGGAGCAGGATGGACACGCGGTCCACGTTCATCACCTCGAACGTCATGTCCGCGACGGTCCCGAGGAGGCGGTCGAGGTCGAGCTCGCCGGAGAGCTTCTGCGCGATGTCGAGGAGCAGGGTGAGCCGCTTGGTGGCGCGCTCCTCCTGGGTGCGTGCCGCGAGACGGAGCTGTCCCACCTCCTCCGACATCCGCCGCTCCATGCTGGTGATGCCGGCGGGAATGCCGCCGCTCACCTGCAGCTGGCGCACGATGACGCCGCCGGGCCCATGCGTGCCGGTGGAAACGGCCGACATCGCCACCACGGGATGTCCCGTCGGGGGCGGGGGCGCCTCCTCCAGGTGGAAGAGCACCTTGCCGAACGTGACCGTGTCCGGCGGCCGGAGCTTCCCCTGCTTCACCCGCGTGCCGTTGATGCAGGTGCCGTTCGAGCTCCCGAGGTCCTTCACCTGGACGCCGTCGGGACTGGCCGTGAGCTCGGCGTGGCGACGCGAGATCGTCGGGTCGTAGACGGCAATGTCGGTGGTGACGCCGCGCCCGACGACGACGCTTCGCCCCTCGGGGAGCTCGAAGCTCTGCACGCGGTCGTCGCTCACCAGCCGGAAGGGCATCGTGCGGTTCAGCGCGGCGCCGCCACGACGTACGTGCCGGGCGAGTCCGCGGGCGCGCGGAGGTTGTCCGTCGCCGGGCGGATCGATGGAAGGAGGTCGATCTGGCCGTCCGCCGCGAGCCGCCCCACCACCAGCGCGTGCTCGAACAGCACGTGGTTCGGATACTTCTGCACCGACTCCGGCGGCTGGAGGAAATGGACCGCGTACTTGAAGGTGATCTCGCCGCCCCGGGCGAACGGCGCCCCGGCGGTGAGGACGAGTCCGTAGCTGCCGGGCGCGGGCCGCACCGTCACGGGGACCGGCGTGCCGGCCGGCGCCTGGAACGCCTGCTCCCCGAAGTACAGATCAGCCACCACGTCGCGGTCCTCATGGGCCGTGCGGAAGAGGATGTGGCGTGGCGTGCCGGCGCTGAGCGTGACGGCGGTGTCGGGTGGCGGCGCCTCCGACTGGAGCAGGAGGTAGACGCTGGCGAGCGGCACGGTGCGCGCCGGCGTGGGCCCGACGGCCGCGTCGGGCGGCGGCGGGTTCCGCCCGCATGCCGCGATCGCCGCGACGAGCGTCGCCGCCCCGCTTGCCCGCATCCGCCGAGTCCCGAATATCTTCACTGATGCTCCCTTGCCCGTGGCGGCCGCTCGCCGTTGCCGCGTTCGTCTTCGGCCTCTGCGCCCTCGCGCCCGCCCCGGCCCGCGCCCAGCAGTGGAACACGCCGGCCGCGCTCGAGCTGGTCGGCCGCGGGGTGGAGCGGCGGCTCGCGGCGCAGGCGGATTCATCGCTCGCCAGCTACCGCACGCGCGCCCACGGCTTCGTCCTCTTCCTGGCGCAGGTGGGCCAGGACGGGCTCAACGAGGCGCCGCATCTCGTGAAGGGCGACGAGCTGGATGTCGAAGTGTATTGGAAGGCCCCGAACCGGAGCAAGCAGGTCATCCTGGGCTGGCGGGATGGCAGCTTCCTTCCCAACGAGACTTCCTACCACCGCGACCACCTCGGCATCGTCACCAACAACTTCGGCAACATCATCCGGATCGGGGAGGGGGACGAGGTCCGCGACGCGGTGCACCCCCTCTCGCCCGCCGGGCTCTCCCTCTACGACTTCGCCATCCAGGATTCCCTCTCGGTGCAGAGCGGCGCGCGCCGCGTCACGGTGCGCGCCGTCGCCGTCCGACCCAAGTCGTTCGCCCGGCCACTCGTCGTCGGCACCCTCTACCTCGACGCGGCGACGGCCGAGCTGGTGCGCTTCCGCTTCAGCTTCACCCCCGCGGCCTACATCGACCGCGACCTCGAGGACATCAGCATCACGCTCGAGAATGCCCTCTTCGAGCAGCGCTACTGGCTTCCCTTTCGCCAGGAGGTCGAGATCCGGCGCCGCGTGAGCTGGCTGGACCTGCCGGCCAGGGGCATCATCCGCGGGCGCTGGGAGATCGGCGACTATGACCTCAATGCGGACTTCCCCGACTCGGCGCTGGCCGGCCCGGCGATCGGCGGGCTCCGCCGGCCCGCGCCCGGAGATTCCGCGTGGACCGGTTCACTGGTCGCGGCCATCGACTCGATCGCGCGGCCGGCGGAGCGGCAGGACATGGCGGCGCTCCGCCTCGAGGTCGAGCGCATCGCCGGCGCGCATGCGCTGAGCGGCCTTCCATCCAGGCGACTCGCCACCAACTCGGTCAGCGACCTGGTGCACGTGAACCGCGTGCAGGGGCTGGCCTTCGGGGCGGGCGCCACGCTGGGGCTGAGCCGGCGGCGGGTCGAGCTCAGGCCCACGATCGGCATTGGCACCGCGGACGGACGCGTCACCGGCGGGCTCCATGCCCGGATCGGCGCGGGGCCGACGCAGGTCACCCTGGGTGCCGCGCGGGGCATCGCCGACTTCAGCGACCTCGCCGTGATCTCGCCCGCGCTCAACTCCCTCACGGCACAGGAGTTCGGCCAGGACCACGGCGACTACCTGCTGGTGGACCGCGCCCGCGCCGAGGTCCGGACGCGGCTCGATACGCGGACCGCGATCGCGCTGGAGGCCGCGGTCGAGCGGAGCCGGTCGGTGGGCGTGGCCGCGACGCCGGCAACCGGAACCTACGAACCCAACCCGCCGCTGGGCGCGGGCACCTGGCACATCGCACGCCTCCGCCTCGAGCGCTCGGGGGCCGGGTTCGCGGCTCGGAGCAGCCTGGGCGGGGCGGTCGCGCTGGAGGCCGGCGACGGTCCCGACGCATCGTACGTCCGCGCCACCCTGCAGGCCGACCACCGGGTGGCGATCGGCGGGACCGAGCTCCGGTCCACGCTGTACGGCGGGCTCGCGGGCAACGATGCGCCGGCCTACCGCACCTTCGTGCTCGGGGGCCGCGGCACCCTGCCGGGCGAGCCGTGGCGGGGGTGGGGCGGGGCCCGCATGGCGCTCGCCCGCATCGAATGGCGGTTCGACGTGCCGGCGCCCGCCATTCCCCTCGGCTCCTTTGCATCCACCGGCCACACCATGACCCTCGCCCCCTTCGTGGCCGCCGGCTGGGCCGATCGGCCCCCCGCCGGCATGCCGTGGGCGGAAACCGACGGCGTCCGCCCCGTCGCCGGGCTTGCGGCGGAGCTCTTCATGCGGATCATCCGCGTGGAGGCCGGGGTCGCGCTCCGGGGCGGGGGCGTGGGGATCTCCGTGGACGTCAACCGGGATTGGTGGGGGATTCTGTGACTGATTATCCTTCCTGACGTTCCGTCCCCAGCCCCAGCCCGCATCCTCCGAGTCGCCGATGCAGTTCACCGACGAATGGCTCATCCCGACCATTGAGCCGCTGCTGCCCCCTGACACCATCGCGAGCCTCAGGCAGGAGCGCGTTGGCGCCTCGGGCGCGGTCTGGGACATCCTGGTCGCGCGGAAGCTGCTGACCGACGCGCAGATCCTCGATTCGATCGCGTCCCGCTTCCGGCTCAAGATCGCACCCGAGGTCGCCGCGGACGGGTCGGCGAGGGAGGTGGTGAACGAGCAGCTCGCGCGGCGCTTCAACGTCCTCCCCCTCCACCTCACCGATTCGTACCTCGAGGTCGCGACCTCCAACCCCTTCGATATCGACGCCGAGAAGATGCTGGCCTTCGCCACGGGGCGTGAAGTGCGGATGCTTCTCGCCTCGCCGTCGGCGATCCGCCGGGGGATCGAGGCGCTGTTCCCCTCCGAGGATGAGGTGAGCAAGCTGCTGGGCGGGCTCGAGAGCGACGCCGAGGTGCAGCAGCTCGATGAAGACTCGGACGAGGGAGCCTCCGCCGACGAGGCGAGCCACGCGCCGATCATCCGGCTGGTGGACATGATGCTGGCCGACGGCATCTCGAGCCGGGCAAGCGACATCCACGTCGAGCCGGTCGAGGGCGGGATGGTGGTCCGCTACCGCATCGACGGCGTGCTGCGGCAGGTGATGAAGATCCCCCGCACCGCCGGACTCCCGCTCATCTCCCGCATCAAGATCATGTCCGGTCTCGATATCGCCGACCGGCGGCGGCCGCAGGACGGCCGCGCGCGCGTGGCGGTGAACGGCGCGCCGGTGGACCTCCGCATCTCGACCCTGCCGGCCTCCGGCGGCGAGAAGGTCGTGATCCGGGTGCTCAACGCGAAGGCGACCGTCCTCACCCTCGAGTCCCTCGGCATGCTGGAGGACGAGCGGGCCACGATCCAGTCGCTGCTCGGCAACAAGGAGGGCATCCTCCTCGTCACCGGCCCCACCGGCTCCGGCAAGACCACCACCCTCTACTCGGCACTCCGCCTGGTGCAGAACGAGGGAGTCAACATCGTGACGGTCGAGGATCCGGTCGAGTACAAGCTGGGCGAGAACATCGTGCAGGTGCAGGTGCAGGAGAAGGCGGGGCTCACCTTCGCGGCGGCGCTCCGCTCCATCCTCCGCCAGGACCCCGACGTGGTGCTCGTGGGCGAGATCCGCGACGGCGAGACGGCGCAGGTCGCGGTGCAGGCGTCGCTCACCGGCCACCTCGTCCTCTCGACGCTGCACACCAACGACGCGGCGAACGCCGTCACCCGGCTCGTGGACATGGGCATCGAGGGATACAAGCTGGCGTCGGCGCTCCGCGGGGTGATCGCGCAGCGGCTCATGCGCCGGCTCTGTCCCGAGTGCCGCGAGAAGGCGACGGACGAAGTGCCCGAGCGCCTGCGCCGCTACATCCCGCGCACGGCGCCGCTCTTCCGCGCGATCGGCTGCGCCGAGTGCGCGATGACCGGCTATCGCGGCCGGTTCGCGATCGTGGAGGTGCTCACCATGAGCCCCGAGATCGAGCGGCTCATCGGCGACGGGGCGGCGGCGGACCGCATCGCGGAGGCCGCGCGCGAGGGCGGCATGCGCTCGCTCTGGTGGAGCGGGCTCCGGCACGTCCTCTCGGGGGAAACGACGGTGGAGGAGCTCCTCCGCGTCACCGACGTGCCGGCGGAGGAAGCGCCCGCGAAGCGCCCGGCGCCCGCGGCGTCGGCGCCGCCAGCCTCGCCGTCCACGGCGGCGGGACGGCCGCACGGGTCGGTGGACGCCGACCTCGGCCTGGGCTTCGAGCTGATCGACGAGCCGGACGCGCCCGATATCGCGCACACGGGGGCCAAGATCCTCCTGGTGGAGGACGAGGAGCAGCTGCGGCGGGTGATGCGCGACCTGCTCGAGCGCGAGGGCTACGTGGTGGCCGAAGCGCGCGACGGCGTGCAGGCGCTCGACCAGGTGGACCGCCACGCGCCGGACCTGATCATGCTCGACCTCAACTTGCCGGGCCTCGACGGCTACACCGTGCTCGAGCAGCTTCGCTCGCGGAACGCCACCGCCCGCATCCCCATCATCGTCCTCACCGCCAAGGGCGACGAGGACAACGAGGTGCGGGTCTTCGAGCTGGGCGCCGACGACTTCCTGACCAAGCCCTTCCGGGCCCGCGCGCTCTCGGCCCGGCTGCAGGCGGTGCTGGCGCGCCGCCGGAGCTGATCCCCCGGTGACCGCGATACGCGTGTCGCTGGTGGACGTGTACGCGCTCCGCGGGGCCGGCGACTCGCTCGAGTGCCTCGTGCTCCGCCGGGCGCCGGGCGGGCGCTGTCCGGGCTCATGGGAGGCGGTCCACGGGCACATCGAGACCGGTGAGCGGCCCGAGCGGGCCGCGCTGCGGGAGCTCCGCGAGGAAACGGGCCTCGCCGCGGAGCGGCTCTTCAACCTGAGCCGCGTTGAGTCGTTCTACCTGCACGGGACGGGCGAGGTCGCGCTCATTCCCGTCTTCGCCGCGTTCGTGAGTCCCGACGCGGCGCCCGTCACCGGCGCCGAGCACGACCGTGCCGAGTGGCTGCCGCTCGCGGCCGCGCGCGGCCGCGTCGCGTGGCCACGCGAGCGCCGGGCGCTCGACGACATCGCCCAGATGCTCCGGGACGGCGACGCCGGGCCGGTGGGCGACGTGCTGCGCGTATGCTGAAGGGCGGCGTGGTGCTCGCGCTCGCGGGCGGCGTGGTGCTCGCGCTGGCGGGTGGCGCGGCGGCGCCGCCCGCGTGCATCCGTCCCTCGCGGGCCGGGATGCAGGTGCAGGGCC
>JAICVB010000057.1 GCA_025935545.1 Gemmatimonadales bacterium
CGGGCCACCCGCCCCGCCGGGCCCGCCTGCCGGGGGGCCCCAACGGTGTCCAGCCCCTTGGGGGGGTTGGTTCGCTGGGGGCGGCCCCCCGCCGCCGGGGGCCGCCCCCGTCGCTTCCGGCCGGAGGCGCCGATGGCGCTCATCGCCCGGATCACGAACGATCAGGCCGCGGCACTCGACCGCCTTGGCGATGACCTGGGCTCCCTCTCGGCGCCCGCCTCCCCTACCCTGCTCGAGATCGACTCCCCGCGCGCCGCGCTGCAGCTCCTCTCGCACGAGATCGCGCGGGTGAAGAGCTCCCTGTCGCTGCTGGCGCCGGGAGATGCCTACCCGGTGCTCGCGCCCGCGCTCCGGCGCCCGGCCGCGGCGGGCCTGGTGCTGGAGCTCTATTCCGTGGATGAGGTGGATCTGGGATTCGCGCCGGTGGAGCACATCGGGGAGAGTACCGTCACCTGGCCGGGCACTCCCCTCGTCGCCGTCCTGGACGAGCGGAGCGCCGTGATCGCCGGGCGGAGCGGCGCCGAGGTGGCCGGCCACTGGAGCACGTCGCCGGTGTTCGTGGCGACGGCCCGGGCGGTGCTCGGCGCGTTCGGCGCGGGCGGGCGGAGCTAGCGGACCTCCGCCAGCTCCGGCTCCTCGGCCGGCTGTCCGTCGAAGGAGAGCCGGCCTTCGTGGAACGAGCCCCGGAGCGTGAGGGCCAGCACCTCTCCGAGATCCTGCACCAGCGTCACCGTCAGCGTGTCGCGCACCTCCTTCGGGAGGTCCTCCAGATCGGGCTCGTTGTCGCGCGGCAGGATGATCGACGAGATCCCCGCCCGCACGGCGCCCAGCACCTTCTCCTTCACACCACCGATGGGCAGCACGCGGCCGCGGAGGGTGATCTCTCCGGTCATCGCGACATCATGCCGCGCGGGCCGGCCCGAGAGCGCGGAGACCACGGCCGTGGCCATGGTGACGCCGGCGGACGGGCCGTCCTTCGGGATCGCGCCGGCGGGAACATGGATGTGGACGTCGCGGTCGAACATGCCGTCGGGGATCTGCAGCGCGGCGGCGTGCGAGCGCGCGTAGGTCCAGGCGGCGCGGGCCGACTCCTTCATCACATCGCCCAGCTGGCCGGTGAGGACCAGCTCGCCCTTGCCGCGCATGGTGGACGCCTCGACGAACATGATGTCACCGCCCGTCGGCGTGTAGTACATCCCGGTCGCGACGCCGATCTCGTCGGCCCGCGCCATCTTCTCCGGGTGCACCTTGGGCCGGCCGAGGAGGTCGTCCACCGCGGCGCGATCGACCGTCGTGCGCTCGACCTCCTTCGCGGCGATCTTCCGCGCCACCTTCCGGGCCAGCCGCCCGATCTCCCGCTCGAGCTGGCGGACGCCGGACTCACGGGTGTAGCCGGTGATGATCTCGCTCAGCGCGTCGTCGGTGATCTCGAGCTGGTCGGCGGTGACGCCGTTCTCGTGGTACTGGCGCGGGATCAGGTACTGCCGCGCGATCTGCCGCTTCTCGCGCTCGGTGTAGCCCGCGAAGTCCACCACCTCCATGCGGTCGAGGAGCGGCGCGGGGATGTTCTGGATGAAGTTGGCGGTCGCGATGAAGAGCACCTCGCTCAAATCGAACGGCACGCCGAGATAGTGGTCCACGAAGCTGTCGTTCTGCGCGGGGTCGAGCACCTCGAGGAGCGCGCTCGCCGGGTCGCCCTGGAAGGAGACGCCGAGCTTGTCCACCTCGTCGAGGAGGAAGACGGGATTCTTCGCCCCCGCCTGCTTCATTCCCTGGATGATGCGGCCCGGCATGGCGCCGACGTAGGTGCGCCGGTGGCCGCGGATGTCGGCCTCGTCGCGGGCGCCGCCCAGCGAGATGCGGACATACTTGCGGCCCATGGCCCGCGCGATGGACCGCGCGATGGAGGTCTTGCCGACGCCCGGCGGGCCCACGAAGAGGAGGATCGGACCCTTCGCGCCCTTGTCGTCGTCGTTGCCGAGCCCGGGCTTGTTGGGCTCGGGCACGGTGGCGGTGGCGACCGGCGTGTCGGTCGACTCGCCGGAGTCCGGATCCACGATCCGCTCGGGCAGGGCGGCATCGGGGCGGGCGCCGTCGGGCCCGGGGGCGGGCTCGCGGGCCGCGCGCTCCCGCGCGTCGGCTTCGGTGCGGAGCTGGCGGACGGCGAGGAACTCGAGGACCCGATCCTTCACATCTCCCAGGGCGTAGTGGTCCTCCTCGAGGATCCGCGCGGCCTCGATCAGGTCGAGGTGCTCCGGCGAGCGGATGTCCCACGGCAGCTCGGCGATGTTCTCGAGGTAGGTACGGACCACCTGCGACTCCATGGACTCGCGCCCGATCCGGCTCAGCCGGGCGAGCTCGCGGTCCACCTCCTTCCGCACCTCGGGCGGCAGGTCGAGCGCCTCGAGCTTGGCGCGGAGCTCGTCGCCGTCGTCGCCCGACTCGTCCTCGCCGAGCTCTCGGCGGATGGTCTTGAGCTGCTCGCGGAGGAACATCTCGCGCTGCCGCTCGCCCAGCTCCTCCTGCACCTGCGACTTGATGTCCTCCTGGGCATCGAGCACGCCGATCTGGCGCTGCACGTGCACCAGCACGCGGCGGAGCCGCTCCTCGACCGAGAGGGTCTCGAGCAGCGCCTGCCGCTGGCTCGGCGTGATGTCGATGTAGCCGGCCACGAGGTCGGCGAAGCGGCCGGGCTCGTTCACGCCCGCGAGCACCTGGTTCACCACTTCCTCGGGGAGGCCCGACTTCTGCCCCAGCTCCGCCGCCCGCGCCCGTGCCTCGCGGTGCAGGGCCACGAACGCCGGGTCCTCGGGATTGATGGGCGACATCTCCTCCGCCTCGCGCACCACCGCCTGGAGGTAGCCGTCCTTCTCGGTGTAGTGGATCGCGATGCCGCGATGCTCGCCGTGCAGCAGCAGCTGCATGCCCGCCAGTCCGCGCTGCAGCTGGCCGATGCGGGCGACGGTGCCGATCGTGTAGAGGGACTCCGGGGTGACGTTGTCCACGTTCTGCCGCTGGGATACGGCGAAGACCAGCTTCTCCGGCGTCGCGAGCGCGGACTCGATGGCCCGCAGCGTGGCCGGACGGCCGGCGCCGATCGGCGCGGTCACGCCGGGAAAGAGGACGACCTCACGGAGGGGCAGGACCGGCAGCATCAGTCGTTCGGACATCGGGACTCCTTCAGCTCCGGCAACCGGAGCGCGTGGATCAGGTCAGCGCGAATCGGGGTGTCCTGTGCACCGGCCGTGCCAGCGGTATCATGCCGAAAGCGCCGGGATCGGACCCGGCCGTGCGCGGGAATGACGTGCGCCGGCGGCGACCCTGCCAATCTGGCCCCGCTGCGTCCCAGGCTGAATCGAATGTTGCCCAAGCCGCGCGGCAAGCGCAAATTGGTGCGATGACCGATCCGGCCGATAAGCCTCTCGCCGCCCGCCTGGGCGAGGCACTGGGTGATGCTTATACGATCGAGGGCGAGATCGGCCGCGGGGGCATGGGCGTGGTCTACCGTGCGCGCGACGAACGGCTGCAGCGCCGCGTGGCGATCAAGGTGCTGCCGCCCGAGCTCGCGTTCCAGCAGGACATCCGCCAGCGCTTCACTCGCGAGGCGCAGACGGCGGCGAAGCTCTCCCATCCGCACATCGTCCCGATCCACACCGTCGGCGAGGGCCAGGGCCTCGTCTATTTCGTCATGGGTTACGTGGACGGCGAGAGCGTCGGGGGCCGGATCAAGCGGAGGGGGCGGCTGCCGGTGGAGGAAGTCCGCCGCGTCATGAAGGAAACGGCGGACGCGCTCAGCGCCGCCCACAACCTCTCCATCATCCACCGCGACATCAAGCCGGACAACATCCTCCTCGAGGGCACCCGCGGCCGGGTGATGGTCACCGACTTCGGCATCGCCAAGGCGCTTTCATCCAGCTCGGGCGCCACGCTCACCGGGGTCGGCGTCGCGATCGGCACGCCGTCCTTCATGAGCCCGGAGCAGGCGGCGGGCGAGCGCGAGATCGACGGCCGCTCGGACCTCTACAGCCTCGGGATCGTGGCGTACCAGATGCTGAGCGGCGAGCTCCCGTTCTCGGCGCCGACGGTGGCCGGCATCCTGATGAAGCAGATCACCGAGCCCGCGCCCGACATCCGCGAGGTCCGCCCCGACGTGCCCGAGGACCTCGCGCTGGCGGTGGCCCGCTGCCTCGAGAAGGATCCCGAGAACCGGTGGCCGAGCGCCGACTCACTCCGCCGCTCGCTGGAGAATCGCGTCGTGACCGGGTACCAGCCGACCGGGCTCGGCTGGAAGGCGGGGCGGGCCCCGGCAGCCGGGGCGTCCGCGCGCCCGGGGACCGGAGCGCGGCGGCCGGTGCGGGAAGCTGCGAGGCCGATCGCGGGGCAGCGGCCGGTGAGCCCGCGACCGCTGCCGGCGCCGCGCGGCGCCTTCGACCGCCTCGACCGGCTGGAGCGCGCCCGTCGGTGGGAGCCCAGGCGGAGCGGCGGCGACACCCCGCTGCCGGACACCGGCGAGCCCAAGATCGTGCAGCGGGTGCGCGCGCAGTTCGCGCGGTGGGCGGCGGTCTCGGGGGGACTCTTCCTGATCAACGTGGGGACGGGCGGGATCGACCACCCGTGGTTCATCATCCCCGCGGCAGCGATGGGCTTCGGGCTGCTCAACAACTACGCGAAGCTCTGGCAGGCGGGATACACGTGGCGGGACGTCCTGAGCCGCCCGCCGGCGCACGACGCGATCCAGGCGGGAACGGTCGGCAAGGGCGGGAAGCTCCCGAAGGTGCTGCCGCCGCCCAAGCCGGACGAGTTCGGCGCGCAGTATGCCACCGTGCTTCAGGTGCACGGCGACCGCGCGGCCATCGTGAAGGCGCTCGACCGGCTCGACCCCTCCGAGCGGAAGCAGCTGCCGGGCGAGATCCAGGAGACGGCCGACGGCCTCTACAACAAGGCGATCGACCTCGCCCGCACCCTGCACTCGCTCGACAGCGAGACCAACGCCGACGCCCTGATGCGGCTCGACGAGCGGATCGCCGCGCTCAACCGCGAGCCGGAGGACGCGGAGCGCGCCCGCCGGCTCAACCTCCTCGAGCGCCAGCGCGCGACCTACGCCGAGCTGCTGACGCGCCGGGGCCAGGTGGCCACCCGCCTCGACGAATGCGTGCTGGCCATGCAGAACATGCGGCTCGACCTGATGCGGCTCCGGTCCGCGGGCATCGCCAACGTCCTCGGCGATCTCACCATGGCCACCCAGCAGGCCCGGGCGCTCTCGCGCGACGTGGACCACGCCATCAGCGCCGCGGCGGAAATCCGGGAGGCACTCCGGTAACGCGCACGCGGCGGGCGCCAGGCGCCCGCCGCCCCGTTTCCTGCCCTGCCAGGCGCTACTGCTGCGGCGCCTCTACCGCATCGAATTCCCCCGTCACCACTGCGTGCTTGATGCTGTTGCTCGCCTGGTCAAAACAGTCGACATTCGCAGTGAAAGTCCCGCGGATGTGCTCGCCCGTGCCCGTGACCTGCATGCTGCCGCTCTGCGATCCACAGAACGAGATGCCCGAGCCCAGGGTGGTGATCACGATGAACTGATCGTCGGGTATCGTCTCGGCGTCCGTGGCGGCGAACTGGTAGGTTCCCACGGCAGGTGCCACCGGCGATACCCGCCCGATGACCGTGCCGCGCTCCCCGACGCTCAGGCTGATCGCAAATCCTCCCTCTGCATCGGCACCACTTGCCCAGTACGCGTTGCCGCTCACCGACTGGGTTACATCCCCCGTCACCTCGTAGCTGAACTCCCCGTCGCCCACGTCGCCCGGCCCGGTCCCGTCGCCGCCGCAGGCGACGATCAGGGCGAGCGGCGCCAGTTTCCTCGCGAATCTCACCGCCATCTTTCCCTCCCGCGCTAGAAGTCGAGCAGCTCCTCCATCCCCTGCCTGATGCTGTCCACCTGCGGGAGGATCACGTCCTCCAGCTCCGGCGAGTACGCCACGAAGGTGTCGGTCGAGGCGATCCGCCGGACCGGCGCGTCGAGGAAGGCGAAGGTCTCGTCGGCGATGCGCGCCGCGATCTCCGCGCCGTACCCCCAGCTCATCGAATCCTCGTAGGCCACGATCACCCGGCTCGTCTTCCGCACCGAGGCGTAGATCGTCTCGTAGTCCACCGGGCTCAGCGAGCGGAGGTCGATCACTTCGACGCTCGCGCCGTGCCGCTCCTCCATCTCCCGGGCCGCCACCAGCGCGCGCTGCACCACCGCGCCGTACGTCACGACGGTGAGGTCGGTGCCCTCCCGCACCACCTTCGCCTTGCCGAAGGGGATCATGAAGTTGGGCCCGGGGTTGGGCGCCTTGTTGTAGGTCTGCCGGTAGAGGTGCTTGTGCTCGAGGAAGAGCACCGGATCCTCCGACCGGATCGCGGTCCGGAGGAGCCCGTTGGCATCGAGCGCCGTCGCGGGGCACACGACCCGGAGGCCCGGCAGGCTGGTGAACACCGCGGCGCCCGTCTGTGAGTGATATATCGAGCCGCCCTTCAGGTAGCCGCCGTAGGTGGTGCGCACCACGACGGGACAGCTGAAGGCGTTGTTGGAGCGCCAGCGCATGGTGGCCAGCTCGTTCCTGAGCTGCATGTAGGCGGTCCAGATGTAGTCGAAGAACTGAATCTCGACCACCGGCTTGAGGCCGCGGGTGGCCAGCCCGATCGCGCGGCCGATGATGTTGGCTTCCGCCAGGGGCGAGTTGTAGACCCGGTTCGAGCCAAACGCCTTCTGCAGGCCCCACGTCACCTTGAAGACCCCGCCCTTCCCCTTCACCGCGCCCAGGTACTCCTCCCGGCTGCAGTCGGCGACGTCCTCGCCGAACATGACGATGCGCGGGTCGCGGGCCATCTCCTCGCGGAGACAGGCGTTGAGCAGGTCCACCATGGTGGTCGGCTCGCCGCTGAAGCGGGGATCGTCCTCGGTGTCGAACTGCTCGCTGGTGGGGTCCACGTCGGGGGAATAGACGTAGCGATACACCGTGTCGGTGGCGGGCTGGGGCGACGCGAGGGCGACCTCGGTGGCCACATCCACTTCCTCGGAGACCCGCGCCGCGATGGCCTCGATCTCGCCCTCGGTGGCGATCCCCTGCTCCAGGAGGTAGCGCGGGAAGCGTGTCAGCGGATCGCGCGCCGCGTCGGCCTCGCGCTCGGCGGGCGGGCGGTAGAAGACTTCGTCGTCCGACAGCGAGTGACTGTACGGCCGGATGACGTGCGCGTGGACCAGCGCCGGCCCCTTCCGCTGCCGGCAGTAGTCCACCGCCCGCGTCAGGGTGTCGAAGGATTCGAGGACGTCGGTTCCGTCGCACTCCTGGATGTAGAGGTCGGGAAAGCCGGTGAGCAGCTTCGAGATGGACCCGCCCGGGGTATTGACCTCGACGGGCACCGAGATCGCGTAGCCGTTGTCCTCCACCAGGAAGACGACCGGGAGCTTGAGGTTGGCCGCGGTGTTGAGGGCCTCCCAGAACTCGCCTTGGCTGGTGGTGCCGTCACCCGTGGAGCAGAAGACGACCTCGTCGCCGCGGATCAGGGCGTCCTTGTCGGTGATGCGGTCGTTCCGCGTCACCCGGAGCCAGGCCTCGGCGCAGCCGACCGCCTGGAGGAACTGGGTGCCGGTCGGGCTCGAGGCGCTGACGATGTTGAGGTCCTTGTGCCCCCAGTGCGACGGCATCTGGCGGCCGCCGGAATTGGGGTCGTCCGCGGCGGCGACGGCGCTCAGCAGCTGCTCCGTCGCGGTCATGCCGAGGCCGAGGCAGAGGGCGCGATCGCGATAGTAGGTGTAGAACCAGTCGTAGCCGGCCCGGAAGGCGCGGGAGGCCGCCACGAGGACGGCCTCGTGGCCGGCGCCGGAGATCTGGAAGAAGATGCGGTTCTGCCGCTTGAGCTGGATTTCCTTGTCGTCGATCCGCCGGGACAGGAGCATCAGGCGGTAGAGCTCGAGCAGCTCGGCCTTGTCGAGCCGGCTGGAGGCGGGGGCCTTGGCGCGGCCGGGGGTGCGAGTGGCCATCGGTCTCGGGAACAGGGTGAAGACGTCTTGCTGCCTGTCCCCGGAAGATACCCCCGGGCTAGCGTCCGAGCGACTGCGGCAGGGCAGGAAAGGCGGCGATCGCGGCCCGGATATCCGGGTCGTTATGGAGCAGGAATTCCTCGGCGCCGTCGGGGCCCCAGCGGACTTCCGCGGCGCGCGACGCCAGGGCGCGCCCCAGCCGGGCGCGGAGCGCCGTATCGGGCTCGGCGCGCACGGCGAAACGGGTGCGCACGCGTGCGAGGAAGGGGGTGACCAGGTCGCGGTCCCAGCGGGCCGACTCGTCGAGCCACGCCACCCGGGCCTCCTCGTTCGCGGGGAGCACGGCGGCCACGCTGTCGGCCACCGCTTCGACGAATCCGCTGTCGAGCGCCACCGGGAACCAGACGGGAAAGGTCGCGGCGGGCCGCTCCACGTCGGGGCGGATTCCTCCGCCCCCGCGGACCGGCCGGCCGTGATCGGTGTGATAGACGGTGAGGGTATCCGAGGCGAGGCCGGTCCGCCCGGCCAGCGAGTAGTACTGCTCCGCCGCGATGCCCTGATAGCTCCGCTGGATGAGCCGGCCGCTCGGCGTGATCACGCGGGCAGTGGTGAGCCATACGACATCGCCGCCGGGCAGAGGGAGCGCCGTCTGCATCAGCGCCTTGCCAAAGGTCCGGCGCCCCACGACGAGGGCGCGATCGTGGTCCTGCAGCGTCCCGGTCAGCATCTCCGACGCGCTCGCGCTCCCCTCGTCCACCAGCACGATGAGGGGAAGCGTCACGAAGTCCCCCGCCTGGGCGGTGACGACGGAGTCGACCCCGCTCTTCTTGCGGCCCGCGGTACGGAAGACGCTGGTGTGGGCGGGGAGGAACTCCTGCGCGATCTCGATCATGGCGGCGATGGAGCCGCCCGGATTGCCGCGCAGGTCGAGAATGAGGCGCTTCGCTCCCATGCCGCGCAGCCGCTCCAGCGCATCGCGCAGCTCCTTCGCTGCCGGCGGCGTGAACTCGGCGAGGCGGATGTACGCGGTGCCCGGCTCGACCAGCCTCGGCGGCGACACGACGTGATGCTCGATGATCGCGCGCTTGAGCGTCACGACGAAGGTATCGGGCTCCCAGCGCGGGCCCCGCTCGAGCGTGAGGCGGACCCGGGTGCCGCGCTCGCCCAGGAGCCGGAGCGCGAGGGTGCGGGCGCCAAGCCCGGCGACGGCGCTGTCGTTCATCGCGCGCACGCGGTCGCCGGGAAGGATGCCGGCCCGGGCGGCGGCCCCGCCCGGGACGACGTTGAGGACGACCGGCGCGCCGTCGGCGTCCTCGACCGAGAGACCCACGGCGGCCAGCTGGCCGGCGTCGAATCGCGCCTCGAGCTCGAAGTCCTCGCGGGCCTGGTAGCGGCTGTGGGGATCGAGCGAGCGGAGCATGCCCACGATCGCGGCGCGCACCAGCGACCCCACATTCACGGAGTCGACGTAGTTGGCGCGCACCTGGCTCAGCACGCTGGAGAACGACTGCAGCTGCTCGTAGGTCGAGACCTGGGCCTGGGCCCGCGCCGGGATCCCGACCAGGGACGCGAGGCATGCCGCGGCCGATGCGAGGCGCCAACGCGGAAGGGTGATCATGGCGGGTCCGTTCAGGGGAGCGAGGCCAGGCTCGCCCTGGCTTCGGCGACCTGCTCCCGGAGCGTGCTGGGCGCCATGGCGAGGACTCGCTCGAGGGTCGCGCGCGCGGTGCCGTCGTGCAGTGCGAGCTCGACCTTGCCGAGCACGTAGGGGATGCGCGGATTGAGCGGATTGGCCGCCATGGCCCGCTCGAGCGCCTCGCGCGCCTCGGGCAGCCGCTGCGCCCGGGCGAGGGTGAAGCCGAGGTCGAACAGCAGGCTTGGGTCGTCGGGATTGGTGGCGATGGCGCGCCGGCGCTCCTCGAGGGCCTTGTCCCACTCATGCCGGAACTCGTAGATCCCGGCCATCCGTACGTGAGCCATGTACTGGCCCATGTCGGTGGTGAGCACCGCCTGGAAGTGCGCGAGCGCGCTGTCGCGCTGCCCCGCCTCCTGCTCGAACGCGGCCAGCACGTACCGCAGCTCGCTCGAGCGGAGGGAGGCGAAGAGCGAGATCGAGTCGGTCTTCTCCGCGGCCGCGACGCGGTCGAGGACCAGGCGCACGTCATGAATCGCGGTGCCGTACTCCTCGAGATGCGCCGCCGCTAGGCCGCGGTACCAGAAGAAGACGTCCACGCCAGGCTTCTCGCGATCGCGGTCGGAGAGCGACCGCACGACGGCGTCGAAGCCATCGTACGCCGCCTGGTACTGCCCGCCGAAGAAGCCGCCGAACCCCTGGAGAATCGCCTGCGCCAGACGGTCCCCCGCCGCGTAGCGAGGCAGCATGAGGCCGTAGATCTGTAGGTCCACCAGCGGATCGATCATGAAGGCCCGGCGGAAATACCGGTCGGACTCGGCCACGGCGTCCCTGAGCTCGGGCGGCACGTGACCCCGGGCCGCCTCCGACCAGAGCTTCGGCCGCCGCGCGTACGGGAGGAAGCTGAGCGCCAGATATCCGGCGGCGGTCCGCGGCTCCACCGCCACCGATCGGCGGAACGCCCGCTCCGCGTCGTCGTAGCGGCGGATGGACCAGTACCCGATCCCGAGCTGATAGAGCGCCACCGGATCGAGGGAGTCGCGGGCGGCCTTCGCCTCGAGGCTGTCCACGCTCACGGCGAGGCGTGCCCACTGCGCGCGGGCCGGCAGGGGCGTGAGCGCGGACATCAGGAGTGCGGCGGCGGCCGCGCGCGCCGGGGCCATCCTCACGGCATCACCGCGAGCTGCTGCCGCGCCTCGGCGAGCTGCTCGCCGTAGCGGCTCGGCGCGATCGCGATGAACCGGGTGAGCGCGGCGCGCGCGGCATCGGCATGGCTCGCGCGCAACGCCGCGATGCCAAGGAGATACCAGGCCCGCGGGTCGCGCGGGGCCTGGGTGGTGGCCTCGCCGAGCACCGTCTCCGCCTCTTCGGTGCGGCCCGCGAGCGCCAGGGTACCGCCCAGGTCCACGAGCAGGCTCCCATCGTCGGGATCGGCCGCGATGGCGGCGCGGCGCTCGGCGATCGCGTCGTCCCAGCGCTTGAGGGATTCGTACATGCGGGCCATCTGGATGTGCGCCTGGTAGAGCCCGATGTCGAACTCGAGCGACCGGCGGAAGGTGGCGATCGCCTCGTCGTAGCGGCCGGCGAGGTAGCGGACGGTGGCGAGGGTATAGCGGTAGTCGTTGGCGCTCGCGGTCGGCCCCACCCGGGCCGACGTCGTCTCAGCGGCGAAGGTGCGGCCCGTCAGGATATCGAGGTCGCTGATCGACTCGTCATAACGGCCCAGCTGAGCACCGAGGAGGCCGCGCAGCCAGAGGACCTGCGAGGGGAGCTCCGAGCCGTCGCCGGCGCGCTTGTCCTGGCGCACCCGCGTGAGGGCGTCGAACGCCCTGGGATACTCCTCCCGGCTCACGGCGTGCACCGCGTCGGCCATGCCCCGGTACCACCACCAGATGACGTAGGCGATGGGCGGCGCGTGGCGGTAGCGCGGATCGTCGTCCGCCATCACGCGGAGATCCACCAGCGGATTGATCAGGAACGCCCGCCGGTAGTAGCGCTCCGCCTGCAGCAGGGCCGTGCGCACGCTGCCCTCGCCGTCGTTCTTCGCACGCCGCTTCCAGTAGTCCTCGCCGCGGGCGGCGGGGAGCCGGGCCAGGGCGAGGTACGGGTCGGCGTACTGCGGCGCGAGGGCGACGGCGGCCCGGAACTCCCGCTCGGCCTCGTCGAACTTCTTCGCCGCGGCCAGCGCCGCGCCCAGGTCGTAATGGGCGATCGGGTCGAGCGAGTCCCGCACGGCGCGCGCGACGAGCGTGTCGAGGACCGGCCTCGGGGCCGGCTTCTGCGCCAGCAGCAGGGCCGGCGCGCCGAGGAGCCCCAGCGCGAGGGCGAGGCCGCGCCGCCGCGGCGGATCAGTCACTCCACCCCGCCATGTCCACGTCCGCCAGCACGCCGTCGAGGTCGTTGAACTTGAGGTCCTTCGGCTTCGACGGCATGAGCGGCAGATCCACGTCCGTGCGGGGACCCTGCACCTTGACCCGGAGCCGCGCGGTGCCGTCGGCCAGGGTAATGGTGACGGGGACGTACATCATGAAGTCATCGGGGACGTTCTGCTGCAGCACGCGCAGGTGGACATTGAACTTGAAGCCATCGGCCGGGTCGGCCTTCCACGAGGCCTTGTAGCTCGGAATGTCCACGCCGCGGAACCACTCGTCGAAGAACCAGCCGAGGTCGGCGCCGGCGTGACGCTCCATGACGCGGCGGAAGTCGGCGGTGGAGGCCCGCTGCCCGCGGTAGGAGGCGTAGAACTCCCGCATGGCGCCGGTGAAGCGGTCCTCGTTCATGGTGCGCAGGTCGAGCATGAGGATGCGGAGCATGTGCACCAGCCACGCCCCCTTCTCGTAGACGATCGTCTGGTAGTCGGCCGGATCATCGCTGTCGCCCAGGCGGCTGCCGAAGGCGAGGGCGTCGTCGCTGCCCTTGTGGAGCGAGATGTCGGCGCGCCAGTGGTCGAGCATGTTGAAGTAGAGCTTGTTCTGCTTCCGCGCGGTCTGCATGTACCAAAGCCCCGAGAAGCTGGCGAAGCCCTCGCTCAGCCACCGGTCGTGATAGGTGTCGAAGTCCACCGCGATGCCCCACCACTGGTGGGCGACCTCGTGCGCGCGGAAGAACTCGTCGAAGCCGTCCTCGGAGCTGTTGACGAAGGTGCTCAGGGCGAGGTGGACCAGCCCCGGGAAGGCCTCGCCATGCGGGTAGGGAATCTCGGTGGCGTAGAACTGCTTCACGGGCACGTCGCCGTAGACGTGCTGGAAGAACTGCAGCGCGCTCAGCACGTCCTGCCCCACCTGCTCCTTGGCACCGGCGCGCGGCAGGAGCCCCGAGCGGTGCGCCTGCTCCGAATACAGCACCTCGACCGGCGGCACCCCGTCGGCGCGCGAGGTCAGGACCTCGAACACGCCCAGGTTGAACGACGCATTCCGGATCGGGGCGGCGGTGAGCCAGTGCGTCTGCACCAGGCCGGCGGCATCGGTGGTGGAGTCGGTGCGGTCGCCCACCGACGCGAACCGGTAGGAGGGCGGCGTGTGGAAGGTGAGGTCGAAGACCGCCTTGCTGCGCCCCTCGAGCGTCAGCGGATACCACGAGATGGACGACTTGATGTAGAGCAGGTCGTCATAGCGGTCGATCAGGTCGCCATGGTAGTACACCGTGACGGCCCGCGTCTCGCCGGCGGCGAGCGGCCGGTCGAGCCGGAGCCACATCTCGCCGGCGTCCTTGAGCTTCGCGACGGTGGCCGCCCCGCCGTCGGCCCAGCGCGCGGAATCCACGCGCAGCTTGGGGAAGAGATAGAAGGGGACCCAGGGGCCGGCCGGCGCGCTCGCGGTGAGGTCCAGGCGGGCCGAGGCGGAGAAGGCGACCTCGCCCGCGTTGTTGCGGGGGACGGCGACGTTCATCGTGTAGCGGCTCACGTCGATCGGCGAGCGGCGCTCCGACGTCGCCACGGCGGAGTCGCCCTGACGCCGGGACTGGCTGACGAGCTGAGTCATGCGGGTCCAGCCGGCGCGGCGCGCGCGCCCGAGCAGGCGGCTGCCTTCCACCACCCAGGGATCCACCATGAACATGACGGGATCGCCGTCCGCCCGGACCACGTGCGCATAGAAGAGATCGCTGCTGGCGCCGTTCAGGAGATCGGCCATCAGGTCGGGATCGGGCGACTTGCTGTCGGGGTCGCTCGCGAAGCTCAGCATGTCGCGCACGCGGCTCCGCACGTCGGCCGGGAGCGGCGCCGCCGCGGGCGCGAAGGTGACCGACCGGCCGAGCTCCGCGAGCGTGCTGTCGGCGAAGACGAAGACGGCGCCGGTGATCGGCGTGACGAGCGAGGTCGACTTGTACAGCCGCATGAGCCGGCGCTGCTCGAGCGGACTCGCGGGCGCATAGGTGAAGCCGCCGGGGCCGCGATACGCCACGGCGACGTTCCGCCCGCCGACCGGCCCCAGCAGGTAGAGCGTGCCGGCGCCCAGGCGGAACTCGGCGGCGTCGCGCCGGATCACGAGCGACGTGATGCTGGCGGCCCGCGCGCCGGCGTCGGGCAGCGCGTTGAGGGCGTCGAGGCCTTCGGCGAAGGTGGCGGCGGGCGCGGGACTCTGCGCGGCGAGGGAAGGAACGGGTCCGACGAGGGCGGCGATCACGAGCGCACGAGCGACTCCGGGCACGGATCCTCCAGGGATGGGCAGGCCCCCGCCGCGGGCCGCGGGCCGGCCAATGCGCTCGGGAACTGGATGGCGATGAGATCGGAAGTGCGAAGGTGGGACGCGGTACAGCCGCGGTCAACCATCAGAAATGCGACAGGGGGAACGTGCCAGGAATGGCACGCCCCCCTGCTTAGGATTACCCCTAGTTTTTCGCCGAGTAGACCACCTTCCCGCCGACGACGGTCGCCACGACCTTCGCATCGCGGATCTCCTCGGGGCGGATCGTCGTGAGGTCGCGATCGAGCACGACGACGTCGGCCTTCATCCCGGGCCGGAGCACGCCGCGCACGCCCTCACCGAAGGCGGCGTAGGCGTCGCCCGCGGTGTAGGCGCGGAGCGCCTCGTCCACGCCGATCTTCTCCTCCGGAATCCAGCCGCCGGGATTCAAGTCGTCGAGCGTGCGGCGGGTGACGGCGGCGTAGATGCCGAGGAGCGGGTCCATCGGCGCCACGGTCCAGTCCGAGCCGAAGGCGAGGTGGGTGTGGTTGTCGAGCAGGGTGCGGAAGATGTACATGTTGCGGATCCGCGGCCCCACCCGCTTCACGGCCCAGCGCCCATCATCAATCGCGTGATAGGGCTGCATCGAGGCGACGACGCCGATCCGCGCGAGGCGGGGTGCGTCGGCGGGCCGGAGGTGCTGCGCGTGCTCGATCCGGAAGCGCCGGTCGCGCGCGCCGGGCGCGCGCGCGACGCGGTCGTAGATGTGGTGGATGTGGCCGGTGGCCGTCTCGCCGATAGCGTGGGACACCGCCTGGGGGCCGGGAGAGTCGGCGCCCCCG
>JAICVB010000177.1 GCA_025935545.1 Gemmatimonadales bacterium
GACGGCGTCGGCGACCCTGCCGAACATCGGCTGCCGGCGATTGGCCGAGTTGGTGCCGAACATCGGCATCATCCTGAAACCGAGCTGGTGGGCTTCGTCGATCAGGCGGCGGAAGCCGGCTTCGCCGCCCATCCTGTCGCTCACCTGGTAGCGGGGGTAGTCCCAGTAGTAGCGGCCGTCCCAGGCCGGGAGGAAGACCAGCACGCGGTCGGCGGGAATCCGGGTGGCCACCCAGCGCAGGATCTCGAGCTGCCTGGCGTAATCATTGAAGATGAATCCGGTGAAGTGCTGGCCATGCAGGGTCGTGACCAGCGCGAGCTGGCGCATCCAGCCGGGCACGTCGGCCCGTTCGTCCCATTGCTTCAGCCGATAGGTCCGATCGAGATACTCATAGTGCGCCCGGACGGCCGCGTCGGGGCTCGGCGTGCGCATGATGCGCCAGCGCGGCACCTGCCATCGCTTCTGCTGGTTCCAGGCCGGAGCCTCCGCGATCGCCTCGACGCGATAGCCCTGGTCACCCGGCTGGAAGAAGAACCGCTTGGTGCAGACCATGGTATCCAGCGTACCGATCGAGACGCACGATCCGTCCGCGGTCGTGACGATCGCGAGAGGCGTTCCCATCCCGCCGGCGGTGTTGCCGCCGAAGAGGTCGCCGCCGCTGAAGGGGTAACCGACCAGCATCTCGTCGTCGTCGGGCGTGCCGGCGCCGGGGCCGCCGAATCCCACGCGGCCGCGCGGTATGCCGCGGATGATGGTGCTCACGGTCTTGATCGGCTGCGTCATCTCCACCGTCGCGTCCCACTCGACGCCGGCGCCGACCTTCCTGAACCGCGCCGTGAGCGAGCCGCCCGTCGTCTCCTGTCCGCCGGCCCACGTGAAACCGCTCGCGGTGATCGTCATCGCATCGCCACCCGCCGTCGCCGTCATGGTCGCCGGATCGAGCGCGTAGGCATTCTCCTCGGTGAATACGATGAAGCCGAAGCGAAAGCCGTCGAATTCGACCGAGGGCTCGGGGAAGTCGAACGAGAAGGTGTCGTAGGATCGTCCGCGCGGCGGAACGAAGACCTCGCTGGTGGACGAGAGCGGAAGGATCCTCGCCGGAGCGCGCTCCACCGCGGCCATGGCATCGGCCACGATGCCGGCGGCGTGTGCGTGCGGGAGCGCGGCCGCCGCACCGGCCGCGCCCAGGATCCTGACGGCGTCGCGCCGGGAAAGCTGGTCGCTCACGCCGCCACCTCGATCACGAGCTTGCCGACCTGCTCATTCGCCGCCATGCGCCGGTAGACCTCGGCGCTCTCCGCGAGCGGCACCACGCGATCCACCACCGGCCAGAGCGCGCCGCGCGACGCGAGTTCCACGATCGCGGCATACTCGGCGTGACTGCCCATCGTGGAGCCGAGGATGCTCCACTGGTGCCAGAAGAGCTTCCGTACGTCGATGCCCACCATGGGTCCGGTGGTGGCGCCGCAGGTGACGAGCCGCCCCGCCCGCGCGAGGCAGCGGAGCGATCGTGGCCAGCTCGCCTCGCCCACGCTGTCCACCACGACATCCGCACCGCGCCGCCCGGTGATGCGCTTCACCTCGGCCACCAGATCCTGCGTCGCGTGGTTCACCAGGTGAGCCGCGCCCAGGCGCCGCGCGACCTCGAGCTTGGCGTCGCTCCCGCTGGCGGCGATGACCCGCGCGCCCATGAGATGCGCGACCGCGATGGAAGCCTGGGCCACGCCGCCACCGGCGCCCCACACGAGCACCGTCTCGCCGGGCCGCACGCGCGCGCGGGTGACGAGCATCCGCCACGACGTCAGCGTCGCCAGCGAGAACGCCGCGGCCTGCGCCCAACCCATCCCGTCGGGCACGCGGGCGACATTCGCCGACGGCACGACGAGGAACTCGGCGGCGGTCCC
>JAICVB010000041.1 GCA_025935545.1 Gemmatimonadales bacterium
AAGGCAGGGCTGGAGGAGATCGGCCGCTACTACGCCGAGCTGCGCGGGATGGGCTTCGACATCAGCCACGTGGACGTGGGCGGCGGCCTGGGGGTGGACTACGACGGCTCGCGCTCCACCCGGCCGGCGAGCATGAACTACTCGCTGCGGGAGTACGCCAACGACGTGGTGTATACCATCGGGAACGTCTGCCGCGCCGAGAAGCACCCGATGCCGCACCTCATCTCGGAGTCGGGTCGCGCCATTACCGCGCACCACGCGCTGCTGCTCATCAACGTCATCGACGTCGAGTCGCAGATCGAGCCGGTCCCGCCCCAGCTCGACCGGGAGGCGCACCCGCTGCTCCGGGAGATGGCCGAGAACCTCGACGGCCTGACCGCCGATCGCATCGAAGAGGCGTTCCACGACGCGGTGTTCTCCAAGGAGCGGGCCCAGGAGTACTTCGCGAGCGCGGTGTTCTCGCTCCGGGAGAAGGCCAACGCCGACCACCTCTACCTGGCCACCCTCCACGCCATCCAGCAGGCCATGGGCGAGGATCGCTCGGGGTTTCCCGAGATCGCCGCGCATATCGACGCCGAGCTGGTGGACCGGTACTTCTGCAACTTCTCGGTGTTCCAGTCGCTGCCCGACAACTGGGCCATCGACCAGCTGTTCCCGATCATGCCCATCCACCGGCTCACCGAGCCGCCCACCCGGCGGGGCACCCTCCAGGACGTGACCTGCGACTCCGACGGCGTGATCGACCGGTTCGCCGGCGGGCGGAAGGGCAAGCCGTCACTCGAGCTGCACCCGGTGCACGAGGAGCAGCCCTATGTCCTGGGCATCTTCCTCACGGGCGCCTACCAGGAGATCCTGGGTGACCTGCACAACCTCTTCGGCGACACCAACGCCGTACACGTCCAGCTCACGGCCGACGGCTACGAGATCACCGACCTGGTGCACGGCGACACCGTGAACGAGGTGCTCAACTACGTCCAGTTCCACGGCCCCGACCTCCTCGCGACCTTCCGCCGGAAGGTGAGCGCCGCGCGCGACATCACGCGCCAGGAAGCCAACACGTTCATTGCCGACTATGTGGCGGGGCTCGAGGGGTATACGTATCTGGAGGGGGATGTGCCGGTGTAGGAGGGCGGGCGGGGCGAGCAGGGCAGGCCGCTCGTGAAGCGGGTGGCCGGCCATGTATGAACAAGGCCCCGGCAACTTTGCCGGGGCCGTTCTTTGCATGACCGCCTCGCCCGCCCGCTACCCCCTCTTCCCGATCTCCACGAACGGCCGCTCCCCGCTCCCCGTATAGATCTGCCGCGGCCGCGCGATCTTCTGCTCCTTGTCGAGCAGCATCTCCTCCCACTGCGCGAGCCAGCCGGGCATGCGGCCGAGGGCGAAGAGCACGGTGAAGTACTCGGTGGGGTAGCCCATCGCCTGGTAGATGAGCCCCGAGTAGAAGTCCACGTTGGGGTAGAGCTTCCGCGAGATGAAGTAGTCGTCCTCCAGCGCGATCCGCTCCAGCTCGAGCGCGATGTCCAGCTTCGGGTTGAGCCCGGTCTCGCGGAAGACGTCGTCGGCGACGCGCTTGATGAGCTTGGCGCGCGGGTCGTACGACTTGTACACCCGGTGCCCGAAGCCCATGAGCCGGCCCTTGCCGGCCTTCACGCTCTCGATGAACGCGGGGATGTTCTTCTTCTCGCCGATCTCATCGAGCATCTTCAGCACCGCCTCGTTGGCGCCGCCGTGGAGCGGCCCGTAGAGGGCGGCAATGCCGGCCGAAATCGCGCTGAACGGATCCACGCCCGACGACCCGACGGCGCGTACCGCGCTGGTCGAGCAGTTCTGCTCGTGGTCGGCGTGCAGGATGAGCAGGATCTCGAGCGCGCGCTGCAGCACCGGGTTGGCCTGGTGCTGGCCCCCGATGCTGAAGGTCATGTTGACGAAGTTGCCGATGTAGTCGAGATCGTTGCGGGGGAACTCGTAGGGGAGCCCGCGGGAGTGGCGGAAGAGGAACGCCGCGATCGTCGGGATCTTGGCCATGAGCCGCACCCGCTGGAGGTAGCGGTTCGCGGGGTCGTGGATGTTCTTCGCGTCGGGGTAGAAGGTCGAGAGCGCGCCGACCACGCCGAGCAGCATCCCCATCGGGTGGGCGTCGTAGCGGAAGCCCTCGAGGAACTTGATGATGTTGGTGTGGACGTAGGTGTGGTAGGTGATGTCGCTCTTCCACTTCTCGAGCTCCGCCGCGGTCGGGAGCTCGCCCTCCGCCAGGAGGTAGGCCACCTCGAGGAACGACGCCCGCTCGGCCAGCTGCTCGATCGGGTAGCCGCGGTAGCGGAGGATTCCCTTGTCGCCGTCGATGAAGGTGATCGCGCTCTTGCACGCCGCCGTGTTCATGAAGGCGGGGTCGTAGGTCATGAGGCCGAAGTCTTCGGCGTCCACCTTCACCTGCCGCAGGTCCATCGCCTTGATGGTGCCGAGCGATACCGGCACTTCGTACGACTGGCCGGTGCGGTTGTCGGTGATGGAGAGGGTATCTTTGGCCACGACGGAATCCTTGGGCTCGAGCAGGTGCGTACGGGCGCGGGTGCGGCCAAAAGATAGTCGGAGGGGAATCGTGGTCAAACGGGCGCTGACACTCGCGGAGCGCGCGCGCGGCATGCTGCTGGGACACGCGGCGGGCAATGCACTCGCGCTGCCCACCGAGGGCCTCGGCGCCGGCGAGATCGCCCGCCGATGGCCGGCCGGCGTGCACGATATCGAGCGGCGCGACACCACCGAGTCGCCCTGGGACGACGATGTGGCGCTGAGCCTCATTCTGGGCGAGGAGCTCCTGTCGTCGCCGGTGGACCTCCGGCGGATCATGCAGCGCTGGGCCGCGTGGGCCATGCGGGACGGGCGGGGGATCGGCGTGCAGACCGGCGCCGCGCTGCGCCACTTCGAGGCCCACGGCAGCCCGCCGACCGCCGCGGGGCTCCCCACCAACGGCGCGCTGTCCCGTACGCTGCCGCTCGCGCTCGCCACCCTGGGGTCCGGCCGGAACCGCATCAGCGCGAGCTGGCACATCGCCGCCCTCACCCACCCGCATCCCGAGGCCGCCTGGGCGGCCGTCGCCCTCACCGTGGCCGCGGCACGGCTGCTGTCGGGTCACCGCGACTTCGTGCCGGATGTGCTCGAGGTCCTCCGCGCCAACGAATCGCCGGCCCCGGTCGTAGATGCGGTGCGGCGGGTGCCGATCGGGCGCCGCGAGGCGCTGCCCGTCGAGGCCGCCGCCACGGGCCTTGCGGCGGCGACGCTCGAAATCGCGCTCTGGTTCGCCTGGCACGAGCCCGACCTCGAGCGGGGCCTCACGTGGCTGGCCGGCGCCGGCGGCGACAGCGACACCAACGCCGCCGTCGCGGGCGGCCTGATGGGGGCCCGCGACGGCGAAGCGGCGGTGCCAGCGCGATGGCTGGCGGCGCTGCCCGATCCCGACCGGCTCCGGCGTCTGGCGGACGCCCTCGCCGCCCCGCACATTCCCGACAGTGCATCCTCCAACCCGAGCGAATCATGATCAAGCGGCTTACCTGTATTGCCCTCCTTCTCTTCGCCGCGGCGCCGCTCGGCGCGCAGACCGGCGTGGATACCGCCGGCGCCGGCACCATCATCAGCCAGGCGATGGAGCACTCGGAGGTGATGAAGAACCTCGAGTACCTCGCGGACATGATCGGCCCGCGGCTCACCGGCTCCGCCGCCATGCGGAAGGCCAACGAGTGGACCGCCCAGCGCTTCCGCGACTACGGGCTGACCGCGAACCTCGAGCCCTGGGACTTCGGCGTGACCTGGGAGCGCGGCACGGTCACCGCGCGGCTCCTCTCGCCCTTCCCCCGCGCCGTCACCGCGCAGAGCTGGGCGTGGACGGCGGGGACGGGCGGCAAGCCCGCCGCGGGCCCGGTGGTTCGCGTGAACGTGTCCAGCCCCGAGAGCCTCGCCGTCTATCGCCCGAAGATGAAGGGTGCCTGGCTCCTCACCTCGCCGCCCGCCACGATCCGGAATCCCGATGGTCCGCCCATGACCGCGGCGGACTCCGCCGAGATGCGCGAGCGGTTCCGGAACCGCGTCCGGCCCGCCGGTGACACCTCCGCGGCCGCCGTGGCCCGGCGCCGGCAGTTCCAGGTGGACCTTCCGTATCTGCTCAAGCAGGCCGGAGCGCTCGGCCGGCTGACCGACGGCGCCAAGGAGCAGGGCCTGATGACGATGAGCGGCTCGCCCTACAGTGTGTCGCCGCTGCCGAACCTGGTGCTCGCGCACGAGGATTACGCCCAGCTCGACCGGCTGATCGAGAACGGGACGACACCCCGCTTCGAGGCCGCGATCACCAACACCCTCGGCACGAAGTCGGTGCAGCAGTGGAACACCGTCGCCGAGATCAAGGGGAGCGAGAAGCCGGGTGAAGTGGTAATCCTGGGCGCGCACCTCGACAGCTGGGACCTCGGCACCGGCACCACCGACAACGGAACCGGCTCCATGGTGGTGCTCGAGGCCGCGCGCGCGATCGCGCAGTCGGGGCTCAAGCCGAAGCGCACGATCCGGTTCATCCTCTTCAGCGGTGAGGAGGAGGGACTGCTGGGCTCGACGGCGTACGCCGCCCAGCACGCGGCGACCGCCGACAGCATCCAGGCGGTGCTCGTGCTCGACAACGGCACCGGGATGATCACGGGCCAGGCGCTGCAGGGGCGGAATCAGGACGAGCAGCTCTGGAAGGACCTGCTGGCGCCCGTCGCGTCGCTGGGAGCCACCAACGTTCGCGAGGGGAACAAGGGGGGAACCGACCACCTCTCGTTCATCCCCTACGGCGTCCCCGGCTGGAACTTCGACCAGGAGAGCCGCGGGTACAATCACACCCACCACTCCCAGGTGGACACCTACGACCACGCCGTGCCGGACGACCTCAGGCAGGCGTCGGCGGTGATGGCGGTGACGGCGTATGAGCTGGCAAACCTGCCGACGCTGCTCCCCCGTGGTCCGAAAACCGAGGTCCGCCCGCGGACCGTGGGCAAGCCCTCGCCGGGGCTGGCGGCGCGCTAGGCGGCGGAGCGGGGCGGCAGCGTCACGGAGCAGGTCGTGTCGAAGCCGCCCCGCACGTTGTACACCGTCGTCACCACCAGCTCGCGCGGCTCCAGCGCGCGAAAGAGGTCCTCGGCGATGCGCGCGGTGGCGTGCTCCTGGAAGATGCCGACGTTGCGATAGCTGGTGACGTAGTACTTGAGGCTCTTGAGCTCGATGCAGCGGCCGGCCGGGACGTACTCGATCCGGAGCACCGCGTAGTCGGGCAGCCCGCTGTACGGGCACACCGCGCTGAACTCCTTCGTCTCCGTCACGATGCGCTGCTCGGGGCCTTCGTAGCCGAAGGTCTCGAGCACCGCGACGTCGATCTCCTCCGGGCCCGCGAAGGGGATGGTCCGGCCTTCCGCTGTCGGCATGGTCCGCTCCTGGTGGCTCGATCGGCCGAAATCTAGGCGGACGGGGGCGCCGGTGCAGGCGCCGGCGCGACCTCGCGCACCATCCCGCGCTCGAGCCAGCCGTGCTCACCCCGGAGGGCCTGCTGCGCCACGCGGTAGGTGGCGACGTCGTCGTTGTCGAAGACCGCGTCGAAGCGCGCCTCGATCCGGCGGCGGGCGTGCCGGCTGAACAGGTCCGCGAGCTCCACCGGGCCGTGGTTCGCCGGGTCCGCGGTCGCCATCTGCTGCGCGCGCGCGCAGGCGGCCGAGATCGCCAGGAGCTCGGCTCCGATCTCGACCAGCCGGCCGAGAACCGACTGGCGCTTCTCGAGGCCGGGCCCGAACCGGATCATGCAGTGGAACAGCGTCCGGGCCAGCCGCCGGGCCGTCCGGCTCACGAACCGCATGTGCGTCGCGAGCGCGCCGAAGTCGCCGTATCTCGGCGCATGGCTCCAGCCGAGCCAGAGTTTCGGATACCACACGGCGTAGTAGGCGCCCGACTTCACGAGCGTCCGGATCTTCTCGGCCCGCGGCACCCTGGGGTCGATCAGCGCGCCCGCCATCCGCAGGTGGGTGTCCACCGCCTCCCGGGCGATGAAGAGCCGCATGATCTCGCTCGAGCCCTCGAAGATCAGGTTGATCCGCATGTCCCGCATCATGCGCTCGACGGGATCCGGCACCTCGCCGCGGCTCCGGAGGCTGTCGGCGGTCTCGTAGCCGCGCCCGCCCTTGATCTGCAGCGTGTCGTCCACGATGCGCCACGCGGTCTCCGTGTTCCACATCTTGGCCATCGCCGCCTCGAGGCGGATGTCGAAGCCGCCGCGGTCGGCCATGCCGCTCGCGAGGTCGGACACCGCCTCCATCGCGAAGACGTCGGCGGCCATGCGGCCGAGCTTCTGCGCGACGGCGTCGTGCTTCCCGATCGGCGCGCCCCACTGCACCCGCGACGCGGCCCAGCGCCGCGCGATCTCGAGGCAGCGCTTGCCGGCCACCGCGCACGACGCGGGGAGGGTGAGCCGCCCGGTGTTGAGGGTGATGAGGGCGAGCTTGAGCCCCTTGCCCTCACCCCAGAGCACGTTCTCCACCGGGACCTTGACGTTGGTGAAGCGGATGATGCCGTTCTCGAGGGCGCGCAGCCCCATGAAGTGCAGCCGCTGGACCACCTCCACGCCGGGCCACGACGTCTCCACGATGAAGGCCGTGATGCGCTTCGGTCCGGTCCGCGCCATCACCAGGATCAGCTCGGCGATGGTCCCGTTGGTGCACCAGAGCTTCTCACCGTTCAGCACGTAGTGCGTCCCGTCGGCGGAGAGCTCGGCATGCGTCGCGACCGCGGCGGGGTCGGAGCCCACGTTCTGCTCGGTCAGCGCGAAGGCGGAGACGGCCCCCGCCGCGAGCCGGGGGAAGTACTTCGCCTTCTGCTCCGGGGTGCCGAAGAGCTTGAGCGGCTGCGGGAGGCCGATCGACTGATGCGCGGACAGGAGGGCGGTCACGTTGCCGTCGTGGCTCGTCACCATCCCGATCGCATGCGTGTAGCTCGTCTGGCTCAGCCCCAGGCCGCCGTACTCGGCGGGAATCTTGATGCCGAAGGCGCCGAGCTCGGCCAGCCCCTCCACGATGTGGGGCGGGATCTTGCCCTCGCGGTCGATCCGGTCGCTGTCCACCTGGTCGCGAAGGAAGCGCTCGAGCTGCTCCATGAAGGGGCGCGCGCGTTCGGCTTCGGCCGCATCCAGCTCCGGGAAGGGATGCACGAGGTCGAGCCGGAAGCGTCCCTCGAAGAGCTCGCGCACGAAGCTGGGAGACTCCCACGTCGCCTCGCGCGCCGCCTCCGCGACTTCGCGCGCTTCCTGCTCGGTGTGGCCGGGCGCATGGGCTGCGGGCGGGCGGGCGGTGTCGGTCATGCGGGTGCGTCCTCGAGGAAGGCGTCGGACCGCGAGAGGGAACTGGGCCGGAGCCCGCCCGTCACCAGCGCGACCACATGGCGCTTGCGCTCGGCGCGGGCGTCGGCCGAAGAGAGGTCCACGCCCACGGCACGGGCGACCGTGTCCGCGTGGACCAGCGGAAACCAGCACAGCGACACGATGCTGAGGAGCAGCTGGGCCGCCTCGCCCGAGGGCGACGGGTCGAGGCCCAGCTCCGCCGCGATCGCCGCGAGGGCCTCCTCGCCGGCGGAGAGCGGGGGCGGGGCGTCCCGACCGGCGCGCGGGCCGTCACCGAGCGCCTCGCGCTCGATCAGGCGGACGAAGCTGGGACGGGCGGAGAGGAAGTCGAAGTAGTCGGAGACCGCACCCGCGAGGATCTCGTCGGGCGTGTGCTCGCCGGCCAGGGCGCGCTCGCGGCCGCTCCGCACCGCGCTCCGCACCTCCTCGAATGAGCGGTCGAGCACCGCCTGATAAAGCTCGGCCTTGGAGCCGAAGAAATAGCCGGGGGTGCCGCGGGAGACGCCGGCCCGGAGGCCGACTTCGGCGAGGCTGGTGACGGCGTAGCCCTGCTCGGCGAAGAGGAGCTCGGCCGCGTCGAGGATGGCGGCGCGGGAGCGGTCGGGGTCGCGTTCGCGGTCGGGTTTGCGCACCGGCGTCTCCCTGGCT
Organism: Gemmatimonadales bacterium; assembly: GCA_025935545.1. Taxonomy (GTDB): domain Bacteria; phylum Gemmatimonadota; class Gemmatimonadetes; order Gemmatimonadales; family GWC2-71-9; genus JAICUF01. Next base: position 8,051 of record JAICVB010000041.1, read on the forward strand.
TGCTTGTTGAATAGCAAGTATGCAGCGGCCCGGCCGTCCCGTCAAGAAATCCGGCCCGCCCCGGCCTTGACCCGGGCCGGCAACGCGCGAGCTTACGGCCATCACCAGGAGACTCCGCTATTGACGACGCTCGTCTGTTCGTCGTGTCACTCCGCCCTGGCCGCGGAGACACCCCACTGTCCCTATTGCGGACCTGAGGGGCCCGCGCTGGTCCTCCGGGACGAGCACGAGCTGTGGGCCGATGAGCAGCCGGATGCCGATGTGCCCGGCCGGCTGGCTCGCGCGCTGGGCGCCCACTACCAGGTGACCCGCTTCCTCGGCCGCGGCGGCTTCGCCGAAGTGTACGAGGTGCGCGACACCGACCTGCAGCGGCGGCTCGCCGTCAAGGTCATGCGCCCCGACATCGCGTGGACCGGGGGCGCCCTCTCGCGCTTCAAGCAGGAGGCCCGCGCGATCGCGCGCCTCAACCATCCGAACACCGTCCCCATCCACTTCGTGGGCGAAGGCGAGGGGCTCGTCTTCTACGCCATGCCCTACGTCGAGGGCCAGTCGCTGGGCGAGATCCTCCGCCTCGAGGGCGCGCTGGACGCGGAGCGGACCACCGCGATCGTGGTGCCGGTGCTGGAGGCGCTCGACTACGCGCACCGACATGGCCTGGTCCATCGCGATATCAAGCCGGACAACATCCTTATCGAGTCCGGCACCGGCCGGCCGCTGCTGGTGGACTTCGGCATCGCCAAGAGCCTGGACGGCGAGAACGTCCACCAGACCCAGAGCGGCTTCGTGGTGGGGACGCCGCTCTACATGAGTCCCGAGCAGGCGCTGGGCCAGCCGAACGTCGACGCGCGCGCCGACATCTATGCCATGGGCGCCGTGCTCTTCCAGATGCTCACCGGCGCGCCGCCCTTCCAGGGCGCGACATCGCAGGAAATCGTGAGCAAGCATCTCACGGAGCCGGTGCCCGAGCCCGCCGCGCGCGACGTGCGCATTCCCCAGTGGCTCAGCGACGTGATTCTCCGCTGCATGGCCAAGCGGCCGGGCGAGCGCTACCAGTCGGCGGCCGAGGTGCTGGCGGCGCTGCAGCAGGCGCGTCCCGGCGCCGGCGCCGTCACGGCGGCGCGGGTCGCGGCCCAGCTGGGGCGGGAGGCGCCGACGATCGAGATGGAGAGAGCACCCCCCGCGCGGCGCGGCCGCTGGGCGTGGGTCGCGGCGGTCGCCCTCCTCGCGGTCGCGCTCGCCCTCGCGTGGCGCGGCCGCAGCGGCGCCAGCATCGTGGTCCGGAACCGCCTCATCGAGCCGGTGACGGTATCGTACGGCGGCGGCGAGCATCTCCTGTCACCCGGCGACAGCGTCCGGATGCCGCTGCCGCACGGCGCCGTGCTCGACGCGCACTGGCGCGCCCTCCGCCCCCGCTCGACGGCCGGCCGCGAGCTCGGCCTCACGCTCGAGGGAGCGGTGCGGGACAGCGCGCCGCGGGGCGTCATCCGCCGCGACATCAACGTCGCGACGCTGGGCCGTCCGATCGTCGCACCGGTCGTCACGAACCTCACGGCCGCGCCGCTCCGGGTCGTCTTCCGCGATGCACGCGGCGTGGCCGTGGATTGCGACTGCATGGTGCCGCCCGGCGTCAGCTCGTCCATCGGCTATCGCGACGCGTCGCTCATTTCCGCCGTGGAGTTCACCGACGACGCGGGCCGCACGGCGCGCATCGTGGGCCTCACCGCGCGGGCCGACCGGGCCACGGGCGCTGTTCCCATCCGGCTCACGCCGGCCGATTTCGCGCCCCAGCGGATCAACCCCGAGCGCCCCCGCGCTCCCGTCACCGTGACCCTGCCGCTCCCGCGCACCGAGCTCATCACCGACACGGTGCCGCTGCCGCGCCCCGACACCACCCTCCCGCGCGCCGAGCCGGAGCGGCGCCCGCCTCCGCTGCAGACCGATCCCCTCCGCGGGACGGTGACCAATCACTGAGCCGGGTGAACGCCGGCGGTCCCTCCTGGCCGGCGCGGTCCTGCTCGCCGCAGCCCTCGCCGCGGGGGTGGGCTGGCGCGCGCTGTCGCGCCCATCGGCGACCGTCACGAACCGGCTCGTGCTCCCCGTCCGGATCCAGGCCGAGGGGGTGCGCGACTCCGTGCTGCCGCCGGGGGAGAGCCGGAGCGTTCGCGTTCCGCGCTCGGGGACGCTCCTCCTGCGCTGGGATGCCGTCCGGCCGATGGTCGGTGCGCTGCCGGTGGGCGAGATGCTGAGCGGGTCGGCCGCGCTCGGCCGCGGAGCGCGCGGCAGCCGGCTCACCATCGGCGCGTCGGGCGCCGGCTTCGCCTGGTTCGCCCCGCTCATCACGAACACCACCGATGCGCCGCTCCGCATCGTCGTGAATGCGGGCCTCGCCAGCGCCTTCGATTGCGGGTGCGAGGTGCCGCCCGGCGCCGTGCGCATGCCGATCGGGTACTACCGGCTCTACCGCAACAGCACCGTGGAGGCTCGGGACCGGTCGGGGCGGGCGGCGCGGTTCGAGAACGTGGCCACGAGCGTCGTCACGCCCGGAAACTCCGTCGGGATCCGGCTCAATCCCGGCGACCTCCGCCCCGTGGGGCCTCCCCGCTAGTCCGGTTCGTCCTCGATCGGCTCGTCGGCCGCGTTCCCGGCCGCCGGGTGCTCACCCGCCGCGCGCCGCCGGCGCATCCCCGTGAGGGTGCCCGGGGTGACGGCGTCGAAGCCGTACTTGTCGCGCACGCGGTCCACGGCGTCGGTGAGCTGGCGGAGGCGGGTGCGCGCGGGAGGCTCGAAGAGGTCGGGCGCGGCGACCGTCGTGAGGTTGGTGGCGGCGACCCCGATGAGCCGCACGCCGCGATCCCGCTCGCGCACGTCGGCAAAGGCCGCGCGAAAGAGCTCGCGGGCCGCGCCGAGCAGCTCGGCATCCAGGTTGGTGGGGACGTCGAGGGTGCGGCGGCGGGTGACGGTGCGGAAATCGTCGTGCCGGAGCTTGAGGGTGACCGTCCGCGCGAGGAGCGACTCCTCTCTCAGCTGCGCCGCCACGCGCGCGGTGAGCAGGGCGAGCATGCGCTCCAGCCGCTCCGGGTTCCGGTCGTCGCGCGAGAGGGTGGTCTCCCGGCTCACCGAGCGGGGCAGGCGGTCGGCGTTGAGCGTGGTGCCGCCGTAGCCGTGCGCGCGGAGCTTGAGCGCCTGCGCGTCGTCCCCCACCAGCCGTTCCAGCTGCGCTACCTCCATCCGCTGGATCTGGACCACGTCGGTGAGCCCGAGCTCCGCCCAGCGCGCGGCCGTGCGCGGTCCGACGCCGGGGAGCGCGGACACGGGAAGCCCCGCGAGGAAGCCCTCCTCCCATCCCGCCCGCACCTCCATGAGGCCGCGCGGCTTGGCGAAGTCGGACGCCAGCTTGGCGATCATCCGGTTGGGTCCGATGCCGGCGCTGCAGTCGAGGCCGGCGGCCGCGCGGACGGCGTCGCGGAGCCGCTCTGCCACCGGGAGGAGCGAGCCGGGATAAAGCTGCTCGGTGCCGCCGAAGTCGAGGTACGCCTCGTCGAGCGAGGCCATTACCACCGTGGGCGAGAACTCGCCGAGGACGGCCTCGACCTCGCGGGAGGCGGTGCGGTAGTGGTCGAAGGATCCCTGGAAGAAGGTAGCCGCCGGGCAGAGCCGCACCGCCTCGGCGATGGGCATCCCGGCCCGGACGCCGTACTTCCGGGCGCCGTACGAGGCGGACTGGACCACGCCGCGCTGGTCCCGCCGGCCGCCCACGACGAGGAGCTCGATGCCGCGGAGCTCGGGGTGGTAGCGCCGGCACACCTCGACGAAGAAGGCGTCGAGGTCCACGTGCATGATCCGGGCGGGCCTGGGGGAAAGCTGGGGGGTGGGGGAGGGGGGCGCCAGCGGGGCCTCGGTGATTGACACGGGAGGGACCGGGCGGTAGCGTCAGGAGAGCTTGGGAAGACCATTCGAACCGGCCCCTCGATTTTGAGGGGCCTCATGTCAACAAATGCGGTGGCTTTGGGAACTGCTCGGCGGTGGGCCGGGCGAGGCGGCTTCGTTTCGGTCGCGATCGCCGGCGTTCTCCTCGGTTGCAATCGCCGGAGCCCGTCGCCCGACGAGCTCCGCGACATGCTGATCGCGCATCCCGACATCCTGTACTCCGCCATCCGGGCGCATCCAGCGGAGTTCATGCTGGTCGTCCAGGGCGCGGCACGGGCGGCACAGGGTCAGAACGCGGCGATCAGCGCCCGGGACGACTCACTCCGGATCGAGGCGGAGCTCCGCAACCCGAAGGTCCCGGTCATCGAGCATCGGGCCGTGCTGGGGAATCCGCGCGCGCCGATCACGATCGTGGAGTACACCGATTTTCAGTGCCCGTACTGCCGGCAGGAGAAGGGCGTGCTGGCGGACCTGATGAAGCATTACGGGGACAGCGTGCGATTGCTGGTGAAGCAGATGCCGATCACGCAGCTGCATCCGCACGCGATGGCGGCCGCGCTCATGTTCGAGGCGGTGGCCCGGCAGGACCCGATGAAGGCGTTTCAGCTCTACGATGATCTCTACGAGAATCAGGAACGGCTCGATCGGGACGGGCAGGCGTACCTGGAGGCCGCGGTCGGCCGGCTCGGCATCGACTCGGCGAGAGCGCTGCGGGACCAACACAGCGCGGAGATCCAGGCGGTGGTGGACGCGGACTTGAAGGAGGGCGAGGGGTTCGGCTTTACCGGCACCCCGGGGTTCCTGGTGAACGGGGTGTCGTTGCAGGGCGCGTATCCGTTGGAATCATTCGTTCGACTGATCGATCGGCAGCTGGCTGCACGCGCGAGCGGCACCCGCGCGGATTGACGTCAGGCCGCCCGCAGCGGGCACTGGCGACGACACACATCTCGGCACATGAGGAGGGGTTCCATGCGGCGATGGCAGATAGCGGCACTCGGAGTGGCGGTCGGCACCACAGTGTTTCTCGGCGCGTGCGAGAACGGCACGCAGGAGCCGACGGGGCCGTCGGCGGACCGCGGGCTCGTGGGAGCGCCGGAAGGGCCGATGATGGGAATCCACTGGGCGCGGGGGGAGCACCCGGGGCCGGCGTCGGTACACGGGCGGCCGCAGCCAGGGAATATGACGTGGCATAACGGTGCGATCATGACGTCGAGCAGGACGTACGCGATCTTCTGGGGGTCCGGCGCAGGTGCCGGTGACAAGACGGCGGGGATCACCGCATTTCTTACGAATTTTGGCGGCAGCAAGTACATCCACGCCTCGACAGAGTACACCGGCACCAACGGAACTGTCGGCACCGGCTCCGCCTTCGTGCGCTCGTTCACTGACGGTTCTGCCGCGCCTTCGAACGCGCCGTCGGTGTCTGCCGTGCAGAGCGAGGTTTGCAAGGTGCTCAGCGGAGCGGGTGTCACGCCGGTTGCCGACGGGATCTACAACGTGTACGCGTCCACGAAGCGTGGCGGCGCCGGCTACTGTGCCTGGCACAGCTACGGGAGCTGCAACGGCGTTCCGGTCCAGTTCGCCTGGTACTTCAACCTGGACGGCGACTCCGGCTGCGATCCCGGCACCCCCTACGGGAGCTACACCTCCGGCCAGACCAACTCGCAGGGCTTGGCGGCGATCGCGAACGTGACGGCGCACGAGGTCTCCGAGACGATCACGGACCCACGCAACGGCGGCTGGTACGACAGTCAGAACGGTGAGAATGCCGACAAGTGTGCCTGGTCCTTCTCGCCCAACAATGGCGGGCTGGTAGCCTTCGGCAACACCACCTTCAAGGTGCAGATGGAGTGGTCCAACGCAGCGTTCACTGCGGGGACTGGGTATGCTAACCGGTATAGCCAGAAGGCCTGCCTCGACGGCGTTGTGAAGTACTAGGTCTCCAAAGGCTGAGAAAAGCTCCGGGCCCCGCCCGGAGCTTTTCGTTTCCCCCCAACCCTCTACTATTCCGTCGTACCCTTCCAGGACACCACATGCGTGTCGCATTTCTCGGCCTCGGCGCCATCGGCGCCCCGATGGCCGCGCACCTCGCCCGCGATCACGAGCTCACCGTGTGGAACCGCACCGTCCAGCGCGCCCGGGAGTTTGCCGTGCGGCACGGCGGCCGCGTCGCGACGACGCCCCGCGAGGCCGTCGCGTCGGCGGAGGCGATCCTCACCTGCCTCCCGACCTCCGCCGAGGTCGCGCAGCTGCTCGAGGGGCCGGACGGGATCCTCGCCGGCGCATTGCGCGGCTCCCTCTTTCTCGACTGCACGTCCGGCGACCCCGCCACCTCCCGTGCGATCGCGCGACGCCTCGCGGAGTACGGCATCGCCTTTGCCGACGCCCCGGTGAGCGGTGGCACCAATGGTGCAGAAGCCGGAACGCTCACCGTGATGGTCGGCGGCGACGCGGACGTGTTCGAGCGCGCCCGGCCTGTCCTCGCCTGCTTCGGCAAGCGGATCGTTCACCTGGGGCCCGTCGGCGCGGGCGATGCCATGAAGGCGGTCAACAACGCCCTCCTCGGCACCAACATCCAGGCGGTCGGTGAGGGACTGGCGGCGCTCGCGAAAGCCGGCGTGGACCCGCGTCTCGCGGTGGAGACCCTGAATGCGTCGAGCGGACGCTCGTTCGTGAGCGAGGCGCTGGTCCCCGAGCGCGTGCTCAGCGGCAGCTGGCCGCGCACCTTCCGGCTGGCTCTGCTGGACAAGGACGTCGGGATCGCGCTCGGTGTGGCGCGCGAGACCGGGGTCGACACGCCGGTGCTGGGCGCCGCGCGCGACGCGCTGCACCGGGCCCGCACGCTCCTCGGCGAGGACGCCGACTACCTGGAGGCCATTCGCTTGATCGAGCAGGAGTCGGGGACGGAGCTCCGCGGATGAGCGTGGTGAACGTGCGCCCCGCGCGTCCGAGCGACGCCGACCGCGTCCTGGAGCTGGTGGATGCCCTGGCCGACTACGAGAAGCTGCCGCGCCCGGACGCGGACGCCCGCGCGCGCCTCCGCCGCGATGGGTTCGGCCCCGCGCCCCGTTTCTCGCTCCTCGTGGGCGAGCGCGACCGCGCCATCGCGGGGTACGCCCTCTTCTTCGAGACCTACTCCTCGTTCCTGGCCCGGCCCACCCTCTACCTCGAGGACCTCTTCGTGCATCCCGACCAGCGGAAGTGCGGGCTCGGCCTGGCCCTCTTCCGGGCCGTCGCCGGCGAGGCGGTCGAGCGGCAATGTGGCCGGATGGAATGGTCGGTGCTCACGTGGAACCAGCTGGCCATCGACTTCTATGAGCGCCTGGGCGCCGCGCGCATGGAGGAGTGGCGCACCTTCCGCCTCACCGGCGACGCGCTCGCCGCGGTGGCCCGGGGATGACGCCTCCCTGCACCACTTGCCGCGAGGGCTCGGCGTCCGCCACTTTGTGCATCCATGACGAGCCGTCCCGATGAGTGACTGGGCCGCGACCGAGCGGCTGCCCGCCGAGATTCAGCTGGCCGAGGGCGTCACGCTCCGGGGCGAGCTGCACCTGCAGGCGCGCGTCGCCTATCACGACGGGGCGGAAACGCCGCTCGAGATGCTCAACCGGGGCGACGCCTTCTTCGCGCTCTCGGTGTCCGACGGCATCGCCTTCATTTCCCGCGAGCAGGTGGCCGTCGTCACCTGCGCGCCGCCGCAGCCCGTGGCCCCCGACACGGAGCGCCTCGCGGCCGCCACCCGCTTCGGGCTCGAGGTCGTGCTCTGGGGCGGCGCCACCTATCGCGGCTGGGCCATCATGGAGCTGCCGGCGAGTCGCGCGCGCCTCCTGGATTACCTCAACACCGCCGGCCGCTTCTTCACCGTGGCCACCGATACCGAAACCCGCTACGTGAACCGCTCGCACGTGTCCATCGTGCGGCCCTTCGACTGAGTCTGCCGTGCCCCGTCTAGACCGATTCATCCAGGCCATGCACGAGCACCGTGCCGACGCGCTGCAGCTCGCCCCGGGAAAGCCGGTGTCGCTCCTGGTGAAGGGGAGCGCCCGGCCGGTCACGAAGGAGCCGCTGTCCGACTCCCAGATCGTGGGACTGGTCCGGGAGATCGCGCCGGGGGACCTCGCGGCGCTGGTGACGCCCGGTGCGCAGCTCACCTTCGCCTACCATGCGCCGACCGGCAGCATCGAAGTCGAGATGACGCCGGGCGCCGAAGGCGCCGGGGTGCTCCTCCGCCCGACCGGACCCGCGATGCCGGCCGCCGCCGCCGCCGCTCCCGCCCGCGACGCCCGCGACCTGAGCGAGGCCCGGGCCTCGATGGAGTCGCTGCTCCGGCTCCTGGTCGAATCGGGCGCGTCGGACCTCCACCTCCGCTCGGGTGAGCCTCCGATCTACCGCCGCCAGGGCGAGCTCGCGCGCCACGAGGCTGCGGCCATTTCGGGCGAGCGGCTCTCCGACATGCTCGCCGCCATCATGCCCGCGGGCAACCTGGCCGAGTTCCGGGAGACCGGCTACATGGACTGGGCGTACGAGATCGAGGGCGTGGCGCGCTTCCGCTGCAACGCGGGCAACGACCGCCACGGTCCCTTCGCGGTGGTCCGCGTCATCCCGGCGGCCGTGCCGACCGCCGATGCGCTCGGCCTGAGCCGCGAGATCCAGGCGCTGTGCCACCTGAACAAGGGCCTCGTGCTCGTGACGGGCCCGACCGGCTCGGGCAAGTCCACCACGCTGGCCGCCATGGTGGACCTGGTGAACCGGACGCGCTCGGACCACATCCTCACGATCGAGGACCCGATCGAGTTCGTGCACCCGAGCAAGCAGTGCGTGGTGACGCAGCGCCAGGTGGGCCTGCATACGCGCGGCTTCAAGCAGGCGCTCCGGGCGGCGCTCCGGGAGGACCCCGACGTGGTGCTGGTGGGCGAGATGCGGGACCTCGAGACCGTCGCCATCGCGATCGAGACGGCGGAGACCGGCCACCTCGTCTTCGGCACCCTGCACACCACCACCGCCGCGTCCACCATCGACCGGATCATCGACCAGTTCCCGGCCGACCGGCAGGCGCAGGTGCGCATCATGCTGTCGGAGTCGCTCCGGGGCGTGATCGCCCAGATCCTCTGCAAGAAGATCGGCGGCGGGCGCGTGGCGGCGCGCGAGGTGCTGCTCTCGATCCCGGCCATCTCCAACCTGATCCGCGAGGGGAAGACCTTCCAGATCCCGTCCATCATGCAGACCAACCGCCGCACCGGGATGGTCACGCTCAACGACGCGCTGATCGAGCTGGTCGAGGCGAAGCTGGTGGAGCCGAAGGAGGCGTACCTCAAGTCGGTCGAGAAGAGCGGCATGGCGGCCATGCTGAAGGCGAAGCGGCACGACACGTCGTTCCTGGGAGAGGCGTGAGCTGAGGCCCATCCTCGTCCTGGTCGCGCCCCAGGACATCGTCAACATCGCGAGCGCGTTCCGCATCGCCAAGAACTTCGGGATTCCCGACGTCCGGCTGGTGAATCCCGAGATCTTCGACGCGTGGCGCATCGAGGGGATCGCCCACAATACCGCCGACCTCGTCGCGCGCGCCGGGCACTTCACGTCGCTCGAGGCCGCACTCGAGGACTGCGTCTTCGCCGCGGTGCTCACCGGGCGCGAGCGGGCCGCCAAGCGCCGCGTCGTGCGCCCCCGGGAAGCCGCGGCGGAGCTGCTGGCACGCGGCGAGGCCGGTCCCGTCGCCATCGTGGCCGGACGGGAGGACAGCGGCCTCACGAACGAGGAGCTCGACCGCTGCCAGCTCCTCGTCACCATCTCCACCGATCCCACGCACCCCTCGCTCAACCTGGCCCAGGCGATCGCCATCATGGCCCACGAGCTGTGGGTCGTGCGCGGCGGCGACGCCGTCCCCTTCAAGCCCCCCCGGAACGTGGCCGACCCCGCGACCGCCGGTCAGCTCGCGTCCCTCTTTGCCGACTGGGAGCGGGCGCTCTGGGCCATCG
>JAICVB010000097.1 GCA_025935545.1 Gemmatimonadales bacterium
ACCGCCTTGGCCGCACTGGTCCCTTTCGCCGCCTTCGCCACCTTGGCGGGCTTGGCGGCGCTCTTGGCGGCGCTCTTGGCGGACTTGGCGGGGCGAGTCTTTCCGGTAGTTGCCATCAGTCAGAATAGCCTGCGAGAAGCGAGCATTATTAAAGAAAGCGAGGTACCAAGAAAGCGCGGGGGTACCGGGCTGGCAAGGACGAAAAGCCTAAACCGCTGCATTTCAATGCATTACCAGCCGGCCTCCCGGCGGGCCAGCGCGGCTACGTCGGCTGCCACCGCCTCGACGGTCTTGCTGTCGGTCACGACCGTGTGGTCGGCCCGGCTGTAGAACGGCTCCCTCGCACCCAGCTGCTCCCGCAGGCGATCCACGAGATCGCCCCCCGAGAGGAGAGGACGCGACTCGTCCGCGCCGAGCCGCTTCGCGAGGGTGATGGCCATCGCCTTGAGGTAGACGAGCAAGGCGGTGGTGCGCGCCACTTCGATCACTCCGGGCTGCGCGGCCCAGCCGGCGCCGGGAACGATGATGGCCGGCGCCTCCGCGAGAGCCTGGCGCACCGCCTGCCGCTCCAGCTCGCGGAAGGCGACCTCGCCGCGCTCGCCGATGAGCCGGCTGATCGGCATCTGCGCCTGCCGGACGATGAGCCCGTCCACGTCCACCAGCGGCGCACCCAGGTCGGCCGCGAGCCGCTGGCCGACCACCGTCTTGCCCGAGCCCGAGAGCCCCACGAGGACGACGTGCCGGCGGGTCATCGGGCCGCCTCGGCGCCGCGCCACCGGCCCGCGAGCTGGCTCCGGTAGCCTTCGACGTTCCGGGTCATCTCCCGGAGCGAGTCGCCCCCGAACTTCTCCAGCATCGCGTCGGCAAGCGCCAGTGCCACGTGCGCCTCCGCGATGACCCCGAGCGCGGGGACGGCGGTGACGTCGGACCGCTCGGTCTCGGCCCGCGCCGGGCGGCCGGAGCCGAGGTCCACCGTCTCGAGCGGCGCCATGAGCGTCGAGATGGGCTTCATCGCCACACGAACAACCAGCGGTTCCCCCGTCGTCATTCCACCCTCCAGGCCGCCGGCGTTGTTGCTCCCGCGGCGCGGTGCCGCGCCCGCCGGGCCGGCGATGATCGGATCGTGCACCCCGGACCCGGGCCGGGCCGCGGCGGCGAAGCCCAGGCCGATCTCCACCCCCTTCACGGCGGGAATGGACATCAGCATTCCGGCCAGCCGGCCGTCGAGCTTCCTGTCCCAGCTCACGTGGCTTCCGAGCCCGGGCAGGAGTCCCGTCGCTACGACTTCGACGATTCCACCCAGCGTGTCGCCCGAGGCGCGGGCGGCGTCGATGCGCGCGATCATGGCAGCCTCGGCGTCGGGATCGAGGGTGCGGACCGGCGAGGCATCGGCGGTGGTGAGTGCGGCCGGCGGCTCGGCCGCTCGCGTCACGACACCGCCCAGCGCCACCACGTGGCTCCCGACCGTGACCCCGAACTCATCGAGGAGCCGCCGGGCCAGGGCGCCGGCGGCCACCCGCGCGGCCGTTTCCCGCGCGCTCGCGCGCTCGAGGATGTCCCGCGCGTCGGTGCGGTCGTACTTGAGGACGCCGGCAAGGTCGGCGTGCCCCGGCCGCGGCCGCGTCACCTGCCGCTCGCGCGGCGCATCGCCGGGCTCGGCCGCCATCACCTCCTGCCAGCTTTCCCAGTCGCGGTTGGCGATCAGCATCGCCACCGGGGAGCCGAGGGTCTCACCGGCGCGGACGCCGGCGAGCCACTCGATCCGATCCTGCTCGATGGCCATGCGCGCGCCGCGGCCGTGCCCGCGCATGCGCCGGCCGAGGTCGCGATCCACCCACTCCGCGGTGACGGGGAGGCCGGCCGGCAGTCCCTCGACCACGGCGACGAGCCCCCTGCCGTGCGACTCACCCGCGGTGGTGAAGCGAAGCCGCATCGTGCCCCCGTTCAGGGAAAGCACGCGAGCCCGACCGGGGTCGGGCTCGCGCAGAGTGGGGTGACGGGCGCCTCAGGGCGTCGAGATGCCGTCGTCGACGATCCGCGGCGTGACCAGGATGATGAGGTCGCGGCGGTTCTCCTGGTCCGAGCTGAAGCTGAACAGCTTGCCCACGATCGGGAGGCCCGAGAGGAGCGGGATCCCGGAGCGGCTCTTGGTGACGGTGGTGACGGTCAGGCCGCCGATGACGCTGGTCTCGCCGTCGCCCACCAGGAGCTGGTTGGTGGACGTCTGCTTGTTGATCGTGAAGCCGAGGTCGGCCGCCGCCAGCGTCTGGACGTTGGAGCGCTCGGTCTTGAGCTCCATCAGGATCTGGCGATTGTTGGTCACGTGCGGCGTGACGGTGAGCCGGATGCCGGTCTCCTTGAACTGCACCGTGGAGCGGGGCACGCTGGTGCCGGTTCCGCCCGACTGGGCGCTCGCGTCCACCACGCGGAGCGGGATCTCGTCACCGACGAGGATGTCCGCCTGGCGGTTGTCGAGCGTGGTGATGAGCGGCTCGGCCTGCACGTCGGAGAGCTGGACCGTCTCGAGGGCGCTCAGGAAGCTGGTGAGCGAGAAGCCGCCCAGCGCGGTCGAGAAGACGAGGTCGAGCGCCGACTGCTGCACCGTCGCGTCGGCGTTGCCGATGGCCGAGAGGCTGTTGCCGCCCAGGTCGATGATGTTGACGCTCGGCAGGTAGGTCGAGCCGTCGGTCTTGGTCGGGTCGGGGCGCTGCACCAGCTTGTTGAAGAACTGGGTGCGGCTCCCGATGTCGTAGCGCAGGCCGAGCTGCTGCAGGTCGGTCCGGTCCACGAAGATGATCTTGGCCTGGATCGAGATCTGCGGCGTGCGGACGTCGAGGCCGCGGACGAAGTCGGTGACCTGGCCGATATGGCTGTGCGTGTCGGTGATGACGAGGGCGTTCGACCCGCGGTCGGCGATGACCCGGCCCCGGCCCTTGGTCACGATGCTCTCGACGGTCTTGGCGAGCGAGTCGGCCTGCTTGTAGTTGACCCGGACCACGGCGGTCTCGAGCGGCTCGGTCGAATCGAGCGCGGCGAGCGTGGACGGCGCGTCCACCCGGATGATCCCGCCGGGCATCTCCTGCGCGGTGAGGCCCTGGGCCGCGAGGATCGCGGCAAAGGCCTGCGGCCACGGCTGGTTCTTGATCTCGGCCGTCACCTCACCCTTGATGTCCTTGCCCAGGATGATCGTCTTCCCGCTGAAGGCGGCGAAGCCGGCGACGACGTCGCCGATGCTGGCGCGGTCCCAGGTGACGGTGATGCGCGGCTCGCCCTGCGGCTCGCGGGCCGGGGCCTCGTCGGGCAGGCTGACCTCGCTCCGCTGGGCGGCCGGACGCGCGTCCGCCATGGCGCGGGGCGCCGGCGGCGTCAGGTCGCCCGGCGCGGTGGACGACCAGGAGGCGAAGCTCCGGTCGGCGCCGAAGGAGATGCGGATGGCATCGCCGTCGCGGACCACCTTGTAGTCCTTGGCCGCGTCGAGCTCCAGCACAATGCGCACGACGTCGGGGCGGTACTGGTTGTAGCGCAGGTTGCGCACCCCGCCGCGGTTGACGCCGTCGTAGCGGCTCGCGCCGGCGCTCAGCCGGGCGCCCATGACGTCGAGCACGAGGCGGGCCGGGTTGTCCAGCACGAAGTCCTTGACGTCGACCGTGCCGTGCACGTTGACGACGACCTCGGCGCGGCCCGGCGAGGGCATGACGCTCACCGCGGTGACTTCACCGCTCAGCGGGCCGTCCTCGGCCCCGGCGGGCGGCGCGACGAGGAGCGCCGCGGCCGCGGCCAGGATCACACGAGACAGTGCCTTCATGGCGTCACGTCCTCCTGCTTGCGCAACGAGAGAGTTTCCTGCCGCTCGTACCCGAAGTCCTCGATGTTGAACACCACGTCCCGCGCCAGGATCTGCCGCACCCGGAGCCGGCCCAGCTGGTCACCCACCCGCACCTTGTGGCGGCGGCTGGTGGTCTTCTCGCGAAGCACCGCGACGCTGTTGGCGTCGTTCCGGAGGTCCTGATAGACGCCGACCAGCTGCAGGTCGCCGAGCTCGGGGCCCGCGGTCTTCAGGTTCATGAGCGAGGCGAAGGGGTCGCGGGTGCCGCCGGCGTAGGCGAAGCTCTCGCGCTGCACCTCGGTCTCGTGACCGCTCGTGGAGTCCGCGCTGGCCGAATCGGCGGATGCCGTGGCCGCACCCGAATCGGGCCGGGCCGAGGCGGCCGCGGAGGCGGTCACCACCGGAGCGGCGGGCGCCTGCCCGCTGTCGGCGTGCGGCGTGGCCGCGAGGCGCGCCTTCCGCACGCTGTCGTTGTGCGCGCGGAGCGCGGTGAACTTCTTCGTCGCTGCGGCGTCGGCGTCGTCCGCCTTGCCCTTGCCGCAGGCGGCCAAGGCGAGGACGGCGACCAGCGCGGCCGCGAGATGATTACGTGCCACTGGGGTCTCCCTCCGTCGCGGCGGACTTGACGTACGTGCGGATCTGGAACTTCGCCTCGAGCAGCGCGCCGGTGCTGTCGCCCAGCGCCTTCGAGGCGGGCGCGGGGGCGGCAAGCAGGCTCACGTCCACGGGGACGATGATGCGCTGCAGGCTCGCGACGTCGGCCAGGAAGGCGCCGATCTGGTCGTAGTGGCCGAGCACCGAGACGTTGAACTTCTGGGTCTCGAACGGCGCGGGGCCCGCTTCGGCCGGCAGCACCGGATCGGCCCGCGAGAGCGTGACGCCACGGATGCGGGCGCGGGTAGACATGTCGTCGAGGAGGTTGGGCACCTCGCTCCGCTCGGGCACCAGGCGCCGCAGGGTGGCGAGGCTCGCCCGGTAGCCCTCTAGGCGGTTCTTGAGGTCCTCGACCGTGCCGTTGGCCAGCTCGCGCTTGGCGCTGTCGGTCTGCGCCTGCAGCGTCGCGATGGTGTCGCGCATGGCGGTGACCTCGGCCTTGCGGGCGGAGAGGCCGTCGATGCCGATCACCGAGATCCCCTGCCCGGTGTAGGCCATGTAGCCGACCAGTCCGGCGAGGACCAGGAGGAAGAGCGGCGTGGTCTTCTGACTGTCGAGTGCCATGGCTTACCTCACCGACTGGCTGAGGGCGACGGTGTGGATGTAGGCCGAGTCGGCCCGGTGGAAGCGCGCATTGAGCGTGAAAGCGGTGACCGGGCGCTCGTTCTCCACCACGGTCATGGCCGAGAGCGGCGACACTTCCTCGACCCAGGGCGACGCCTCGAGCTGGCGCAGGAACCGGGTGTAGGCCTGAATGTCCACCGTGCGGCCCGTGATCTTGAACGCGAGGCCGTGCGACGCGCTGGTGGAGTCGGTCGAGTCGGAGGCGCCGCCGGCGCTGACCGGCGCCATCTCGGTGAGCCAGGTGTAGGGCGGCAGCGCGCGGGCGACCTCGTCCATCACGTGCGGCCAGACGTAGCGGTCGCCGTCCACCGTGCGGATCACGCCGATCTGCGACACGAGGGAGTCGCGGATCAGCTCCTGGTGGCGCTTCTGGGCGATGAAATTCTTGAACCGCCGGTGCTCGACGCGCACCTGCTCGAGGCGGGGGGTGAGCGCGTGGAGCTGGCGCGCGTTGGTCGTCCAGACCAGGCCAAGCCAGGCGACGACGCCGATCCACGCGGCCGCGGCCGCGAGGAGGAGCGGATCCTTGACCCGGGCGCCGAGGGCCTTGGCGCGGCCGGCGACGCCGGCGAACGGGGAGCCCGCGCGCTTGCGCTTCTGGCCGGGGCGGAGATTGATCGTGATCATCGAGAGTCGCTTCCCGGGTTACGCGGCGGAACGGAGCGCGAGGCCGATCGGCAGCATGAGCAGGGGCGCGACGTGATCGACTTCCATCGTGTCGAAGACGCCGTCGGCCACCTGCAGCCGCTCGACCGGGTTGGCCATCTGGACCGGCAGGCGCAGGCGGTCGGCCAGCACCTGGTTGATGCCCGGGATGCGGGCGCCACCACCGGTGGTGTAGATGCGGGAGACGCCGCCCGCCGACCGGCTGGCCGACTGGAGGAACGCCGCCGCCCGCTCGATGCCGACGGCGAGCTCTTCACCGCGGGTCTCGAGGAAGGGGCGGAGGGTGTCGTCGGCGCTGGCCGACTGGAGAATCCGCTCGGTCTCATCGGCCGACAGCCCGCGCTCGCGCTGCATGTCCTCGCGGAAGCGGCGGGTGCCGATCGGGATGTCGCGGGTGAGGACCGGGATCCCGTCGTCGAGGATGTTCACGTTGGTGGTCTCGTGGCCGATGTTGACCAGCCCGACCACCCCGCGCATCGCATCGGGGTAGTTCACCTCGAAGGCGTTGTGCAGGGCGAAGGCGTCCACGTCGATCACCGACGGCTCGAGCCCGACGTCGGAGAGCAGCGCCAGCTTGGTCTCGACCAGCTCGCGCTTGGCCGCGACCAGGAGCACCGTCATCTGGAGCCCCTCCGCCTCCGGATCCAGGATCTGGAAATCGAGCTCCACGTTGTCCATGTCGAACGGCACGTGCTGCTCGGCCTCCCAGCGGATCACCTCGCGGGCCTCGGCCTCCTTCATGCGGTCCATTGCGATCTTCTTGATGATGACGTCGCGGCCGCCCACCGCCGTGACGACGTCCTTCGTCTTGATGCCGGCGGAGACCATCAGGCCCTTGATGGCGTCGGCCACGATCCCCTTGTCCATGACTTCACCCTCGACGATGGCGTCGTCCACGACGCTCGTGAAGGCGACCTTGGTCAGGACGGGCTCGCCGGAGCCGTGCGAGATGACGACGAGCTTGATCAGCCCGCTGCCGATATCGAGGCCCACGGTGGTCTTCTTGCGACCAAACAGTGCTGCCATGATGTGCCCGATTGTTGGGGGGTGGTCCGGGCCGCCACGCTACTACACGACCCGAAATCTGTCAAGCAAATCCGCCGTCCGGCCTGCCGCAACAAATTCCGTACTGATAGTCACTTACGCTCTTGCAGATGCCAGGTTCGCCATCCCTGCCGGGCTCCGGCCACTGCCGCTCGCCTGTCCTGCCGACCGACCGCGGTGCCTAAATCTCGAATAGTGGAGCTGAGGGAAAGACGAGGATTGCACGGGGCAGGAGCAACCGACGTGCCAGTGACGGCATTCGACGGCCCAAGGCGTTGCGGAACATCGTCTTGGCGAGGGTGCACCGTCCGGCGATGGGGGTCCGTCGGCACCCCCGGGCACTCCCTTTCGCACGGCCTCTCTCACCTTGCGGGGGCGCCGTCCCGGGCTCAGTAGAGCTCGGCCCAGGCCCCCTCGCGGAGCCGCTCCGGAGTGCCCGCCGCGACGGCCGCCCGGGACACCGCGCAGCTGGAATACGCCACCCGGATATCGGGACCGAGCAGGGTTGCGCCGGTCTCGCCGGCCACGAGCAGCGTGCCCGCGATACGGCCACCGCCCGGACCTGAGGTGACCCGGCCCAGGACCACGACGACGCCCCGGAAGTCGGCTCCGCCGCCGAGCTCGAGGTCTCCGCCCACGAGGAGGATGCCCTGCCCGCGACCACCCGCGACCACGAGGCTGCCGGGGGCGTACACCACGGGCCGATCGTCGAAGCACGGCGCCACCGATCCCGCCCCGGTGAGCGGCTCACCCCAGTTCCCCGGATCGTCCGCGGTGCAGCGCCCGCCGGCGGCCGCGGGTGCCGGCACCACCGTGCCCGAGACCCGCAGATCGGCCGCGGCCGCGAGCTCCGCGAAGGATCGGACGCCGAAGGAGCGGAAGGACGCCGGGCCCAGCAGCGTGTCGAGCACTACGGCTGGAGCCGGTCCGCTGTCCACCACGATCGCCGCACCGCTCGTGCGCACCGCGGGCACGGAGCCGGCCGCGGCTCCGCACGCGGCGCTCCACCCCGCAGGCACGGCGTCCTCCCCGCTCACGACCGCGCTGTCCGCGAGCCGGGCGGGGCCGCCCAGCGCGAGCGCTGAGCCGTGCTCCACGGCGAGCGGGGTCAGCCGGAGGAAGATCCCCACCATGCGCCGGGCGAGCGGTTCACCCGCGCCGCCCGCCGCCCACCCCTGGGACCGGAGGAAGAAGGCGGAGCCCCGCAGGCGAGTGACCGTGACGACGTGGCCCACGGCGCCACTCGAGTCGCGACGCACGACGGAATCGGTACCCGCCGGCAGCCGGCCGAGCGCCCTGCTCCAGCCCGCCACGGCCTCGACCGCTCCCGCTTCCGCCGCCTCGAAGGCGGCGATCGCATGCCGCGCCGAAGCGGCGCCGCGCAGCTCGAGCCATCCGGCGAGAAACGCGCCGGCAACCATGGCGCCAACCGCCGCGAGCGCCACGACAGCCAGCAGCAGCGCCGCGCCGCGCTCATTCCGCATTCCGGAGCTCCACGGCACCGGCGAGGCTGTCCGCGGCGAAGGCGACCTGGCCGGTGAGCCCGACAACCGCGCCATCGCTCACGCCGCGGATGGTGAGTCCGATGAACCGGACGTCGGCCGGTGCCGTCGCGAGCGTCCCCGCCGCCGTCCGGCAGGACAGGCGGAGACCGTCCGCGGCCAGCGGCCCGACGGCGGGCTGCACCTGGGCCTCCCCGCCGCTCAGTGAGCGCATCCCGATCCAGTACTGCCCGCCCGACTGGTACAGCCGGAGCTGCATCACCTCGAACGCGCGCACCGGCACGTCGGCCAGGCTGAGGGCCGCGAGATCCGGCGGTACGGTGGCCGGGACGATCCGCGCGGGGGCTCCGTCCGGACAGGATCCGGGAGTCTCCGATCCGCTGACGGCCACCGGCTCCCACCGGTCGTCGGCGTCGGTCGCCGGATCGTTGTCGCGGAAGACGAGCAGCGAGTCGCGGCCCGCGACGAGGTCGCGGTACCCGTAGTGGAGGCGGCGACGGACGGCGACGGAGCCGGGGCCAACGGCACAGGCGACGGCGGTGAGGCGCGGCGCCCGGTAGGCCACCTCGTCGGGGAGCACGGCCAGCAGGTCACCGGGCCCCGCCGGACGCAGCTCTCCGGCGAGCAGGCTCGCACCGGCGCGCAGGGAAGCCTGCAGTGCCGCGCGTTCGCCCTGCGCGCGGAAGAGCCGCTGCGAAACCGTGATGATGCGGAGCAGCGTCTGACCCACCAGCGCGAGCAGCACCATGGCGACGAGCGCTTCGACGAGCGTGAAGCCGCCGCGCGGCGGGCCTACCCGCATTGCACGGCCGTGGCCAGCGTATCAACCTCGATGCCCCGCGGCCCCTCCCAG
>JAICVB010000176.1 GCA_025935545.1 Gemmatimonadales bacterium
CTCGCGGTCGTCGCGAACGACCCGCCGCTCTCCGGTGATGCGCCGCTGGGCGACCTCGCGCTCTCCGCGGCACCGGGCCGCGAGCGGCGGGTCTCGTGGGACGGCTCGTCGGGCGGTGCTGCCGTATCGCTCGCGCCGTTCCGCCTCCGCGCCGGTTCCACCGCCGAGCGGCTGGTGACCGACTCGAGCGGCGAGGCCGTCGTCGCGTGGCGGCCGGAGGGGGCGGGCGCGGTACTCCTCACGCTCGTGGCGAACCCTTCCCGCTGGCAGCTGGGCGGCGACAGGGAACGATTCGCGGACTACTGGTCACTCCTCCTTGGCGCGGTGGCTCGCGCGCCGGGGCGGGAGTGGCGCGCGACGCATCCGGCTGCCGTGGATCGGCCCGTCGGGCTCCTGCGTCGCGGGGGAGGGATCGCGGCGGCGCGGATCGAGGCACCGTCCGGCGCGTCCGATTCGGTCTATCTGGCGCAGGACCCGCTGGAGCCGGAGCGCTGGGAGGGCCGCTGGTGGCCGCGAATGGGCGGCTGGCACCGCATCGCGGATGACTCGTCTTCGTTCGACGTGCGGGTGAGCGGCGGATGGATCGCGGAGGAGGCGGCGGTCAGGCGGCGCGCGACGGCGGCACGCATCACGGCGGGCCGGGGCACGGGTCAGGGAGACACCGAGGGGCCTTCCCGCCGAATCCCGGACTGGGTGTGGCTCACGCTGCTGCTCGCGTCGCTCGCGTACCTCTGGTCGGCGGAGACGCCGGCTGCGCGCGGCGACCGGTCGGCCGCCGGGCGCAGCCGGGTGTGAGCCGGGGTCAGCGGCTCGACTTCTTCCGGCCGTGGCTCTTGTTGCGCTTCCGCGTCGCCGCGCCCTTCTTCGCGGAGCGTGCGCGCGCCGCGGCAGAGCGCGATGCCGACGCCCGCCCACCCTTCTTTCCGCCCTTCTTGGTCGGCTTGCTGCTCGCCTTCTTGCCGCGCCCGCTGCCGCCCTTCTTGCGGCCGCCGCCCGAGATAGCGTTTTCCGTGGCCCAGGCGCGGCGCTTGGCTTCCTTGGCGGAGACACCCCGCTTCTTGTAGCCCTCCTCGATGTGCTCCTCCTGCCGCTTCTGCTTCGAGGTGTACTTGCTCTTGTCACCGCGTGCCATCATGCGCCTCCAGGTTGGATGAGGGCTTCGCCGCGCGCGCGTCATCCTCGACGGGCGCGAGCGGAGCGACCGCGGGACCGTTGAGCACGCGGCCCAGCGGATCGAATCGCGAGCCGTGGCAGGGGCAGTCCCACGAATGTTCGGTCGGGTTCCACGCCACCACGCAGCCGAGGTGCGGGCAGACCGCGGAACGGCGATGGAGCACCCCGTCGCGGTCGCGATAGACCGCCACCCGCGCGAGCCCATGCCGGATCACCGCGCCCGAATCGCGCGGGATCTCGGCCTCGGACGCGGCGTCGGCCGGGGACACCCAGTCGCCATACTGCGCGGCGACGTTCAGGTTCTCCCGCAGGAACTCCTTCGTGGCGCGGAGGGTGACGCGGCCCGGATCATACAGCGCAGCCCACCGGTTGTCCCGGCCCAGGATGAGATCCGACAGGAGCTGACCCGCGATGGTGCCGTGGGTCATGCCCATTCCCGAGTCGCCGGTCGCGACCCAGACATGGTGGTCGCCGGGATTCCGGCCGATGAACGCGACGCCGTCCACCGGCTCCATCACCTGCCCCGACCAGCGGAACTCCACACCGGTGATCATCGGGAAGCGCTCGCGGGTCCAGCGCTCGAGCCGATCGTGCCGGGCGGCGATGGTGTCGGTCTCCTGGCCCGTCTTATGGTCCTCGCCGCCCACGATGAGCACCTCTCCCGCTCCATCCGGGGCCGGCTGCACCCGCACGTAGTGGTAGGGGTCGCAGGTGTCCCAGAAGAGCGCATGGGAAACCGCGCCCGCGGGAATGCGCGCCCCGATGACATAGGTCCGGTAGGCGGCCTGCTTGGTGTGAATGGTGAAGCGGTCATTGACCGGCGTGTTGGTCGCGACGACGGCGTCGCCGCACTCGATCGTGTGTCCCGCCACGGTGCGGACGCGCACCCTCTCACCGTTCTCCACCTCGGTCACGTGAGCACCGGAGCGGATGCGCCCGCCGGCCCGCTCGACCCCGCGCGCGAGACCGATGAGGTACCGCATGGGGTGGAGCTGGCCCTGCCTCGGGAAGCGGAGGCAGGGGCCGCTGGCGAATCCCGTGACGGGAGCGGTCTCGAAGAGGTCCACGGTGGTGAGGCCCGCGGCGCGCGCGGCGTCGAGCTCGCGTTCGAGCAGCTTCGGCTTGTCGTCCGGGCCGAGGAAGAGGTAGCCGTCCACGCGCTCGAAGTCGCAGTCGATGCCCTC
>JAICVB010000156.1 GCA_025935545.1 Gemmatimonadales bacterium
CCAGGCGGCCGGCCCGCGCCACGCGCACGCCGCTCAGCGTGACGTCGGCGGTGCTCACGCCTGCCGCTGCTGCGCCACGGTGAGCACGGCGTTCACCGCGAAGGTGAGCCCGAGCAGCACGAGCCCGAGGCCTAGCGCGGCGGGGATCTCGCCGCGGCCCGTCGCCGTGACGATCGCCGTGGTGAGGACACGGGTGTCACCCCGCAGGTTGCCGCCTACGATCATCGAGGCGCCGACCTCGGAGACCACGGCGCCGAACGCGGCCATCACCGCGGCCAGGAGGCCCAGGCGGACCTCCCGGCTGATCAGCCACACGCGCCGGAAGCGGCCCGCGCCCAGCGTGGTCAGCAAATCCGGCAGCTCGGGCGGAAGCGACTGGATGGCGGCGGCGGTGACGCCCACCACCACCGGCGTCGCAATGATGAACTGTGCCAGCACCATCGCCGGCTTCGTGTAGATGAGCCCCCACCCGCCCAGCACGCCGCTCCGCGCGAGCATGAGCCAGACGATGAGGCCGACTACGACGGGCGGGAGGCCCATGCCGGTGTTCACGAGGGCCATCACCAGCGTCCGCCCGCGGAACCGGGAGCGCGCCAGCGCGTACCCGAGCGGTAGTCCGGCGAGCATGGCGGCCAGGGTCGCCAGCCCCGAGATGGCGAGGGTCCGCCACACGATCGCCCGCGCCTCCCGCGACTCGTCCGGCGGCGGCGCGGGGGCGGCCGCGCCCGCGGTGTCGGAGATCGCGTCGGGGACGAAGAGCGGCTCGCCGAAGCGCTGCCGGCCGAAGCGGCCGATCAGCGCCTGCGCGCCCGGGCTCACGAGGAAGCGCACGAACGCCGCGGCCTCCTCCCGCCGGACCTTGGGGTGACGATCCGGGTTGACCACGTAGGCGTGATAGATGTTGCGGAGCCGGGCGTCGTGCTCGACGAGGGGGACGAGCCGGAGCCGCGGCCGGAAGGCGAGCCAGGTGCCGCGGTCGGTCAGGGTGTAGGCGCCGTGCGCGTCGGCGACCAGCAGCGTCGCCCCCATCCCCTGCCCGGTCTGCTCGCGGCCGGCGACCGAGTCCGGCCGGATGCCGACGGCGCGCCACAGCTCGAGCTCGCGCACCTCGGTCCCCGAGCCGTCGCCCCGCGACACGAAGGGGCCCACGGCGGCGATCCGCCGGAGGGCGGCGTCGAGCCCGCCGGCGCCGGCCGCGCGCGCCGGATCGGTGGCGGGACCCACGATGAGGAAATCGTTGTGCATCACGAGCCGCCCACCCACGATCTCCCCCGCCGCCACGAGGGGAGCCTCGCTGGCCGGCGCGTGGACCAGGACCGCGTCGGCGTCTCCCCGCCGGGCCAGGTCCAGGGCCGCGCCGGTCCCGACCGCGATGACCTTCACCGCGATCCCGCTCTCCCGCCGGAAGAGCGGCACCAGCGAGTCGAGGACGCCGCTGTCCTGCGCGCTGGTGGTGGTGGCCAGCACCATCTCGCGCGCCGGTGGATGAGCGGGGCGGGAACACGCGCTCGCGACCATCCATCCGGTGGCGGAGAGGAGCCGGCGGAATCGCGGCGGGGGCATCGGCGGAATCTCTCGCGGAGCCATGCCCATGGCAAATCCGCGAATACGGAGCGAGACTACCGTGGTGGGAGCGTCCGCCGGTGAAACCGGGCGGCGGGGGCTCCCGTCGGTGAAACCCTTCCCGCACCCTGGAGCCGCATGACCGTCACCGCCGGTGACACCGCCGAGAGGGCCGAGACCGGGGAACGATTCCTGGGGCTTTCGGCGCTCGACCGCCTGACGCTGCTCTACGTGCTGGCGGCGTCGGTGCTCCTGGCCGCGCACGTGGCCAACTGGCGGAACGCGCGGCCCACCCGCTGGGAAACGGAATGCCTGATCGCCTCGCACGTGCTGGCGCTGGCCTTCGCGCTGCTGGCGCCGGTGGTCCGGGACCGCTCGCGCAGCGAGGACTCGTTCGTGGCCGAGTGGTATCCGGTGATGGTGATGGCGGGACTCTATGCAGGGGTCGGGCTGCTCAATACGGGGTCGCGCGGGCCCACGATCGCGTTCGACGGGATCGTGCAGCGCTGGGAGATCGCCGTCTTTGGCCGGCAGGTGGCCTACGACTGGATCCGGGCGATGCCCTCACCCACGCTGTCGTGGGCGCTCCACCTCTCCTACCTCTCGTACTACTTCCTGGTGATCGCGGCGCCGGCGGGGCTCTGGTGGCTGGGGCGCCGGCGGGCGGCGCGCCAGGCGATCTTCGCCATCTCCCTCACCTTCTTCACCTGCTACCTCGCCTTCCTGATCTTCCCCGTGGCGGGGCCGCTCTACGCCTGGCCGCTCCCCGACAACCCGGCGACCCGGGTCTGGCCCGCGCAGGTCGTCCGCTTCCTCCTCGACCGCGGCGACGCCTGGGGCTCCGCCTTCCCGTCCAGCCACGTCGCGGCGAGCGTCGTGGCGACCATCTTCGCCTGGCGCGGCTCCCGGCGGCTCGGGCTCATCCTCGCCGTGCCGACCGCGGGAATCCTCTTCGCGGTGGTGTACGGGCAGATCCACTACGGCGTGGACGCGATCGGCGGGCTCGCGCTCGCGATCGCGGTGGGCGTCGCCACGCCGCGGCTCTGCCGCGGCCGCCGGATCACAAGGGCGCGGTCCAGCTCAGCGTCGCCGTCCCCGTTGGCGTCAGGAGAAAGCCGGGCGGCTTGAGCCCGAAGATGCGCCAGTGGCCGTTCACCAGCTTCGCGCTCGTGATCCCGAGGATGGCGCCCGCGAAGGTGTCGCTGAACCAGTGGCGGTTGTCGTTGATGCGGGAGTAGGCGGTGCCGACCGCGAAGGTGTAGAGCAGGATCTGCACGGGGACGTTGTGGATGTCGTCGGCCAGCGACGTCGCCACGGCGAATGCCGCGGTCGTATGCCCCGAAGGCATCGACCCCCGCGTCTGCACCCCGGCCGAGTCCCGGAGCGACGTGAAGGGGTGGAACTTGAAGGCCCCCACCCCCTCGTTCGGCCGCGAGCGCCCCACCAGCATCTTGGTACCGCCCATGATGATCCCGGACACGCCGACGGCCGCCACCATGCGGCCGCCCGCGCGCTGGAGATCGGCGCTCCCGCTGACCACGCCGGCGGCGAGCACGCCGAGGCTCACGCCCACGTAGTAGACCGGCTCACCCTCCTGGCGGAATACCTTGGAGATGTCGTCGGACGTCTTCGAGCGGTGCTCCTGCGCGTAGCGCTGGATCGGCTGGTCGAGCGCCATTGTCGCCGCGATCGCGCCGACGGCGCCCGCCGCCTCGTACCACCGGATGACGTGCGCGGTGGCGACGACCTCCTGCCGCGCCTCGTGCTTGAGCGTATCCTTGATGGCGTTGATGGTATCCTGCACCGCCTTGCGCCTGGTCGAATCGGGCACCTGCGCCGTCACCGGCGCCGCGGCCACGAGGCCGGCGAAGAGCAGAAACGCCGCGCGGAACGGGCGGCGCGGCGGGCGGAGGCGTTCGAGGCTCGGCGACGTCACGGTTTCTCCATGGTTCATGAAGCGTGTCGCTACTGGCGTCGAACGACGATTACAAGCTAACATCCAGCCTGTATGTGGCGGCCATCACCCTTGCCCCGGTCGCCCCTCCGCCGTCCCCGCACACAGGACCGACGATGAAACGGGCTCTCGCTCTTCTGGCCGTCACGGTGGCGCTCGCCGGTTGCCCCTCCTACGACGAGTATCCGAAGCTCAGCGACCAGGATGGCTACGTGCCGGCTGACCAGTACGCCCGCTACGGCGGCGAGCAGGCGCAGGCGATGGCGATCGCGCGGGAGTTCGGCCGGGCCTACCGGGGCGAGTCGCGGGCCGACTACGTGGCGCAGGCGGATTCGGCGGTGCGCTATGCCCGCAGCATGCCCGACATCGTGAACGTCACCGCCGATTCGCTGGGCCACCGCCTCACGTTGCAGTTCAGGAGCGGCTGGCGCACGATGGTGGTCCCCATCGACGACGGCAAGCGCGGCGGGGAGACCGCGAACCTCCCCCGCCGCTGAGCGACATGGCCTGCGTGCTGGTCGCCACCACGCTGCCGACGCGTGAGGCGGCGGTGGCGCTGGCGGACGCGGTGGTCGGCGGGCACCTGGCGGCCTGCGGGCAGGTGAGCGGCCCGCTGGCCAGCGTCTGGCGCTGGCGCGGCGCGGTGGAGCGGGGCGAGGAGTGGCGCTGCGAGCTCAAGACCACGCGCGACCGGCTCGCGGCGCTCGAGGC
>JAICVB010000095.1 GCA_025935545.1 Gemmatimonadales bacterium
ACCGTGCTCGACCAGCGCGTCGTGATCGGTCAGGCCCGGAGCGGGGCCGAGCCATCGCTCACCGTCCGGCGGGCGCACGACAGCGTGGATGTGGAGCAGCGCTATGTCCTGCGCGATGGGCCGGCCCGGCTCGACATCGAGACGAGCGTCGCCTGGCACACGCGGCACCAGTTGCTCAAGGCGGGCTTCGTCCTGCCCTTTCATGCCGATTCGGTCCGGAACGAGATCGCGTACGGCGTCATCGCCCGGCCCACGGTCCCCCGCACGAGCCGCGACAGCGCGCGCTTCGAGGTGCCGATGCACCGGTGGGTGGATGTCTCGTCGGGTGGTGTAGGGGTGGCGATCGTCAACGACGCGAAGTACGGCTATGACGTCCTGGGCGACACGGTGCGGATCTCGCTCCTCCGCTCACCGCTCCTGCCGGACGCCGAAAGCGACCAGCGCACCCACCACTTCACCCTGAGCGTGGTGCCGCACGCGGGCGACTGGCGCGCATCCGAGGTCGAGGGCGCGGCAGACGAGCTGAATGCGCCCCTCCGCGCGGTGGACCTCGAGGAGCATGGCGGTGGCGCGCCGCCCGCCCCGCCGCTTTCGATCGCCGGCGATGGTGGCGTGCGGCTTGGTGCGCTCAAGCGCGCGGAAGAGGGCGGAGCCCTGGTCGTGCGGCTGGTCGAGAGTCACGGGCAGGCATCGAGTGCCGTCCTGCGCTTCCCGGTCCCGATGCTGGTTGAGCCGGCGAACATGCTGGAGGATCCGGCGGGAGCGCGGACCGGGCCAATCCGCGAGCTGGAGGTGCGGCTCAGGCCGTGGGAGATCAGGACCCTGCTGCTGCGGCGCTCCGGCTCCTGAGGCCGAGCCACAGGCCGAGGTTCGCCGGGAGCGCGAGCGCGATCAGCATGGCGTTCACCTGGCGCACGCCCGGCACCAGCTTGAACAGGATGCCTGCGACCCCCAGCACCACGATCACGGTCGCGAGGCGCGCCGCCCAGCGGCGCGCACCCGCGCGCCCGACCGCGGCCAGCGGCAGGAGCACGGCCAGCGGGAGCGCGACCGGCGAGTACTGAAAGAGGTTCTCGTTGTGCCAGGCGGCCGCATGGTCGGTGAAGAGCCAGAGGCCGGCGAGAAGCAGCCCTGCCACGCCGGAGCACAGTCCCCAGAGTCCGCCCACGCCCGCGAGGAGGGCCCGGGCCGCCCCGGACTCCGCGGCACGCGCGGCGCCGAACCAGAGCGCGCCGCCCAGCACGAACCCGAGCGCGAGATACGCCGGGAGCCACGCGGGCGGCGCGGCCGGCGGCGCCTCGGCGGTGCTCAGATACACCGTCTGCTCGGAGCGCACCAGCGGAACCTCGCTCCCGTCCGGCCCCGGCACCCGGATGGACCGGATGTGCTCGCGAAAGGCGAGCGGAAGGAACATCTCCTCGTACTTCGAGATCGGCCGGTCCACCGGCTCACCCAGGCCCAGCATGAGGCCGGTGAACATGAGCGGATTGTTGGTGGTGAGGCGCGCGGTGTGGAAGCGGAAGGTCGTGCCCGCCGGTGCCGTGTCCGTGGCCGCGCGGATCCGCCCGCCGAGCACCCGGTCGAGGGCGTCGCGCACGCGGGTGGAGCAGTTGTCCCGATAGTAGTCGTAGCGATACTGCCGGTTGGCGGGTTGCGCGTTCCAGGCGAGGAAGTCGCGCAGGTCGGCGCGCTGGGCCGGCGTCAGGTTCAGCTCCTGCACCCAGATCGAGCGGTTGTGCCCGGCGTAGTCGGCCATGGACGCGGCGGCATCGAGCCCGCCCATCGCGTAGAGCATCCGGCCCTGGATGAAGCGCAGGATGAAGTTCTTCTGCCGGAAATCGAAGAGGCCGTAGTTGTACTGGGTGTCGCGATGCCGGAGGCTGTCGTGGACCCAGATCGCGTTGTGCCCGAACCGCTCGTACACCACGTCGCCCGGGCCCATGGTGACGAGCGAGATGGTGAGCTCGGAGCCGCGCTCCGGCGCGGCCGGCAGCGCGGGCCGCTGGGCGGCGAGGGGGAACGCGAGCAGGAGCGCGGCCGCGGCGGCGGCGGCCGATCGGGCAGGGAACGTCACATGGTCTCCGGGGACGCGCCGTTGGGAGCGTTTCGCGGCCGATACATATAACATACAGCGCACCCGTCCCGCACCTTCGAGCCTCGACGACGATCGCCATGGAAAGGCCCGTCACCCGCATGCGCAGCCCCGTCCTCGCCCTCGCGGCGCTCGCCGCCGCCTCCGCCCTCGCGGCCCAGACGCCGCGCGTCTACATCCACGCCGACTCGCTCCGCGGCTCGTACACCTCGCCCGGGCGCGCCTGGTGGGACGTCGGCTTCTATGACCTCCACGTGACGATCAACCCGGCCGACAGCACGATCCACGGCTGGAACGGCATCACCTACCGGGCGCTCCAGCCCGGCCGCGAGCTGCAGATCGACCTCATGGTGCCGCTCGAGGTGGACAGCATGGTGCAGGACGGCCGGCCGGTCGCGTTCCGGCGGGACAGCAACGCCTTCTTCGCGACACCCGAAACCCCCGTGGCCGCGGGGGAAACGAAGACGATTCGCGTCTACTACCACGGCCGTCCGCAGATCGCGCGGCGCCCGCCCTGGTCGGGCGGCTTCACCTGGACGACGGACAGCCTGGGGCGCCCGTGGATCGTCACCACCGATCAGGGGATCGGCGCGAGCATCTGGTGGCCCAACAAGGACACGCAGGCCGACGAGCCCGACAGCCAGCGGGTGGCGCTCACCGTGCCGAGCGGGCTGAAGGATGTCGCCAACGGGCGGCTCCGGAGCGTGACGCCGAACCCCGACGGCACCACCACCTACGAGTGGTTTGCCGTGAACCCGATCAACAACTACGCCATCGCCGTGGCCGCCGGAAACTACGCCCACTACAGCGACACGCTCCAGGGCGAGGCGGGCAAGCTGTCCCTCGACTACTGGCCCCTCGACTACCACCTCGAGGCGGCGCACCGCCAGTTCCCGCAGTCGAAGACGATGCTCACCTGCTTCGAGCACTGGTTCGGCCCGTATCCGTGGTACGAGGACGGCTACAAGCTGATCGAGGTGCCCAACAACGGCATGGAACACCAGAGCGCCGTCGCCTACGGCAACCGCTACGCCAACGGCTACCAGGGCCGCGACGGCTCCGGCACCGGGCTCGGCATGAAGTGGGACTTCATCATCGTCCACGAGAGCGCCCACGAATGGTTCGGCAACAACATCACGGCCAAGGACAACGCCGACATGTGGGTGCACGAGAGCTTCGCCAACTATGCGGAGGGTATCTACACCGAGTGTCTGTTCGGGAAGGAGGCGGGCGCGCAGTACATCATCGGGAACCGCCGGCTCATCCGGAACGACGCGCCGATCGTGCCGGCCTACGGCGTGAACGCCCAGGGCTCGGGCGACATGTACCCCAAGGGCGGCAACATGCTGCACACGATTCGCCAGATCGTGAACGACGACGCGAAGTGGCGCGACATCCTCCGCGGCCTCAACAGCACCTTCCGCCACCAGACGGTCACCGGCCAGCAGGTGCAGGATTACATCGGCCGTCGTGCGGGGACCGATCTGTCGAAGGTCTTCCAGCAGTACCTCACCACCACGCGCGTGCCGGTGCTCGAGTACCGGATCGACGGCCGGCGGCTTTCCTACCGCTGGGCCGACGTCGTGCCGGGCTTCGACATGCCGGTCCGGGTGATCCTCTCGAAGGGCGCCACGCGCCTGCTCAAGCCCACGGAGGAGTGGCGCACCGACAAGGTGTCGCTCGATGCCCCGGCCGACTTCAAGGTGGACCCCAGCTGGTACGTGACGGCGCGCGAGGTTTCCGCCGCGCACTGATCGCTATTCATCGGGAGACCGCGTGCGATTCTCCGTGACCCGCCGGCGCGCCACGCTGCTGTGCGCCATCCTCGCCCTGACGCCCGCCTGCGCCTCGGCCCAGCGCGATGCCGGCTACGAGCGCCGCGAGCTCAGCATTCCGATGCGGGACGGCGTGCGTCTGTTCGCCGTGGCGCTCATCCCGAAGGCCGCCCGGGCGCCGCTCCCCATCATCCTCGTCCGCACACCGTACTCGGCCGCCGGGCTCTTCGGCGGGACCGACCTGCCGCTCGCCTATCGCGAGCTTGGCCGGGACGGGTACATCTTCGTGGCGGAGGACATCCGGGGCCGCTTCGGGTCCGAGGGAGAGTTCGTCATGCTCCGCGCCCCCGCCGACCCGCGGAGCCCGAAGGGAATCAGCGAGTCCACCGACGCCTGGGATACGATCGACTGGCTGGTGAAGCACCTGCCGAACAACCACGGCAGGGTGGGTGCCGTGGGAACGTCGTATCCGGGCTGGCTGGCGGCGCTCGCCGGCGTCGGCGCGCATCCGGCGCTCAAGGCCATCTCGCCCCAGGCCCCGATGAGCGACACCTGGCTCGGCGACGACTTCTTCCATCAGGGTGCCTTCCGCCAGACGCAGGGACTCGAGTTCTCCGCGTTCATGGAGCGGGATCCGAAGGGATTCAGCTTCATGACGATCCCCGATTACGATCACTTCAACTTCTACCTCCGCTTTCCGACTCTCGATTCGCTGGCCCGCGCGACCGGCGTCAGCCGCCTGCCCACGTGGATGAACTTCGTCGCGCATCCGGCGCGCGACGCGTTCTGGCAGGAGCGGGCGCTGCAGGACATCATCACGAAACCGGAAGTTCCCACCCTGGTCGTCGGCGGATGGTGGGACCAGGAGGACATCTTCGGGCCGCAGGCCGCCTATCGCACGCTGGAGCGCGCCGATACGGGCCGGTTCACCCACATCGTGCTCGGCCCCTGGTACCACGGCGGCTGGGAGCGCACCGCGGGCGACTCGCTGGGCCCGCTCGCCTTCGGGAGCCGGACGGCCGAGTGGTTCCGCGACCGGATCGAGCGGCCGTGGTTCGCGTGGTACCTCCACGGGGCGGGCACGGGACGCTTCCCGGAGGCCTGGGCCTTCGAGACGGGCGCCAACCAGTGGCGCACCTTCGATGCATGGCCCCCGCCGACGGCCGTCGAGCGGAAGCTGTATCTGAGGGAGGGTGGCCGGCTCGCCTTCGAGCCCCCGCCTGCAGGCACGCCGGCCTTCGACTCCTGGATCTCCGATCCCGCGCACCCGGTTCCCTACGCGCCGCGGCCCGATGACGGCAACGGATGGCGCACCTGGCTCGAGCGCGACCAGCGGTTCGTGGACGACCGGCCCGACGTGCGCACCTGGACATCCGCGCCGCTCACCGAGGATCTCACGATCGCAGGCGACGTCACCGCGCGGCTTCACGCGTCCACCACCGGGACCGACGCGGACTGGGTCGTGAAGCTCATCGACGTCTATCCGGACAGCGTCGCCGAGAATCCGGAGATGGGCGGCTACGAGCTGATGGTGAACGCCGACATCATGCGCGGGCGATACTGGAAGGGATTCGACAAGGCGACGCCGCTGCCCGCAGGCGCCGTCACGCCGTTCACCGTGGACCTGCACCAGCAGCTGTACCGCTTCCGGAAGGGCCATCGCCTGATGGTGCAGGTACAGAGCACGTGGTTCCCGCTCTACGACCGGAACCCCCAGACCTTCGTGCCCAACATCTTCCAGGCGCGTGCGTCGGATTACCGGGCGCAGGAACATCGGGTGTGGCACACGCCGGCCTACCCCTCCCACCTCGCGCTGCCGGTGCTTCCGGCCGGCGGTTGACAATCAAGAAATCTTGATGTATCGTCCGGCATGAGCGATCGACGCCTCGGCACCGCCGCCGGCCTGTTCCACGCGCTGTCCGATGAGACCCGCCTCGCCGTCCTCGAGATGCTCCGGGGCGGCGAGCGCTGCGTCTGCGAGCTGCAGGACGAGCTCGACGCGGCCCAGTCCCGGCTTTCGTTCCACCTCAAGGTGCTGAAGGATGCGGGCCTCGTGCGGGACCGGAAGGAGGGGCGCTGGTCCTATTACTCGCTGGTACCGGCGACGCTGGCCCTCGCCCACGACGAGGTGCGGCTGCTGGCGACGGAAGGCCGCCAGCGGCGCCACCTCAAGGTCCTGGGCGACTGCTGCGCCTGAGGCCAGGGCGGAGGGAGCGGATGGGGCGCCATGCGGCGCATTTTTCGGCGGTCATTCATCAACTTTTATTGATTAGGGGGAGAGCGCACCATGTCGACACCGAGACCGACCGACGTCACCGACATCGTCCGTGAGCGGTACGGCCAGGCTGCCCGGCGGGTTCTTGACGTCGCGGAGCCGGCCGGCTGCTGCGGCCCGACGAGCTCCTGCTGCGGGGGGGCCGCCTTCAACGGCGCAGCCGATCCGATCACGTCCAACCTCTACCTGAACGGCGAGACCACCGAGCTCCCGCCGGCCGCCGTCCTCGCCTCACTCGGCTGCGGCAATCCGACCGCCCTGGCCGAGCTCCGCGAGGGGGAGGTCGTGCTGGATCTGGGCTCCGGTGGAGGGATCGACGTCCTGCTGTCCGCGCGGCGCGTCGGACCCACGGGCCGGGCGTACGGGCTCGACATGACCGATGACATGCTCGAGCTGGCTCGACGGAATGCCGCCGAGGCGGGCGTCACCAATGTCGAATTTCTCAAGGGGCAGATCGAGCGGATTCCACTTCCCGATGCGTCCGTGGATGTCATCATCTCCAACTGCGTCATCAATCTGTCGGGGGACAAGCGCCAGGTGCTGGCGGAGGCGTTCCGCGTCCTCCGGCCGGGCGGCCGCTTCGCCGTAAGCGACGTGGTCGTCCGGGGCGAGGTCCCGCCGGAGGTGCGGCGGAGCATGGAGCTGTGGGTGGGCTGCGTCGCGGGGGCACTGGAGGAGCAGGAGTTTCTCTCGCTCCTGCGGCAGGCGGGCTTCGAGGAGCCCTCGATCGAGCCGACGCGCGTCTACCAGAGCGCGGACGCGCGGCAGTTCCTCACGGAGGCTGGTCTTGACGTCGATGCCAGCATCGACGAAATCGATGGGAAGTTCATGGCGGCCTTCGTGCGCGCGACCAGGCCGGCCGAAGCCGCGGTCACCAGCGGCGCCAGGCCCTGCTGCGCGCCGGGCTGCTGCGACTGAAGCTCATGCCTCAGCACCCACGGCGGCCGGCCGACCGGATCCCGCACCGGGGAGGAGTCCGATGGACATGACCAGCATGACCGGGCTGGCAGACGGGCGTCGTGTTGCCCTGCGCCGCGCGGGCACGGCCGACGCGGCTGCCGTAGAGGCCCTGCTCATGGCGCAGGGCCTGCCGCCCGCCGGCGTCGCCGACTGGCTGGATCGCTTCTGGGTCGCCGAGGGGGACGGCGCGGTCGTGGGCGTTGCCGGGGTCGAGCTCTACGGAGCCTCGGCGCTGCTGCGCTCGGTGGCGGTGGCACCCGCGTGGCGAGGCAGCGGGCTGGGCGGGTTGCTCACCGGGCGCGCACTCGAGGAAGCGACGGCGGCGGGCGCCCGGGACGTCTACCTTCTCACGACCACGGCGGACCGCTATTTCCCGCGCCACGGCTTCGGGTGCGTCGCGCGTGCGGCGGTGCCTGAGGCGGTAACGGCGTCGGTCGAGTTCCAGGGTGCGTGCCCTGCGTCGGCGGTCGTGATGCACCGCTCCCTTGACGGGACTCCCTTCGTTCCGACGGCGCCCTGATGCGCTGCGCCCTCATCTCCGACATTCACGCCAATCTCCCCGCCCTCGAAGCGGTGCTCGACGACATCGCCGCGCACGCCGCCGTCGATGCGACGTACCACCTGGGGGACCTGGTGGGCTACGGCCCATGGCCGAACGAAGCGACGGCGCTGATCCGGGACCGCGGCATTCCCGGCGTCGCGGGCAACTACGATTCGACCGTGGCGACCGGCTACCCGCACTGCGGCTGCAGGTCCCAGGGCCCCGCCGAGGAGGCTCAGGCGCACGAGAGCTATGCGTGGACGCGGGCGCACGTGACGCCCGAGACGAAGCAATGTCTCGGCGCGCTGCCGTTCCGCCTCGACCTGCGCCCGGAAGGCGGCCACGTCTCGGGCGGGCGGACCATCTTTCTCTTCCACGCCACGCCGACCCTCAGCACCGTCTACTGGACCGAGGACCGCCCCGACGACTTCGCGGCGAAGATGGCCGGACTGGTGGGCGCGAAGGCGGGGGATGTGCTCGCATTCGGGCACACCCACAGGCCGTGGCAGCGCGAGCTGGCGGGAATCCACTTCGTGAATGCCGGGAGCGTGGGCCGGCCCAAGGACGGTGACTGGCGCGCGGGCTACGTGGTGCTGGAGGCGGGTGAGGCGGGGGTGGGGGGCGTCGAGTTCCGGCGGGTCGAGTACGACGTCGCGCGGGCGGACGCGGCGATCCGCGGCAGCGGCCTGCCCGAGGCCCTGGCGGACCACCTTCGCTCGGGCGGCGCGCCCACGCCGCCCGCCGAGCCGGCCTAGACGTCCAGATTGCTCACGTACTTCGCGTTCCGCTCGATGAACTGCCGCCGCGGCTCGACCTCGTCCCCCATGAGCTCGTCGAACAGCTTGGACGACTCGACCGCGTCCTCCAGCGTCACCCTGAGGATGGTGCGGCGGTCCGGATCCATCGTCGTGTTCCAGAGCTGCTCCGGGTTCATCTCGCCCAGGCCCTTGTAGCGCTGGATGTTGACGTTGCCCTTGCCGTCCGGCCCCGTCATCCGCTTCACCCACTCGTCGCGCTCGGCCTCGGTGTAGGCGTACTGCTCGTCCTTGCCGCGGGCCACGCGGTAGAGCGGCGGCTGCGCGATGTAGACGTAGCCCGCCTCGATCAGCTCCTGCATCTGCCGGAAGAAGAAGGTCAGGAGCAGGGTCCGGATGTGCGCGCCGTCCACGTCGGCGTCGGTCATGATGATGATCTTGTGGTAGCGCGCGTCGTCCAGCTTGAAGTCGCCTCCGACACCGCAGCCGACGGCGGTGATGATCGCGCGGATCTCCTCGTTGCCGAGGATCCGGTCGATCCGGGCCCGCTCCACGTTGAGGATCTTGCCGCGGAGCGGCAGGATCGCCTGGAACTGGCGGTCGCGGCCCTGCTTGGCGCTGCCGCCGGCGGAGTCGCCCTCCACGAGGTAGATCTCCGAGTGCGCCGGGTCGTCGATGGAGCAGTCGGCGAGCTTGCCGGGAAGCACCATGCTGTCGAGTCCCGACTTCTTGCGGACCAGGTCGCGGGCCTTCCGCGCCGCCTCGCGGGCGCGGGCGGCGCTCACCGCCTTCTCGATGATCGCCCGGGCCACCGGCGGGTGCTCCTCGAGGTAGGTGCCGAGGTGCTCGTTCACGACCTGCTTGACGATGCCCTCGACCTCGGAGTTGCCCAGCTTCGTCTTGGTCTGCCCCTCGAACTGCGGCTCCCGCACCTTCACGTGCAGCACGCAGGTGAGCCCCTCGCGGATGTCGTCGCCCGAGAGGGTGAACCCCTCCTTCTTGAGGAAGTCGCGCCGCTTGGCCACGTCGTTGATGGTCCGGGTGAGCGCGC
>JAICVB010000098.1 GCA_025935545.1 Gemmatimonadales bacterium
CGAACCCGCCGTCGCGATTGCCGATCTTCAGCACGACGCGGTTGGTTCCGGCGGTGAGGCGGAGGGTGAGCGTGTCCGCCTCCATCCACACCGCCCGGGTGACGACGTGCCGATGGACCTGCACGCCGTCGAGCCAGACGGCAATGTCGTCGTCGCTCTCGACGGCGAGGTCCACGGTGCGGTCCGCCGGCGTCACGAGATACGTGACAGCGTACGCCACGCGGCGGTCGAGCGCGGGCTGGCCGGTCAGGGCGAGCAGGTCCACTCGGCCGGCGGAATCCGCGGTCGCGGCGCGCCAGCGCATGCCGGCCAGCGGCGCGGCGCCGGGATCGAGCGTGGCCTCGTGCGGCACCCACTCATGATCGAGGGCAGCGGCTGCGGTATCGGCGGGGATGCTCGCGAGGACGGACCAGCGTCGGATCGGCAGGTCGTTCGACTGCGCGCGAAGGGCCGGCGCGATACACAGGAGCAGCAGTAGCGGCTGGCGCAGGCGAACGCCCATCAGCGGCGTGGCGCTCCGGGTCCCCAGTCGGCATCGGTGTCGCCGTCGCCAGTGGAATCGGCGTCCCGCACCGCCTGCTCCGCCGCCTCGAGCTCGTCGCGGTCGATCGCGTCGGGCGCGTGCGGCGCGCGGGGCGAGAAGAGCCGGCGCGCGGCCCAGACGACGAACGCCAGCGCCGCGGCGGCGCCCAGCAGCTCGATCATGCCGTCACGCGCCGCGAGATGAGGGGCGGCACCGGCGCGGCCTCGCCGATCTCGATCGCCTCGGCGAGGGCGCGTGCCGCGCCCGCGGCGGCGTCCTCGCTCCGCGCGTGGATGGACGCGATCGGCTCGCCCGCCCGCACCGCGTCGCCGGGGCGCGCGGTGATGACGAACCCGACCGCCGGGTCCACCACGTCGTCCACCTGCTGGCGCCCGCCGCCCAGCGCGATGATGGCCCGGCCGATGCGGCGCGGTTCCACCCGGCGGACGACGCCGTCGCGGGGCGCGCTGAAGATCTCGATCACGTCCGCCTGGGGCAGCGCGGCGGGATCGTCGAGGATGGCGGGGTTTCCGCCCTGCGCCTCCACCAGCTGGCCGAACTTCTCGCGGGCGTGCCCGCTCGTGATGCTCTCCTCGAGCATCCGGCGGGCCTCATCCGTGCCGCCGGCGAGGCGCGCGGCGAGCAGCATCTCCACGCCAAGCGCATAGGTCACCTCCATCAGATCGGCGGGCCCCTCCCCCGACAGCCCGGCGATCGACTCGTCCACCTCGAGTGCGTTGCCGGCCGCCCGGCCCAGGGGGCGGTCCATCGCCGTGAGCAGCGCCACCGTGCGGCAGCCGTGCGACTGGCCGAGGCCGATCATGGTGCGCGCGAGCTCGAGCGCCTGCGACTCCTCCGGGAGGAAGGCGCCGCTTCCGGTCTTCACATCGAGCACCAGGCCGTCGAGTCCCTCGGCGAGCTTCTTCGACATGATGCTGGCCGCGATGAGCGGGATCGACTCGACGGTCGCCGTGACATCGCGCAGCGCGTACAGGCGCTTGTCGGCCGGCGCGATCTCCGGCGTCTGCCCGATCATCGCGCAGCCGATGCGCCGCACCTGCGCCTGCGTTTCCTGCAGCGACAGCGAGGTCCGGAAGCCGGGGATCGCCTCCAGCTTGTCGAGCGTGCCACCGGTGTGGCCGAGCCCCCGGCCCGACATCATGGGCACCGCCGCGCCGCAGGCGGCCAGCATGGGCGCGAGGAGGAGCGACGTCTTGTCCCCGACGCCGCCGGTCGAGTGCTTGTCCACGACGGGGCGGTCGAGCCCGTCCCAGCGGAGCCGCTCGCCGGAGTCGAGCATCGCCTCGGCGACGGCGTCGAGCTCGGTCCCCGACAGGCCCCGCCAGAGGATGGCCATGAGGAGGGCCGACATCTGGTAGTCCGGCACCGACCCGCCGGCGTAGGCGAGGATGAGCTCGCGCCACTCCGCCGGCGTGAGGGCGCCGCCGTCTCGCTTGCGTTCGATGAGCGTCGGAACGACCATTCGAAGTCCCTCGCGGGGCCCGGTGACGGGCCGGGAGCAGGCTGATGCGTGTGATCGGCGTTGTCGTCATGATGGCCGCGGCCGGCGCCGGCCCGCTGGCCGCGCAGGGTGTGCGCGGCGAGATCGCGGCCGGCATCGCCGCACGCAACGCCCGCGATCCGGCGACGGCGCTGCGGCACTTCCAGGCGGCGCTGGCCCTCGACTCCACGAGCTACGAAGCCAACTGGCGCGGGGCGCTGGCGCTGATCGACATCGGCAAGGCGACCCCCGACCGGGTGAAGTCGCCCGCGCGCGACTCGCTCTACGCGCTCGCTGAAGTGTATGCGCACCGCGCCGTCACCGCGAACCCCGGCGATGCCGAGGGGCACTTCGCCCTCGCCAACGCGATCGGGCGCGCGTCCCTCACGCGCAGCCAGAAGGAACGGGTGCGGGACGCGGGCGAGATCCGGCGCGAGGCGCTGCGCGCCATCGAGCTCGACCCGCGCCACGACGGCGCCTGGCACGTGCTCGGGCGGTGGAACGCGGAGATCATGCGCCTGTCCGGCCTCACGCGCTTCCTCGCGAAGAGCTTCCTGGGCGCGGGCGTGTTCCGTGAGGCATCGTGGCAGGCCGCGATCGACGACCTGGAACGGGCCGTCAACCTGAATCCGTCGCGCATCTACCATCACCTCGACCTGGCCGAGGTGTACATCGACCAGGAACGCTACGGCGCGGCCCGGGTACAGCTTCAGGCCATCGCCGGCCTCCCGCTCAGCGATCCGCAGGACGAGGCCTACAAGCGGCAAGCGACGGACCTGCTCCGGAAGATTGCCGGCCGAGGGGAATCCTGAGGCCGCTGTCCAGGAATCGCACGCGTCGCGCTTTGTGACACCCAACCTGTTTCCCTCCAAACATTTACGCCGCCACCCCAGGGCCTTATCTTGCGGCTTCCCCTTCTCCGGCCGGATGGCGCCATGACGACCGCTACGCCCAACGCCCAGGACGAGCTCGAGCGCCTGCAGACGCGCGTGCGCTCGCTCGAGCACGAGCGCCGGCACCTCCTCGCCGTGATCGAGATCCTGCAGGAGATCGGGGGGTCGCTCCACTTCGTGGACATCGTGCAGGCGGTTGCGCGGCGCCTGGGCGAGGCGTTCGGTCTCGACCGCAGCTCGATCTTCCTCACGGAGCGTGGCGGGCACACCGTGCGGCTGGTCGCGAGCTTCGAGGATCCGAGCATCCGGAACTACGTGGTGGACCTCGATCGCTATCCCGAGCTCCGCCGCGCCCTCCAGACCGATCGCACGGTGCACATCGACGACGTCGCGGCGGACCCCGCCTTCCGGCCGCTCCGCGGCGCGCTCGAGACCCGCGGCGTCCGGTCCATCACCGTCGTCCCCATTTCGTGGAGGGGGACCGCGATCGGGGCGATCTTCCTCCGCACCTTTCGCGACGGGCCGTCCTTCACCGCGGCCGACGTCGAGTTCTGCCAGGTCGTGGCCGGCCTCACCGCTCGCGCGCTCCGGAACGCGCACCGGTTCGAGAAGCTGCAGGAACGGCGGGGCGACGACAGCGGGCTCCGGAGCCGGGACCGGGAGCGCGTGGCGCTGGTGGGCTACCTCCGGCGGCTCCTCGAGTCCTTCGCCGACCGCGAGGGGCCGTGGGGCGAGAGCGCGCTGGCGCGGGCGAGTGCCGATGAGATCGAGCGGCTGGTTGGCGTGACGATGACCGTGCTGGCGCAGGAAGCCACCGGTCGGTGACCGCGGGGCCCGCCGAGCGCGCGGCGGCGCTGCGCCGCGCCATCGAGGACGCGAATCGCGCCTACTACGTCCACGACGCGCCCACCCTTTCCGATCCCGAGTACGACCGCCTCTTCCAGGAGCTGATCTCGCTGGAGGAGGCGCATCCCGAGCTCCGCACCCCCGACAGCCCGACGCAGCGCGTCGGCGCCGAGCCCGCCTCCGCCCTCGCCAAGTACACCCACCGCCGTCCGATGCTGTCGCTCGCCAATGCCTTCGATCCCGAGGGGCTCACGGCCTGGGAGGAGCGCAACGCGCGCATGACGCCGGAGGTGCGCGACGCGGGCTACATGATGGAGGTGAAGATCGACGGCGCCGCGGTGAGCCTCACCTATGAGGAGGGCCGGCTGGTGATGGGGGCCACGCGCGGGAACGGCGTGATCGGCGAGGACATCACCGCCAACCTTCGCACCGTGCCCGATGTGCCGCTCGAGCTCTCCGGCGGCGGGTGGCCCCATCTGATGGAAGTGCGAGGCGAGGTATACCTCCCCTTCGAGAGCTTCCGCCGCCTCAACGAGCGGCGCGAGGCGGAGGGCGAGCCGCTCTTCGCCAATCCGCGGAACGCAGCGGCCGGCAGCCTGCGCCAGCTGGATCCCGGCATCACGCGCCGGCGGCGGGTGCGGATGTTCGCCTTCGCCATCGAGCCGATCGAGGGCCGGCTCGCGGCCGCGACGCATGCGGACGTGCTGGAGCAGCTCTCGGCGTGGGGCTTCCAGGTCGAGCCACACCGGCGCCGCGCCGCCGACCTCGCCGCGGTGCAGGAGGCCGTGCCCGCGTTCGAGCGGCTGCTGCGCGAGCTGCCCTTCCAGGCCGACGGCGTGGTGATCAAGGTGGACCGGCTGGCGCTCCACACCGAGCTCGGCGTGGTCGGCGGCCGCGAGCCACGCTGGGCCATCGCGCGGAAGTTCGCGCCCGAGTCGGCCGTCACCCGGCTCCTCGGCATCCACGTGAACGTGGGACGGACCGGCGCGCTGAACCCCTATGCGCGCCTCGAGCCGGTGGAGGTCAGCGGCGTCACCGTCTCCGCCGCGACGCTCCACAACGAGGAGCTGATCGCGCAGAAGGACCTGCGGGAGGGGGACTGGGTGGAGGTGATCCGGGCAGGCGAGGTGATTCCGCAGATCGTCGGCGCGCTGGCCGAGCGGCGCACCGGGAGCGAGCGGCCGTTCGTGATGCCGGACCACTGCCCCGCATGCGGCACGCCGGTCGAGCGGCCCGCCGGCGAGGCGATGCGCTACTGCCCGAACGTCTCCTGTCCCGGGCGGGTGCTCGAGGGGATCGTGCACTTCGCGTCGCGCGGCGCGATGGACATCCGCGGCCTGGGCTACGAGCGCGTCCGGCAGTTCCTCGAGACCGGCCTCATCCGGAACGTGGCCGACCTCTACGAGATCCGGGTCGAGCAACTGGTCGAGCTCGAGCGGTTCGCGGAGCAGTCGGCGGAGCAGCTCGTGCGCGCGATCGCCGCGTCCCGTGCGCAGCCCCTCTCCCTCCTCCTCTTCGGCCTCGGCATCCGCCACGTCGGGAAGACGGTGGCGCAGGTGCTGGCCCGTCGGTTCGGCAGCATGCGCGCCCTCATGGAGGCACCACAGGAAGCGGTGAATGCCGTCCCCGGCGTGGGCCCCGCGATCGCGGAGGCGGTGTCGGGATTCTTCGCCGACGAGCGCAACCGGGAGCTGGTGTCGCGACTCGAGCGCGCCGGCCTCACGATGACGGAGGCGGGCGCCGCGCGCGCCGACGGCGCGCTCACGGGACGGAACTACGTCCTCACCGGGACGCTCCCCACGCTCTCACGCGGCCGTGCCACCGAGCTGATCGAGCGGGCCGGCGGCCGGGTCACCGGCAGCGTGAGCCGGCAGACCCACACCGTGGTCGCGGGCGACGACGCCGGCGGCAAGCTCGACAAGGCGCGCGCCCTCGGAATCGAGGTGATTGATGAAGCCGAGCTCTTGCGTCGCGTCGGCGGCGACACCTAGCTTCCACCCCATGACCACTCCCCCACAGCTTGCGTCCCACCAGTGCGTCGGCCTCGGGCGCCGCGCCCTGCAGCAGCTCCGCGCGACCCTCGAGCGCGACAGCGGCATCCAGGCGGCGAGCTACCTGCAGGAAGCGGGTTTCGCCGGCGGCGAGCAGCTCTATGCGGCGTACGCCGACTGGCTCGCGTCGGGATACCGCGTGGACCGGCCCGGCGCGCTGGATGCCGCCCATCTGGGCGAGGTGCTCTCGAGCTTCTTTACGGAGTCGGGCTGGGGTGCGGTGAGCGTCACGCCGCTGGGCGATGCCGTCCTGGCACTCGATTCCGCCGACTGGGCGGAGGCCAGCGACGCGGGCGGTGCCGACTATCCGTCGTGCCACCTCTCGTGCGGACTGCTGGCCGACTTCCTCGGCCGGATGTCGGACGGGATGGTCGCGGTGATGGAGGTGGAGTGCCGCTCGCGGGGCGACAGCCGCTGCCGCTTCCTGGCCGGCGCCCCCGAAACCCTGGGTGTGGTATACGAGCGGATGGCCCAGGGCTCGCCGTACGAAGCCGCCCTGGGCCTCTCCGCCGCGGGCTGACTAGCGCCGCACCAGCCGCACGTCGCCCGAGCCGGTGTCCACGGAGATCCGGCCGGCGCCGCTTCCGATGCGTCCCACCAGATGGTCGTCCTCCCGGCGGGTGACCGCGACGTCGAAGTCGCTGTCGATCTCGCCGCTCGACGTCTCGATGTCGAGCGAGGCGCTGAGCGATGCCGGCGCCCGCAACGTCACGTTCCCCGAGCCGGTCTCGGCGTGGAACGACTTGAGCGAGGCGTCCACGTCGATCTCGATGTCGCCGCTGCCGGTGTCGAGGTCGGCGTTCTCGGTCGCCACACCCGAGAGCTTCACCCCGCCGGAGCCGGTGTCGATCTTGAGCGAGCGCGCGCCAAGGGTGGTGGCGGCCACGTCGCCGGACCCGGTGTCGATCCCCACGTCCTCGGCCTTCACGTCCGACAGCGTCACGTTCCCGGACCCGGTATCCACGCTGAGGTTCCCTTCCGCCCGGCTGACCTGCACGTCGCCCGACCCGACGTCGACCGACAGGCTGCCGCGCGTGCCGCTCGCCTCAACGTCGGCGCTCGAGGCGTCCACCATCAGCTGCGCATTCACGTTGGTCACGGCGACGTGGCCGACGGCGAGGTTCACCGTGATCCGCTGCCCCTCGGGCACCAGCACGCGCAGGTCGGCGGACGCCTCCAGTCCCGAACCGTCGCCGCTGATGGTGACGTGCCGGCCGCCGTGCCCGTTGAACGTGCCGTCCTCGCGGACGCTGATCTGGGTCCGAGAATGGCGGCCGAGCGGCTCGTAGACGATGCGATCGTCGGGATAGATGACGCGGAGGGTCTCGCGGCCCTCGATCGTTCCGGTCTGGACGTCGAGACGCGAGGCGTCGGCTCCGTGGCGCGTGACCTCCACGACGACCGAGCCGCCCGTACCGGGCTCGACCCGCAGCATGCCGGCGAGGTTGTAGATCGCTACGTCCCGCCCGGCGACGGTGTAGCGGTTGCCCTGGGCGGCGGCGGAGGTGGCGACGAGGAGGGCGGCGAGGCCCAGATGGACGGGACGGACTGACATGGCGGCTCCGTAAGAGGGTCGGAGCATTGGATGGGGTGTCGCTGGAAAAGGTTGCCGGCTAGCCCAGGCGCGCGGCGTAGTCGGGCCGCATCACCAGCTCGCCCCCCTGGATGACCTCGCGGTCCCACGGGAGGATGATGAAGCTCTCGGTCTGGAAGGCGTAGTAGTCGGGCTGGTAGTCGCCGGTGCGGAAGGAGACCGCGGTCCGGACCTCGAGGGGCTGGAGCGCGCGCACTTCGTTCAGGGCCAGGCGGAGGGTGCTGCCGGTGTCACAGGTTTCGTCCACGATCAGCACGCGGCGGCCGCGCACCGACGAGGGCGGGCCCGCCACGAGGACCGGATCCTCGTCGGCCTCGCGCCGGGTGACGACCATGGACGCGAACTCGCACTGGAGGATCGACGCGACGACCACGCCCGGGATCACTCCGGCCTTGGCGATCCCGAGCACGACCTCGGGCTCGAAGTCCCCGGCGACGCGGAGCGCAAGCGCACGGCAGAGCTCGCCAAAGAAGGGCCAGTCCACCTCCATCACCCCGCGGGGCCCGCCCGCCGCGCTCCGACGCATGATGCCTCCCGATGATCGCCGTGTGCCCGCCAGCCGGAACCTATGACGCAGGGGAAGCGGGGGCAATGCGCGTTGCGGCGGCCGGAGGCGCGGACTATGTTAGGATACGCGTCCTATCTTGTGCATTCCCTTGACCTTCCGCGCGGGGAACCCTCCGTCATCATGAGCATCTGGCGACGCCTGACTGGCAAGCCCCCGGCTGAATCGCTGCGCCCGCAGCGCCTCGACTACCTGAACGAGGGGCTCGCCCTCGAGCGTCAGGGAGACTACGAGGCGGCGCTGACCTCCTATCGCCTCGCCTTCCGCGACAACCCGACCGATTCGCGGATCCTCCTCAACATGGCGATCGCCTTCACCAAGACGGGCCAGGCGGACGAGGCGATCCGCCACTACAAGCGCGCGCTCGAGCTGGACAACTCGCTGGGCGGCGCCCACTACGGCGTGGCCTTCCTCCTCCTCAAGCGCGGCGACACGGCCCAGGCGGCGGAGCACCTCCGCGCCTTCCTCGCGCGCCCGCCCAAGGGCGCCGACGCCGATCGCTGGGTGCACCACGCCGAGACCGCCCTCCGCGACATCGCCAACGCGCCGGCACCGGAGACGCTGTGAGGCCGCTGCTGCCGCTGCTGGCGGCGGCGGCCATCGGCTGCAGCAACATCACCGACGTGGGGAACGGCGTGGTGGAGCTGGACGTCACGATCCCGCCTCGCCTCGAGCTCGAGGTCGGTGACACGCTGCAGCTCTCCGCGCGGGCGCTCGACCGCAATGGCGAGGTCGTCGCGGCCGAGATTACCTGGGCCACCCCCGACCCGACGATCGGCGTGGTCGCCGCCACCGGCCAGGTCACGGGACTCGCGCCGGGACCGGGTCGCGTGCAGGCCGTGCAGGGGACGCTGATCTCGGACTTCCTCACCTTCAATGTGCTCGGCCGGGCTGACTCGCTCGCGTTGCCGGCGGGCGGTGCCGTCACGGTCGCCGCCGACGCCCAGTCCTCGGCGCCGCTTGCGGTAACCCTCCTCGGGGCTCCCGACGTCACGCTCGCGGGCCACCGCGTCATCCTCACCATCACTGCGCCGGCCTTTGCCGATCCGGCCACGCGCACGGTGCAGTTCCCCAACGGCGCGCTGGCCGACACCGTGACGACCGCGGCCGACGGAACGCTCACGACGCCGGTGACCGTGGATC
>JAICVB010000011.1 GCA_025935545.1 Gemmatimonadales bacterium
GCCGACCGCCGCGGGCGCGCCTATGCCCTCCTTGGCGCCAACCTGCTGGTCATCCAGTCCGCGTGGTCGCAGGCCGCCGCGGATCAGTCCGGCCTTGGCCAGGATGCGACTTTCTACTACTACACCGGCCTCGAGCGACTGCTCGGCGCGGTCCTCGTGCTCGACGGCGGCACCCGGCGCGCAGCACTCTTCCTCCCGCCGCCCGGGCTCGCCAGCCCGGCGGAGCGGCTGCTTCGCGACGCGGATGAGTCGTACCGGACCGCGGCCGCGCTCGGGGTGGACAGCGTCGCACCCTGGAGCGCCTTCGCCGCGTACGTGGACGCGCGCGTGGCCGCGCGCCCCGGGCTCACGATCCATGTGGATCCGGGCGGCGTGGAGGCGATGCTGGCGAGCCGGCTCGGGACGCCGCTCGACACGATGGCCGCAGGGGCGAATCCGCATCTCGGGTGGCTG
The DNA here is from genome assembly GCA_025935545.1 of Gemmatimonadales bacterium. GTDB lineage: Bacteria > Gemmatimonadota > Gemmatimonadetes > Gemmatimonadales > GWC2-71-9 > JAICUF01. Next base: position 454 of record JAICVB010000011.1, read on the forward strand.
CGCGCGCTCCGCCGCCGCTGGCCCGCCGTCGCGATCGTGCGTGACACGTCGATCTCGCCGGCGCTCCGAAGCGTGAAGGATGCCGGCGAGCTCGCCGTGCTCCGGCGCGTCGGCGCGAACAGCGTCGTCGCGTTCCGGGCGGGACTGGCCCGCTTTGCCCCCGGCCGCCGCCAGCGCGACGTGGAGGCCGCCGTGGTCGAGGTCTGCACCCGGCTGGGCGACGGCCCGGCCTTCTGGCCGTGGGCGATGGCCGGTCCCAACGCCGCCTTTCCCACGCCCTTCACTTCGTCGCTCGATTCCCACTCGCTCGATCGCGTGATGCAGGCCGGCGAGGTGGCGCGGTTCGACATCGGGTGCCGGGCCGATCACTACATGGGAGACGTGGGTCGTACCGTGCCGGTATCGGGGAGATTCAGCCCCGGTCAGGCGGAGGTCGTCGATCTGCTCGCGGCGGTCTACCAGGTGGGGGTGGCGACACTCCGGGACGGCGCCCCCGCAGCCGGCCTCCTGCGGGCGAGCGTCGCGGAGGCCGCCCGCCGGCGCGGAGCGATGAAGACGCCGCTCGGGCGTCACGCCGCCGCCCTCCTCACCGAGCCGGACAGCCTCCCCTTCTGGCAGTGGCACGGCATCGGACTCGATTACGCCGAGCCGTTGCCGGCGGTGCTCAGGGCCGGCATGGTGCTCGACTACGAACCCATCTTCGTGGTGGACGGCCAGGGGTTCTACATGGAGGACATGGTCGTCGTCACGCGGGACGGGTACCAGAACCTGACGCCAGGACTCCCGAACACGGCGGCGGAGGTCGAGCGGGCGATGCGGCAGGTGCGCGGAGCGCGGTGACCCTTTGCGCGACCCGAAGTTCGCTGTAACTTTGTCGCGCAAAGTAACCAGTCGGATACCGCACCTGCGAGGGGGAGGGTGGGATGAACGATGAGCAGCGCCGGACCGCACGTGCCATTCTCCGCACCGCCGTGCTCTGGGGCGGGGCCTGGGCGGTCGCCGGAGGCGGGCTGATAGCCCTCCTCACCGTCTTCAGCCCGGGGCCGGGTGTTGCGTCGGCGGCCGGTCGCCTGGGCATGGCCGCGCTGGCCGGCATCGGCTGGGGCCTTCGCTTCGGTCTCGCCGGTTTCGTGATCGGCAGCATCTTCTCGAGTGTCATCCGGCTCGGCTATCGCGGGAAGCGTCTCGCCGAGATCAATCCGGTCCGCTTCGCTCTCCTGGGCGCGGTCGTCGGCGGCGTGGGCGTGCCGCTCTACCTCCAGACCATGAACGTGCTGTCGGGCGGCCACCCGATCGCGTGGGGCCTCGTGACCGACGACGCCGTGTGGGCGACGGTGTTCGGCGCGGCCGTGGCAGCCGGATCCATCCTCCTCGCGCGCCGGGCGGATACCTTGCCCGCGGGACCGCGCCAGGAGGAGCTCGCGCCCGGCGGTCCCCCCGGGGCCGCGACGCCGGCGGTCCGGAGCGAGGCCGCGGTTCCGCGCCGGCCGGGTCCGGCGGGTTCCTGAGCCGGTCGATTCCGGTCCCGCTCGTTCGACGTAATCTCAGAGCGGCCACCCCGGCCGCCCTCCGGCAACGCCGGCGATTCCGGGCTCAACGATGCGGGAGCGCTGCCATGCGGTACATGATGTTCATCAAGCACCCGGGCGATTACTCGATGGATGAGGTTCCCCAGTCCCTCTTCGGCGCGATGGGGGAGTTTGTCCAGGAGCAGATCAGGAAGGGCATGTTCATTGACGGCGCGGGGTTGAAGCCGCTCAGCAAGGCGACGCGCGTGCGGCTGGCTGGCGGGAGGATCACCGTCACCGATGGTCCCTTCAGCGAGGCCAAGGAAGTCGTGGGTGGCTATTCGCTCATCGAAGCACCGAGCCACGAGGAGGCGATCGCCCTGGCCCGGGAGTTCATGGAGCTGCACCGGATCCACTGGCCGGCGTTCGAGGGGGAATGCGAGGTCCGGCCGCTCGAAGCGGCCGATGATACGCCGGCGTAAGTCCGGCGTAGCGGCGGCGCAACACCCTGGCTGTTGCCTGCAAACGTTTTGAGACAACCCTGCAGGGCCCTAGCGGCACGACGACCGGCGGCGTAAACTCTCCGAGCCTTTGCACATCGGTGTGATCCAAATCACATTGGAGTCGCAACTACCGCACGGTGTGCGATTTGCGTCTCGCAGGTTCGTCAATACGCTGACCTCCTGGGTCGCCGACCGGCGGCCCTGCATCCAACCGCGGCGGATGATGCGCCCGAAATTTCGAAACAGGTACCTGGTCGGCTTCGACGCGATCCTGCTCGGAGCCCTTCCCGCGCTCGCCTACCTGATCCGGTTCGAGGGGCCGGACTGGTCCCCGGCAGATGCCGGGGCGTTGATCGCATTCACCCTCATCGCCGTTCCCCTCAAGCTCGCGCTCTTCGTCCTGGGCGGGATGTACAACCGCCTGTGGCGCCAGGCCACCCTTGGCGACATGACGAGCATCCTCCGGACCGCTGCGGTGTCGGCGGCCGGGGCCACCATCCTCGGATTCTGGCTCCCGCTCGCCGGCATCGCGGATGTGCGGGTGCCCGTGTCGGTGCTCGCGTTCGATGCGCTGGCCACGGTGGCGGTGCTGGCGGCTCCCCGTCTCCTTCTCAAGAGCCTGTACACGCCGAGCCGCGGCCTCAGGCGGGACACTGACCCGGCAGCGCTCATCGTCGGCGCCGGCGTCGCCGGCGAATCCATCGCGAAGGAAACGCTGGCGAACCCGAAGCTCGGACTCCGGCTTGTCGGGTTCGTGGACGACGATCCCGACAAGCGCTCACTCCGCCTGTGCGGCCTGCCGGTGCTCGGCTCGCTGGACGAAATTCCCGCGCTGATCGAGCGATACCACGTCCGGGAGCTGATCATCGCGATGCCGGAGGCCCGCGGGAGCGTGGTGCGCGGCGTCGTGAAGGCGGCCCGGGCGGCGGGGGTGCACACTCGCACCGTCCCCGGCGTGTATGAGATCCTCTCCGAGCAGGTGAGCCTGTCCGCCCTCCGGGAGGTGGGGATCCAGGATCTGCTCCGGCGGGAGCCGGTCACGACCGACCTCACGTCGGTGCGCGAGGTCTTCGCCGGCGGCACGGTACTGGTTACCGGTGCGGGCGGCTCCATCGGCAGCGAGCTGTGCCGCCAGATCGCCCGGCTCGAGCCGGCGCGCGTGCTGCTGCTGGGCCACGGCGAGAATTCGATCTTCGAGATCCAGACGGCGCTCCGGGAAGCCAATCCCGAGCTCGAAACGGTCGCGCTCATCGCCGATGTCCGCGACGGTGGCCGGATCCGCGAGATCGTCCGCACCTGGCGGCCGCGGGTGATCCTGCACGCAGCGGCTCACAAGCACGTGCCGTTGATGGAGCAGAACGTTTCGGAGGCGATCCTCAACAACGTCCTCGGCACGGCGAACGTCGTGGCGGCGGCGGTCGAGGCGGAGACTGAGCACCTAGTCTGCGTCTCCACCGACAAGGCCGTGCGCCCGTGCAGCGTCATGGGGCTGACCAAGCGGGTGGCCGAGCTGGTGGTCCAGCAGGCGGCCATCGAGCACGGCCGCAACTTCGTGTCGGTCCGCTTCGGCAACGTCCTGGGCAGCCGTGGCAGTGTGGTCCCGGCCTTCCTGCGTCAGATCAAGGCGGGCGGTCCTGTGACCGTCACGCATCCCGAGATGCGCCGCTATTTCATGACGGTGCCGGAGGCCGCGCAGCTCATTCTCCAGGCCGGAACGCTGGGCCGCTGCGGCGAGGTGTTCGTCCTGGACATGGGCGAGCCGGTGCGCATCGTGGACCTCGCCGGGGATCTCATCCGGCTGTCCGGTCTCGAGCCGGGGAGCGACATCGAGATCCGGTTCACCGGGCTTCGCCCAGGCGAGCGGCTCCACGAGGAGGTGCTCATCGCGGGGGAAAGCGTGGTGCCCACCCCCCACCCGAAAGTACTTCGTGCCATCAATGGTGAGCTGCCCGCCGGCGTGTCGGCGCGCCTCTGCGTCCTCATCGCGGCGGCGGAGCAGCGACAGCCGGAGCCGGTGCTTCGGGCGCTCCTGACGGCGATGGTCCCCGAGGCGACCCGCTCCGACGACGCCCTCGGCGCTCTTCCGGCCGTCGGCCATGGGAACGGCAACGGTCATGTCTCCGGCAACGGCAACGGCAACGGGAACGGCTCGCATCCCGCCGGCGTGGCCGGAACCGGGGCCGGCGACGCCGATGGCGCCCCTTCCAGGCGGCCCCCGCACCGCAGCATCCCTTCCACGCCATGACGCCCCGCAGGGTGGCGTCCGAGCTCACGGGCGTCGGCGGCGCGCTGATGCTCGGCGGGCGGATGATGGCCGGGCACCCGTTCCTCGCGCTCGTCGTGTTCGTCGTCACGGCCGCGCAGGGCGTGCTCCAGGGTGCGCTGGTCTACATCCTGCGCGAAGTGCTGGTGGGATTCAGCCACACGTCGCACGTCGGCGTGCCGGCCCTGCTGGGCGGCGCGGTCGTCATTTTCGGGATGTGGCTCGCGCGGGCCGCGGCGACGGCCGGCTCGGAGGTGCTCGCCGCGCGGCTGGCACACGACGTCGAAATGCGTTCGATGAACGAGGTGATCGCGAAGCTCCTCACCTTGCCGGTGCGCTTTTTCGACAAGAACCGCCAGGGGGACCTCGTCCTGGCCGCCTACCACGATGTGCGCAGCGTGCGGCAGCTGACGCTCGACATCGGATTCATCGTTCAGCACGTCTCCCGTCTGGTCGGCCTCGCGGTCGTTGCATGGGTGATGAGTCCCGCGCTCGCGGTGATCGGGCTCGTGCTCGTGCCGGTCGGCGTCGCACCGGTGTACTGGATCGGGCGGCGGCTGACCGACGCGGCCCGGCGCCAGCGCGAGTCCGTCGCCAGCATCGCCGGCAACCTGCTGGAGATCAGTGCGGGGGTGCGCCCGATCAAGGTGAACCGCGCCGAATCGCGCATGCGGGACCGGGCCCGGGCCACCAGTCGGGCCTTTCGCGGCGCGATGGTCAACGAGGCGGCGTCGCGCGGGGCGGGGCGTTTCCTGTTCGAGGCGGTCTCGGGCCTCGGTCTCGTGGTCATCATCACCATCGGGGGCCGCGAGGTCGCCGAGGGGCGGCTGCAGTGGGAAACCCTGCTGGCGCTGCTCATCTCCATCGTGGCGGTGTACGGCCCGATGATCAGCCTGCTGACGGTGTACGGGAACATCCGGGTCGGGCTCCCGACGCTGGACCGGGTCCGCCGCGTGATGGACGCCGAGCCCGAGGTCGAGGACGTGCCCGGTGCGCGCCCCCTCCTCACTGCGCCGTCGGTGATCGAGCTGGACGCCGTGTCGTTCTCCTACGACGGGCAGCGCTGCCTCGACGGCGTCTCCGCGCGCATCCACCGCGGCGAGACGATCGGTGTGGTGGGCCCATCCGGGGCCGGGAAGTCCACCCTGCTCTCCCTGATGCTGCGCTTCTACCACCCCACGGCCGGCGCGATCCGGTTCGACGGCGTGGATCTGCGGGAGATACGACACGCGGACCTGATGCAGGCGTGCGCCCTGGTGCAGCAGGAGCCCTTCCTGTTCGACGACACCATCGCCAACAACATCCGGCTGGGCCGGCCCGGCGCCGATCAGGCCGCGATCGTGGAGGCCGCGCGCGCCGCGGCGCTGCATGACGAAATCATGGAAATGGAGCAGGGCTACGACACGCCGGTCGGCCGAGGAATGGACGGGCGCGGCCTGTCGGGCGGCCAGAAGCAGCGGCTCTGCATCGCGGCGGCGCTGCTCAAGAATGCGCCGCTCCTCTTCCTCGACGAAGCCACGAGCAGCCTGGACTCCGTCTCGGAGGAGAAGGTTCAGCTTGCGATCGACCGGCTGATGGAGGGCCGCACCACCTTCGTGGTCGCGCATCGGCTTTCGACCCTGCGCAACGCGGACCGGATTCTCGTGCTCGACGCCGGGCGCGTCGCCGGCTTCGGCAGCCACGCGGCGCTGCTCGAGGACTGCCCGATCTACCGCTCGCTCTGGGAGACGCAGCGGGCCGGTCATCTCAACGCTGCGCCGTTCACGTCGCCGGCCATCGTGGCGGCCGATCCCGCATGACGCCGTTCCGGGGGGGACCCTGAATGCTGGCGCACGACGCCGTCCGCCGCCTCGCCAGCGTCACCATCGGGCCGGGCGAGCCCGTTCTCGCCGCCGTCCGGCGCCTCGACGCCGCCGGGAGTGGCGCGCTGCTGGTCTGCGACGACGGCGGCGTGCTCGTCGGGATCGTAACCGACGGTGACATTCGGCGGGCGATCCTCCGGGGCGTCAGTTTCGACGCCGCCGTGGGGTCGATCGCCACGAGCCGCCCGGTGGTGGGCGCGGCGGAGCTCAGCGAACGCGCCGCGCTCGAGCTCATGGACCACGCCGCGGGATTCCCCGTCCATCAGCTGCCCCTGGTGGACGACGCTGGCCGGGCCGCCGGCCTGCTGCTGCGCCGGGACCTCGTCTCACCCGAGCGGCTGGGGCTGTCGGCGCTGATCATGGCCGGTGGCCTGGGCACGCGCATGCTCCCGCTGACCGAGACCGTGCCCAAGCCGATGCTGCGGATCTGCGACCGCCCGCTGCTGGAGCGCACCGTTTCGAGCCTCAAGCGGGCCGGCATCAGCCGGGTGGCAATCAGCACGGCGCACCTGGCCGACCGGATCACGACCTACTTCGGCGACGGGCGCGCGCTGGGTGTCGACCTGCAGTACGTGAGCGAGATTCAGCCGCTCGGCACGGCCGGCGCGCTCCGGCTGCTGGAAGACGACGCGAGCCCAACGCTCGTCATCAACGGCGACATCCTCACCAGCCTCCCATTCCCGGACCTCGTGGCGTTCCACCGGCGCGAGGGCGCGGAGCTGACCGTGGGGATGCGGCGATGCGAGCTGCACCTGCCCTACGGGGTGCTGGACTGCGACGGGGCGCGGATCCGCGCGGTGCGCGAAAAGCCCCGCCAGAGCTTCTGGGCCAACGCCGGCATCTACGTTGTCGAACCGTCGGTCCGCGATCTCATCCCCGAGGCGGCCCGCTTCGACATGACCGACCTGATCGAGAAGCTGCTGGCCGACGGGCGCCGGGTGGCCGGGTTCCCGATCCTGGAGTACTGGCTCGACATCGGCCAGCCCGCCGACTATATCCGGGCCGAAGCCGACAGCCGCGCCGCCCGGGTCGGCCCCGAGGACGGGCGGGTCGCGGTGCAGCCATGAAGGTGCTGGTGACGGGCGGGGCGGGGTATATCGGCTCCATGCTGGTCGGACGCCTGCTCCGCGAGGGATACGAGGTTCGCGTGCTCGATGCGCTGCTCTACGGCGGGGAGTCCCTGCTGCCGGTCTGGTCCGACCCGGCGTTCGAGTTCAGGGGCGGGGATATCCGCGACGCCGATATCGTCGCGTCGGCGATGCAGGGAGTGGAGGCGGTCGTCCACCTCGCGGCGATCGTGGGGGACCCGGCCTGTGCGCGCGCTCCGGAGCTCGCGCGGGCGGTGAACCTGCACGCGTCGCTCGACCTGATCGACGCCGCCGAACGATCGGGGGTGCGCCGCTTCATCTTCGCGTCGACGTGCAGCAACTACGGGCGGATGGCCGACCCGGAGGGCTACGTGACCGAGGACTCGCCGCTGGCGCCCGTGTCCCTCTACGCCGAGACCAAGGTCGCGGTGGAGCGCGCGCTGCTGGGCTCCGGGCCCACCCGGGCCCTGGCGGCCACCGCGCTCCGCTTCGCCACGGTGTTCGGCGTGTCCGCCCGGATGCGGTTCGACCTCACGGTGAACGAGTTTACGCTCAGCATGGTGCGGGATCGGCGGCTGGTCGTGTTCGGGGAGCAGTTCTGGCGGCCGTACGTCCATGTGCGAGATGTGGCCGGGGCGGTGCTCCACGTCCTCCGCGCGCCGGTGGCGTCGGTCGGCGGCGAGGTGTTCAATGTCGGCTCCACCACCCAGAACTTTCAGAAGCGCCAGCTGGTGGACCTGATCCGGGGCTGGGCGCCCGACGCGGACGTCGAGTACGTCGCGCGCCGCGAGGATCCGCGCGACTATCGCGTATCGTTCGCCAAGATCAGCGAGCGCCTCGGCTTCGCCACCACCGCGACCGTCCGGGACGGGGTGGCCGAAGTGGCCGCGCTCGTGAGCGCGGGCATCGTTCCGGCGGCGCCGGGGACGGCGTGACGGCCACGACGCCGCGCGGCGCATCGCCCGCGCTCGAGGAGCCGTTCATTCCGCTGGCCGTGCCGGAGCTCCGCGGGAACGAGGCCCGGTATGTCCAGGAGTGCCTCGACAGCGGATGGGTCTCGTCGGCCGGCGCCTTCGTCGAGCGCTTCGAGGCCGACGTCGCGAGCGCGGTCGGCGCCCGCCACGCCGTGGCGACGGCAAGCGGCACGGCGGCGCTGCACGTGGCCCTCCTCGTCGCCGGCGTGCAGCCGGGGGACGAAGTACTGGTCTCGGCGCTGACCTTCATCGCGCCGGCCAACGCGATCCGCTACGCCGGGGCCTGGCCGGTGTTCATCGACGCCGAGCGGGAGTATGCCCAGCTGGATCCGGCGCAGGTCGCGGAGTTCCTGGCCGGCTGCGAGCCATGCGCCGGCGGCGGCGTGCGGAATCCCCGCACCGGGAGGCGCGTGCGGGCCCTCCTGCCCGTGCACGTGCTGGGGCACCCGGTGGACATGGACCCGCTGCTCGCGCTGGCCCGCGCGACCGGGCTCGCCGTCGTGGAAGACGCGACGGAGAGTCTCGGCGCCCGCTACCGGGGACGCCCGGTCGGCCGGCTGGGCGACGTGGCCTGCTTCAGCTTCAACGGCAACAAGCTGGTCACGACGGGCGGCGGCGGGATGCTGGTGACCGACGATCCGGCGCTTGCCGACACCGCCCGGTACCTGACGACGCAGGCGAAGGACGACGCCATCGAGTACGTCCACGGCGCCGTGGGGTACAACTATCGGCTCACCAACGTGCAGGCGGCGATCGGCGTGGCGCAGATGGAGCGGCTGGACCAGCTCCTCGGGGCCAAGCGGCGGATCGCGGGGCGGTATGCCGAGGGCCTTCGCGGAGTCGCGGGGCTCGAGCCCATGGCCGAGGCCGCCTGGGCCCGGAGCGCCTGGTGGATGTACACGGTGCGCATCGACGAGCGGAGCTTCGGCATGGACTCGCGCGCGCTGATGCGGGCCCTCGAGGACCGCCGGATCCAGACGCGTCCGCTGTGGCAGCCCCTTCCCCTCTCGCCGGCGCATGCGGACGCGGTGCCCCGGGCCTGTCCCACGGCGGGGGACTGGAATCGGCGCGCCCTCAGCCTGCCGTGCTCCTGCGGCCTGACCGACGGACAGCAGGAGCGGGTGATCGAAGCGGTGCGGGAGATCGCGGCGACGCGCGGAGGACGCGTCGGATGACGGACGCAGCCGTCGAGGAAGCGGACTCCGGACGACGGTGGCGATCGTCGGCGACCGGCCCCGCCCCGGCCGACGCGGGGCCGGTCCTGCTCCTCTGCCCGAGTCTCTTCAGCATCCGCAACGTCCTGCACTCACGCCTGCTGCCGGGCCTCCGCGAGCTGGGACACCGGGTCGAGGTGCTGGGCCTGCCCGGCGCGGGGCCCGTCGCCTTCGCCGAGCCCGGCCCGGACCAGCGCTTTTCCGAGATCGACCTCGCACCACGGAAGCGGGTCACCGGGGCGGCTGCGCTCGGGATCATCCAGAATGCGTCGTTCTACCGGCGGCATCGCCTGACGACGGATCGGCTGACGCAGTGGTGGTACCGCCGCCACGAGGGCGTCTGGCGCCGCGTCCAGTACGGGATGCTCGAGGCGGCCGGCGCGGTCGGAGCGTGGGATCCGCTCTACCGGTGGCAGATGCGGCGGCTCGAGACGCTCCGGCTGGCCGGGGGGGACATGGCTGCGGTCCGTCGCTCCCTGGCGAGCGCCCGCCCCTCCCTCGTCGTCGCCACCAGCTGCATCAATCCCATCGAGGACCTGTTCCTGGCGGCTGCGCGGGACCTCGGCGTTCCGACGCTCGGCTGCATCCAGAGCTTCGACCACCTGACCGGTCGCAGCCTCACCGCCGACTGCGATCACTACGCCGTCTGGAACGAGCGCATGCGGGACCAGCTCCTGCGCTATCACCCGGTTCGCGCGCCGTCGCAGGTCAGCGTGACCGGGACGCCCCAGTTCGATTTCCATGTCCGGCCCGAGTTCCGCTGGTCTCGCGAGCGGCTGCTGCGGGAGCTCGGCATGGCCGAGAACGAGCGGTACATCGCATACGCGGCGACCACGGAGTCGCAGACTCCCACCGAGCCGGTGCTCGTCGCGGAGTTCATCCGCCGCGCGGCGGCGAGCCCGGTGCTGGGCGGGCACCGCGTGCTGGTCCGTGTCCACCCCAACGACGACTTCGGCCGCTGGAAGGCACTGGCCGCTTCGGCGCCGCGCGCCATCGTCAGTCTGCCGGCGACACGCAGCGAGGCCTTCAACGGGCCGGAGGATCAGGCGCGCCTCGTCAGCACGCTGCTCCACGCCGATGTCTCGATCAACGTCTGGTCCTCCATGAGCCTCGATGCCGCGGCCGTCGGGACGCCGGTGGTGTGCGTGGCGTTCGCGGGAGTTCGGGGCACCGCCGAAGACCGCTTCTGCCGCATGGTGTACGAGACCGACTTCTACGCGCCGATCGCCCGGAGCGGCGGCGTCCGTCTCGCCTACGACATGGATGCGCTGGTGGCCGAAGCGGAGGCGTATGTGCGCGACCGGCGCCGCGACGAAGCGGCCCGCCGGCAGCTGGCCGCGGCGGAGTGCGGACCGCTGGACGGCCGGAGCGCGGAGCGCATCGGCAGGCTGATCGACCGCCTGGCGCGACGGTGAAGCGGCGGGAGGCATGCGGCAGGCGGTCGGGTCGATGAGGACGGCGGCGTCGTGATCGGCCAGGCGACGGCCGCGCTCGCATCGGTACCGAAGCGGTGGCTGCGGCGCGCCTGGGGCATTCCATACGTGCAGAAGCGCCAGGACTGGCATGCGCTCTGGCCGCACCTCCGGGAGCTGCCGGTCACGCCCAGACGCCTGCTGGACGCCGGGTGCGGCGAGGGCATCTGGACCCTCGAGCTCGCCGCACGGCGGCCGGCGTGGACGGTCGTCGGCGTGGACCGGGGGCCGGTGGACGCGGCCGAGCGCGCGCGCCTGCGCCTGCGGCTCGACAACGCGGCATTCGTGCAGTCCGACTTCCTGGCCTACGAGCCGAGTCTCCGATTCGACGTGGTCATCTCCGTCTATTCGGCGCACTACCTCTTCGAGGCCAGCCTGGGGGACGAGCTGCTGCGGCAGGTCCGGCGATGGCTCGTACCGGGCGGGCTGCTGCTGCTGCTCGGTCCACGGCGTGAACGGGACGTGCCCTTCGTGCCGTGGCTCCCCCGGCCGGCGCTCGACTATGTGCTCACGGCGGAGGATGTCGCGCGCGCCTGCGAGGCGGGGGGACTGGTGATCGAGACCGCGCACGGCGCCATCGGCCGGCTCGGCGTGATGGCGATGCAGCTGGCCTGCCTGGGCCGCGGCCGGTCGGGGGAACGGCTCGTCCAGCTCTCGTCGTATCCGCTCCGCTGGGCGCTCGCGGCGGCGGACGCGCGCCGGCATCACGAGAGCGGGGCGACGTTCGCCTGGCTGGTCGCGGCGAGGGCCCCGCGTGCGGATCGGGACCCGGCGGCGGCGTGACCGGCCGGCTGCTGATGTTCTGGGACTACGACACGCAATGGGGCACCGACGCCGACCGGGCGCGGGGCCTTCCCGGGTCCGCCGCGTCGGGCGCTCGCGAATTCGAGTGCACCGACCGCCTGCTCGAGCTCCATGCGCGGTTCGGCGTGACGGCGTGCTTCGCCGTCGTCGGCGCCGCCGCCCTGCCGGGGGAGCGGCCCTATCACGACCCCGGCCAGATCCGGCGCATCCACCAGGCGGGCCACGAAGTCGCGAGCCACGCCTTCCAGCACGAATGGCTGCCGGCGCTCCGCCCGGCCGCGCTGGACCAGACCCTGCGCCGGAGCCGGACCGCAATCGAGGAGTGCATCGGCGCGCCGGTGACGAGTTTCGTGCCGCCCTACAACCAGCCGTTCGATTATCCGGCCGGCCTCTCGTTCAGCCGATCGGAGCGCCGGCAGGTGCGCCATGGGCGGATCGACGTACCGGCGCTCTGCCGGGCGCTCGACCGGAACGGGTACACCTTCTGCCGCGTCGCCTATCGGCCGGTGCACCTCCGTCTCGCCGATCGGGTCAGGGGGCGCCGGGTGGATGGCCCCGTCCGCGTGGAGCGGATCGGCGGTGTCACCTGCTGCCGGCTCAACTCGGCGGGCGGTTTTGCCGCGGATGCCGTGTCGCTCGTCGAGCGAGCGGCGCGCGAGGGGGGCATTGCGGTGGTCTACGGCCACCCCCATTCACTGGGTGCCGGAAACTCGCAGGATGAACGCTGGCTCGTGCCGTTCCTCGCGCGGGTCCAGGCTCTCGAGTCGGCCGGCCGCCTGCGTTCCGTACGCCCCCGCGAGCTGGTTCAGGAGGACCGGGCGGCATGAGGCTGTGCGTCGTGTCGCTCAAGCAGTGCTGGCAGGACCCGCGGGGCCGGTGGTGGTCGTACGGCGGCTTTCCGGCGCAGATGGACGCGCTGCGGACCCTCTGCGACGAGATGACGATCGTCATTGTGGAGTCCCATGCGCGGCCGGGTGGCATGCCGCTTCCCGCGGATGCCCGTGTGGTGCCGCTCCGAAGCCCGCGCGGAGCGGACCTGACGCGCAAGCTTTGGGTGGCCGCCCGGGCACCGTACTACCTGCGCCGCATCGCGGCCGAGGTGCGCGGTGCCGACCTGGTACACACGCCGCTGCCCGGCGACGTCTCCTTCCTCGGGCTCATCGTCTCGCTGCTGGTACGCCGCCGGGTCTTCGCGCTCTATAACGGCTCGTGGGAGCCGAATGCGCAGACCACGATGATGAATCGCGTCACCCGGCAGGCGATGCGAGCGCTGGCCGGCGGGCGGAATCCGATGCTCGCCGTGGGCGACGGGCCCGTGCCTCCCGCGCCGGGGATCCGGTGGGTGTTCGCCACGTCGCTCACCGATGCGGAGATCCGTGCGAACGACCCGGAGCTCGACCGCGGGCTCTCCACCCCGCCGCGGATGATCTGCGCGGGGCGCCTCAGCGTGGAGAAGGGGATTCCGGTGCTGCTCAGGGCGATGGCCGCGCTCCGGGACGAGGGGTTTGCCCCCCTTCCGACGCTCGTCGTGGCGGGGGACGGACCGGACCGCGAGCCGCTGGAAGCGCTGGCGCGCGAGCTTCGATGCTCCGCGCTCGTGCGCTTCGCCGGCCAGCTCGACCGCGAGGGCCTCAATCGGGAACTGGCGCAAGCCGACGTCTGCGTGCATCCATCGCACACGGAGGGATACTGCAAGGCGTGGCTCGACGCGATGGCGCAGGCCCTCCCCGTGCTCGCCACCGAGGTCGGGGCCGCGCGGGGCGTCGTGGGCGGGGCCGGTGAGCGCGGATGGCTGGTGCCCCCCGGCGACCCGGCCGCGCTTGCCGCCGCCATCCGCCGCGTGCTGACGGAGCCGCACGACTGGCCGGCGCTGCGCCGTCGGTGCCGCGAGTTCGCCGCGAGCCGCACACTGGAGGCGTGGGCCGAACAGATCCGGTCCGCGTGCGCCACGTGACGGATCCCCTGACGAGCCGCTTCCCGGCGGCGGCGGGGCTCGCGCCGGATGCGGTGCCGGTCGAGCTCCCGCGGGTGCACCGGCGCGGCGCCACCGACGGCCGCCTCGGCCGCGCGTTCGTGCTCATCGTGCTCGTCTCGTGGGGCATCGCCGCCGTCGCGGGGTACCGCTACGGCGTGTACCTGCTCACGGCGGCGGGCTTCGCCGCCGCGCTCATCGGGGTGTACCGCCCCCGGGTGGGCTTCTTCGGCATCGGCCTGCTGTGCACGATCGACCCGTTGATGGCGTGGCTCGTCTTCAGCGGCAGCATCCCCATGCTCCGGTGGAACACCTTCAACTACTGGCTCCTGGTCGCCACGGTGCTGTGGTCGCCAATGCTGGTGCGTCGCGGCGGCGCGCCGCTCCGGTGGGCGCAGCTGTTCGGGCTGCTGCTGGTGCTCGAGCTCGCGATGAGCGCCGATCGCGCGCACGGCCTGCAGGACGTCTTCGGCGTCTGGGCGCTGTTCGGCATCGTGGTCTACCTCACCCGCCGACGGTTCGCGCCCGCCGACTGGTACTGGCTGGGTGTCATCTGCGGCACCACGGCCGCGGGCGGCGGTCTCCTCTACTTCATGGCCAAGTCGCAACTGCCGGAGATCAACCCCAACGCGTGGGCGTTCTTCCCGGTGACGGCGCTGTTCGCCCTGTGCCTCGCGCTGCCCTCCTCGTTCCGGCGGCGGGGTGGCCCGATGCTGCTCGCGCTCCTGGCCTGCATCTCGATCGCCTGGGCCTTCCTGAGCGGCAGCCGCGGCGCCCTACTGGTCGCGCTCCTGTGCGGCATCTACTTCCTGGCGGCCATGCGCGGCCTCGGCCGGCGGGCGGTGGTGCTGGGCATCGCGACGCTCACCTTTCTCGGCGCCGCGTCGCAGTTCACCGACATGCAGAAGTTCGCGCTCGGGCGCATGCACCTGCTCCTCGACTCGCGGACCGGCCTCGCCGACCGCACCAGCCATCGTTCCGATCTGGCGAGAGGCGGCTGGTACATTCTCCGGACCCATCCACTGGGGGTGGGCACCGGAGGGTTCAACAGCGCCTGGCGTGAAGTCGGGCCGCACGAGGGGGTGCGGGTCCCCTCGTTCTATCACCGGCTGCAGGCGCATGCCGTCTGGGTCAAGCTCATGGCGGAGAACGGCATTCCCGGCCTGATCGTGGCCGGGAGCTTCGTCCTGTCGTTCGCCGTCACCGGATGGCGGCGGCGACGGCGGAGTGCGCAACTCATCGGGCTGCTCACTTCCGCCGCGATGGGCGTTTCGTTCGTGTCCACCGAGTACCAGAACAAGGGGATCTGGCTCCTCGCGGCGGGCGCGATCGCGCTGCTCGGGCGCACCAGCCCCCTCCTGCCGCCCACCGCCGAGCCCGGCCCGTGAGCCGCCTCCGCGTGGCACTCGTGGCCGGCACCCTCGGCCCTGGCGGGGCGGAGAAGCAGCTGGTGTACGCCGCAATCGCTCTGCACGCGGCGGGTGCCGACGTCAGAATCCTCTCGCTCACGCGCGGCGACGCGCATGCGGCCACGCTCGCGGCGCGCGGCCTGTCGCCAGCGTGGATCGGGCGCTTCGGGCCGCCGCCCGTCCGGCTGGCCGTGCTGGCCGCCGCGCTGGCGCCCTTCCGCCCGCACGTCGTGCAGGCTGGGCACTTCTTCACCAACCTGTACGTCACGGCGGCGGCGCACATGAGCGGCGGCGCGGCCGTCGGCGCGATTCGCAGTGACGTCGGCTACGAGCTCAGCCGCCACGGCGTGTGGGGGACGCGCCTGCTCGCCGCGCCACCCGACCTCATCGCCAACTCCTGGGCCGCGAAGCGCAACGCGGAGACCGCGGGCCGGGACCCCTCGACGGTGCATGTGGTCGGAAACGTGATTGACCTGACGGCGTTTGACGCCGCGTGCGGGGCGGCAGCGGCACGCGCGGCGGACCCCACCGCCATCGCGATCGGCAGCCTCGTGCCGGTGAAGCGCTTCGATCGCTTCCTGGCGGCGCTCCAGCTCGCGCGCCGGCGAAACGAGCGGATTCGCGGGGTGATCGTTGGCGAGGGGCCCGAGCGCCGGCGGCTCGAGGCACTGGCCGCGGAGCTCGGCCTGTCCCCCCACGGCGTCCGCTTCCTTGGGGCGCGCGACGACGTGCCGGCCCTGCTCCGCGCCGCCGACCTCTGCGTGCTGTCCTCGGACCACGAGGGATTCCCCAATGCCGTCCTGGAGGCGATGAGTGCCAGGCTGCCCGTCATCGCGACACCATGCGGCGACATCGAGCGGCTGGTGACGAACGGCACGACCGGATTCGTCGTGCCGTTCGAGGATGTCGTCGCCATGTCGGATCGGATCGTCACGCTGGCGGGGTCAGGCGAGCTGCGGGCGCGGCTGGGCGGCGCCGGGAGGAAGGCGGTGGAGGAATCGTACGCCAGCGCCCGGCTGGCGGGGCGACTCCTCGAAGTCTATGAGGTCATCGCGAAGCGCCGCCGCCGGTCCCGGCTGGCGGCGGCGCTCGCATGAGGTCAGTCCGTCCTGAGGAGCACGAAGACGTGGAACTCGGTGCCGGTGGAGGTCGGCGTGCTGCTCGCGCGGCCGATGACCGGCGGCGGGCTGACGGCCCGCATGGGCAGCGAGAGCGATCCGCCACCGTAGGTGCCGCTGAGCACGGGGGCCCCGTAGAAGTTCTGCGCGTCCCGCACCTCGTAGGTGTCGCCGCTCCGCAGCACGCCCGAGACGTCGGCGCTCGCGCTGCCGGCGCCGCCCCAGTTGTACACCACGATGTTCGCGCGCCCGGCCTCGTAGGCGTTCGGCCGTACGAAGACCAGGAGACCGCTCGACGGCGGGGCGCTCGACGACCAGAAGGTGTTGCCGCTCTGGTCGAGCGAGGTCCACGACCCGAGCGTGGTGTTGCCGACGGTGCGATTGCCGGTCAGCGTGAGGTTCTGCCCGCCGAGCAGCCGGAGGGTCAGCTCCCCGTCGTCGGGGCGCCAGGTCAGGCTGTTGGTGACGGAGAGGTTCCTGATCGTGCTCCCGCCGACGAAGATGTCGGGGCCGTGATGATAGGGCCCGATCGAGCCGTTGTTGAACACGACGTTGCCGTCGAGCCGGAGGTTGGTGAGCTCCCCCTCGATGGCCGAATAGCCGTGGAGGCCGTACTGCCAGTTGTCGAAGACGATGTTGTCGGTCAGGTACTTCGTGCCGGTGTTCCCGTTGAAGTACACGCCGTGGTCGAGGTTGGCGACCGTTCCATTGTTGTAGATGAGCGAGCCGTAGAGCACCGCGTCGGGCGCCTCGTTCCAGAGGCCGACGCCGCTGCGGCTCGCGTCATGGATCACCAGATTCACC
Organism: Gemmatimonadales bacterium; assembly: GCA_025935545.1. Lineage (GTDB taxonomy): Bacteria > Gemmatimonadota > Gemmatimonadetes > Gemmatimonadales > GWC2-71-9 > JAICUF01. Next base: position 17,445 of record JAICVB010000011.1, read on the forward strand.
ATGCGGCTCCCGGGCGACTTGACGTTGACGCCGATGCTCGAGCCGGCCGCCGGGTTCGAGTTCATCACCTCGAGCCCCCAGACGGTGACATAGGAGCCCATGACCAGCAGGTTGCCGTCGATCGTGGCCCGCTCGCCCGGGTAGGCGCGCACGATGATCTGGCGGGTGGCGCTGCCGTTCAGATAGTTGACGAACGCGCCACGATAGGTCCCGCCGCGCACCCACACGGTGTCGCCCGGCGCGACTGGATGGGATCCGCGCAGCACGCCGGCGAGGTCCCACGGACTCGACATGCTGCCTGTGCCGCCGGACGAGCCGGTCGGGGTGACGTAGTAGCCCGCGTGCGTGGTGGTGGTCGGCGGCGGGGGCGTGGCCGGAGCGGAGACGGTCACGGCGGTCGTCCCGCTCTGGCCGTCCACGGTAGCGGTGACCGCCGCCTGCCCAGCCGCGACCGCATGGACCAGCCCGCTGCCCGATACGGTGGCGACGGCACCGTTCGAGGTGGCCCAGGTGATCGTCCGGCCGGTCAGCGTGTTGCCGCTGCCGTCCTTCGGGACGGCCACGAGCTGGACCGACTCCCCGGCCGTGAGACTCGCGCTCGTCACACTCATCGTGACGGACGCGACGGGAACCACGGAGGGCGTCACCTGCACGGTCGACGTGCCGGTCTGGCCCTCCGAGTTGGCGGTGACGGTGGCGGTGCCGGCCGCGACCGCGGTGACGAGGCCGCTGGCCGACACCTTCGCCACATGATCGTTCGAGGTCGCCCAGGTAACGGTGCGCCCCGGCAGGGTGGCACCGCTCGAGTCGGCGGTGACGGCGCTGAGCTGCAGCGTCGCGCCCTCGCGCACGCTGGCAGGCGACGGGGTCACCGTGACGGTCGCCACCGGGATGGGCGGCTCGGGCGAGACGGTGACATCAACCGAGGTGATGTTGCCGTCGGCCGTGGCGCGGACCACGGTGTGGCCGGTCGCGATGCCGGTGACGACGCCGTCCGCCGTGATGGTCGCGATGGCGGCATCCGCCGTGGCCCAGCCGACGTTGCGGTTGGCGACTGCCGTGCCGGTCGAATCGACGGCCTGAGCCGTCAGGGTGAGGCTCTGGTCCACGATCAGGCTGGCGGCGCCCGGGTCGACGACGACCGAGTCGACCACCGCGGGTGCCGCAGTGACGGTCGCGGTCGTCGTGTCGCTCACGCCATCCACCGCGGCGATCACCAGGGCGGTTCCGGTCTTGACGGCGTGAAGCGCGCCGGCGACTACCGTGGCGACGGTGGTGTCCGAGCTGGCCCAGAGCGGGGCGCGGTCGAGGCGCTGACCATTCCGGTTCCGGACGGTCGCGGTGAGCGTGAGCTGCTCGCCCACCGGCACCAGGACGCCGTCGGGACTGATCTCGACCGAGGCGACGGTGTTCTTGCGGCTGCCGCCGGGGAGACCGTCGCGGCGGAACGCCGTGTCGTAGGTCGTGCCGTCGGCACCGGGGCCATCAAATGGTGTCGGGATACCCTCGGAGCAGGCCGAGGTCAGGGCAAGGGCGGCGACGATGACTGCGAGCACGTGGGCTCGAGCCGGGAAACGGCTGGACATGAGGAACCCTCATCATTGTCCGGTGGGGCGGCTCGACTGGCATGGCACGCGTGGCGTGCGGTAGCCTCGTAGCTTTGCGTCCCCGGCTTTCGCCGGGTTTGCCGTTGACCGCGGCCCTCGATGAGGGTCGACGCGATGCTCTACTGCCTTGGGGAGGCGAGGCTCCCCAAAAAGTCACCTCTATAGGATACCGCATGGACGGTGCGGCGCAAGCCCAGAGACGAACGACAGTGCTGGCAATGTTTTGCAGACTGCATAGAGACGTTATGCAATCTGTAGGCGGCAATATTTGCAATAACTTGCACTGTCGTATGTGAGCGGAATCACATTTTATCTGTCGAATTCATATACAGTCTGTGCAATTGTTGTACGATTCATGGGGCTGATCGGCCAGAGGACCGTTTCCAGGCCGCCGACCCCTACCACTCTGCGGTCCTCGAGAGCAATGCGCGGGCCAGAAGCGGAAGGCGCCATGAGCCGGGAGGCTGAGCCAATGGTGTCGCTGATCGTGCCGTGCCGGAACGAGCGGCGGCATATCCGCGAGTGCCTCGAGTCGCTGCTGGCGAACGACTGGGCAGTCGCGCGGCGGGAGATCCTGGTGGTGGACGGCCTGAGTGATGATGGCACCCGCGACATCGTCGCCGGGTACGCCGCGCGCGATGCTGGCATCCGTCTGCTCGACAACCCGCGGCGCATCACGTCCAGCGCGCTGAACGTCGGCGTGGCGCAGGCGCGCGGCTCGGTCGTCATGCTCGCCGGCGCGCACTCGGAGTACCCCCCGTCCTACATCAGCGGGCTGGTGGCCGAGCTCGTAGCGAGCGGCGCGGACGGCGTTGGCGGCGTGTGCACCACCTGCGCCGGGGGAAGCGGCGCGATCGCGCGGGCGATCGCGGTCGGGCTGGCGCACCCGTTCGGTGTCGGCAACTCGTGGTTCCGGATCGGCACGCGGGAGCCGCGCTGGGTGGACACCGTGCCGTTCGGCTGCTACCGCCGCGAAGTCTTCGAGCGCGCGGGTGGCTTCGACGAGGAGCTGGTGCGCAACCAGGATGATGAGTTCAACCTGCGGCTCCTCCGGCGCGGCGGCCGCCTGCGGCTGGTCCCCGCCGTCGCCTCCCGCTACTACGCGCGTGCCTCGCTGCGGCAGCTCGCACGCATGTACTATCAGTACGGCCGCTACAAGCCGCTGGTCATCCGGAAGGTCGGCGCGATCATGACGCTCCGACAGGTGGTCCCCGCCGCCTTCGTCCTCGCCCTCATGGCGAGCCTCGCCGCCGGCGTGCTCCTTCCCGCCGCGCGCGGCATCGCGGCCGGGATCGCGCTGGCGTACGCGGCGGCCACAGTTGTCGCCGCGCTCGGGACCGTGCGCCGGCACGGCGTGCGCCTCGCGCTGGGCCTGCTGGCAGTCTTTCCCGTGCTCCATTTCTCCTACGGCCTCGGATTCCTGATCGGGCTCGTGCGTCTGCCGTTCCGGGCTCACGGCCTGAGCCAGGCGGCCGACGCGGTGCCGCTCTCGCGATGAGGAGCGACGGCGTGCGCGGGGACGAGCGGCCGCCGCCGGCCGAGGCCGAGCGCATCAGGGCGGCCTACGCCCGCCGGAGCGCGGCTGGTCGCTACGGCTGGGACCAGCCGGGCCACCTCTTCCTGATGCAGGACCTGGAGCGCCGGCTGCTCCGGGCGCTCCGCCGGAGCGGATGCCTGCCGCTGCAGGGCAGGCGCGCACTGGAGGTCGGCTGCGGGAGCGGCCATTTCCTCCGCGAGCTCGTCAAGTGGGGCGCCGACCCGGCCGCCGTGGTCGGGATCGATCTGCTGGAGGACCGCCTCGAGGCGGCGCGGCGGCTCGCGCCCGCCGGGATGCGGATCGAGCGCCGCGACGCGGCCGACACGGGACTTGCCGCCGCGAGCTTCGACCTCGTGCTCCAGATGACCGTGTTCACGTCGATCCTCTCGAGCGACATCCGCCGCCGCGTCGCCGCGGAGATGTGCCGGGTCCTCGCGCCGGGTGGTGCCATCGTCTGGTACGATTTCCGGGTCAACAATCCCGGAAACCCGGATACCCGCGCCGTACGTCGGGCCGAGATCCGGGCGCTCTTCCCGGGCGCCGCCATCCGCCTGGGCACGGCGACGCTCGTCCCCCCGCTCGCGCGGCGGCTCGCGCCTCGCTTCCCCGGGGTCTGCTCGCTCCTCTCGGGGCTGCCGTTCCTCCGGACGCACTACCTGGCGATCATCCGTCCGGGTGGCGCATGAGGCGGACCCGGCCCGTACGGTCCTGCCGCCTTCCCGCCTGGAGCGTCGCTGCCCCGCCTGCGGGCCGCAACCGACATGAGTGTCGTATCGCCGCATCGGCCGCCCGGGAGGTGGTGCCGTCGAGCGTGCCTGAGCCCTCGCCTGCGGGGCGGACGCACCCCATTTCAGCCGGTGAGGCGGCCCGCGTCGTGCAGGCCTCCGCCGCCGTTGCCCTCCGCGGTCCGGGCCTCGTCCGAGGTGGCCGCGACCGCGACGCTATCCGGGCGGAGGATTCGCGGCGATATTCGGTGAGCGGCCCGGGCCGTTCTTCACACCGGTTACGGCACTCATGACCAGCGCCCGCTCCATCCTTCCCGACGACACCGCCGACGAGGTCCGCCCCGTCCGGACGGACTTTCTCGCCTTCGCGCCTCCGGCGCTCGGCGAGGAGGAGATCGCCGAGGTCGCCGATACCCTCAGATCGGACTGGATCACGACCGGCCCCAAGACCAGCCGGTTCGAGCGCGAGTTCGCCGCCCGGCTGGGGGCGCCCGGGGCCCTCGCGCTCAACTCGTGCACCGCGGGTCTGCACACGGCGCTCGTGACCGGCGGCATCGGCCGCGGGGACGAAGTGATTACCTCCACGCTGACCTTCGCCGCCTCGGCGAACGTCGCCGAGCACGTGGGCGCGCGCCCGGTGCTGGTGGATGTCGAGCCGGACACCCTGCAGATGGATCCCGAGCGAGTGCGGGCGGCCGTCACGCCGAAGACCCGCGCCATCGTGGTCGTGCACTACGCCGGCCATCCCGCGGACCTGGACGCCATCGGGGCGATCGCCGCCGAGCACCGGCTCCTGATGGTGGAAGACGCGGCGCACGCGCTGCCCGCACGCTACCGCGGACGGATGATCGGGTCGGGGACCAACCCGACGGCGTTCAGCTTCTACGCCACGAAGAACATGACCACCGGCGAAGGCGGCATGCTCACCGGCGATCCCGCCTTCCTGCGACGGGCGCGGACGGTGAGCCTCCACGGCATGAGCCGCGACGGATGGAACCGCTACGCCGAGGGCGGCCACTGGTTCTACGAGATCGAGATGCCGGGCTTCAAGTACAACATGACCGACATCCAGGCATCGCTGGGACTCTGTCAGCTGCGGAAGCTGGAGGGATTCCAGCGGCGGCGGCGGGAGGTGGTGGCGGCCTACCATGAGGCGTTCGCCGGCGAGGATGCGCTCGAGCTCCCGGTCGAGCGGAACGACGTGGAGCACGCGTGGCACCTGTACGTCCTGCGGCTCCGGCCCGGCGTGCTCGCGATCGACCGGGGCCGCTTCATCGAGGAGATGACGCGCCGCCGGATCGGAACGTCGGTGCATTTCATCCCGCTCCACCTGCATCCGTACTACCGCGATACCTACGGCTACGGTCCCGGGCAGTTCCCGGTGGCGCAGTCGAACTACGAGCGCATGCTGAGTCTCCCCCTGCATCCCGGGTTGTCCGACGGGGATGTCGCCGACGTGATCACCGCCGTCCGCGACATCGTGCGGCGCTACCGGCGGTGAGGCCCGCGAAGCGTGGGCTCGACCTGGTCGGGGCGGCGGCGGCGCTGCTGCTGGCGGCGCCCGTCATGGCCGCGATCGCGCTCCTGCTCCGCCTGTCCGACGGCGGGCCAGTGTTCTTCCGTCAGGTCCGGGTGGGGCGGCACGGAGTCCCGTTCCGCATCTGGAAGTTCCGCACCATGACGGCCGGAGCCGAACGCGCCGGCCCCGAGGTGACGGCCGTGAACGATCGGCGGATCACGCCGCTGGGCGCGCGGCTCCGCCGGCTCAAGCTCGACGAGCTGCCGCAGCTCTTCAACATCCTCGCGGGCGAGATGAGCTTCGTGGGGCCGCGCCCCGAGGTGCCCCGCTTCGTAGCCGCGTACACCCCGGCCGAGCAGGAGCTGCTGGCGTACACGCCCGGGCTGACCGACCCGGCGTCGCTGGCGTACCGCCGCGAGGCGGAGCTGCTGGCGGCGGCGCCCGATCCGGAGCGGCTGTATCTCGACCGGATCATGCACGACAAGGCCCGGCTCAGCCTGGAGTACGCGCGGCGGGCCACGCTCGGAAGCGATATCCGGATGATCGCCGGCACCGTGCGCGCCATCGTCCTGCGGCAGGCGGCAGCCGACCTGGCGCCGCCGTCACCCACCCTGGATCGATTCTCCCCGGGAGCCCCCTGATGTTCCCCTCGATGTCGCGTGTGCTGGCGCTGGCCTCCGTTGTCGCCGTGGTGCGGGCCGCACCGGCGCACGGGCAGGATTCGGCCGCGGCCGTCCTCGTGCCCGGCGACGTGGTCCGCATCACCGTCTGGCGGCAGCCCGAGCTCAGCGGCGAGTTCCGCATCATGAGCAACGGCGCCATCGGACATCCCCTCTACCAGGCGATCAACGTCCGGTCGATGCCGGTCCCCGCCCTGACGGAGCGCGTGCGCCAGTTCCTGGCGACCTACGAACAGAATCCGCAGTTCACGCTGGAGCCGCTGGTCCGCGTGGCCGTGGGCGGGGAGGTGCGCCAGCCCAACCTCTACACGCTGCCCCTGGGCACCACGGTGTCGCAGGCCGTTGCGCAGGCGGGGGGCGCGACCGAGCGCGGCAATCTGGCGCACGTGCGGCTGCGGCGGGGCGGGCGCACACAGAACCTGGACCTGATCAGCCCGCGCGCGACCGACCCCGGCCCCATCCGCTCGGGCGACGAGATCCTGGTGGGCGAGCGCCGCAATTCACTGCGCGACGTGATCGGGCCGCTGGCGAGCGTGCTCGGGGCGGCGGCGGCCATCATCGTGGCGACGCGACAGTGAGGCTGCCGACCGATGCCTGAGCCGAAGGTGGTCCGCTCGACGACGGACGCATGGGGAGACTCGATCCTGCCGATGGATCCCCGCCGCCTCCTCGGCGTCCTCCGGCGGCGCGCATGGATCATCCTGGCCGTGGGCGCGGCGGGCGCCGCGATCGCCGGCGCGCTCGGAATCCGTGCCGGCCGGAGCTACCGGGCGACGGCGGTCATCCGGGTGCGCGACGCCCGCCAGGCGGTCACCGGGGGGCTGGTGGCGGCGCCCGACGTGCGCATCGGGCCGCTGGTGGATCCGATGCTGTCGCTGATCGAGGTGCTGGGAAGCCGCGGGGTGGCGGGTACGGTGGTGGACAGCATCCCCATCCTGCGCCTCCGGGCGGAGGGGCTTCGGCTCACCGAGCTGCGCGACGTCGCCGTGACGGACACGGCCAGGCCGGATACCGTCCGGATGCTGGTACAGGCGAGCGGCGTCCGTCTCGCGACGGCGCCCGATTCCCTGATTCCCTGGGGCCATCCGGTGGTGACCCCGGGCCTCCGGCTGACCATCCCCCGCAATCCCGGGACGGCACAGGCCCTGGTCTCCGTCGGTCCGCGCGAGGCGGCGATCGATGGCCTGCTCCAGAGCGTCAAGGTCGAGGCGCTTCCCAACACCGACATCATCGACGTCCGGTACTCAGCGCCCGATTCGGCGCTGGCGCGGGCGGTCACCAACCGGCTGGTGCTGGTCCTCCGGGCCATCGACGCGGAGATGGGGCAGGCCGTGTCGCGGGCGCGCACGGACTTTCTCAAGGCGCAGCTCACCCAGACGGAAGCGGATCTCGCCCGCTCCCGGAAGGCGCTCGCCGACTTCCGCGCCCGCCAGCGCGCGTTCAGCACGCGGGAACGGTTTTCCGCCCAGGAGGCGGGCGTGAGTGCCGTCAGCAGCCGACGGGCCCAGCTCGACGCGCAGCGCCGGCTCTATCGGGCGCTGCTCGCCAGGCTCTCCGAACCGGCGGGAGCGGGCGGGAGCGGCATCCACGCCTTGCTCTCGTCGCCCGGGCTGTCGGACAATCCGGTCATCCGGCAGACGGCCGACCAGCTCGCCCGCTACGAGAGCCAGCGCGACTCGCTGACCGCCGGGCGGTTCAGCGCCGCGCAGTCCAATCCGGATGTGCAGCGTCTCGACGCGCTTATCGGTACCTCGCGGCAGCGGCTGGCGGACGCGGTGAACAGCATCGCGTCGGTGCTCGACGCGCAGATCAGCTCCCTCGATGCGTCGCGTAGCCGGGAGGTCTCGTCATTCCGCGAGCTGTCCTCGAGCGAGGAGCAGGAGGCGGGGCTGGCCGAGGACCTCGAGGCGGTGCGCAAGCTGGCGGACGAGCTCAGGGCGGAATACCAGCGGGCCGAGCTGGCGGAGGCCGTGAACCTGGGACAGGTCGAGGTCATCGACCTGGCGGGTCCGGCCCGGGAGGTCGGGCTCTCCGCGCGCACCAAGACGGTGCTCGGCCTGCTGCTGGGACTCGCGATCGGCATGCTCACCGCGCTCATCGTGGAGTACCTCCAGCCGGCCATCCGGCGCCAGGAAGATCTGGCGGCCACCCTCGGCGCGGCCAGCCCGGTCGTCATCCCGCGCAGCATGCTCCCCCCCGCTCGGCGGGGCTCGAACGGGCGGTCGGCGCTGGTCGCGACGGCGGACCCGAACAGCGGCGGCGCGGAAGCGTACCGCTCGCTCCGGACGGCTCTCCTCTTCTCTCCCACCGCCGCCGGTCTGCGCACTCTGCTGGTCACCAGCGCCGTGCCCGGGGAGGGGAAGACCACGGTGGCCGCCAATCTGGCGGCGGTGTTCGCGCAGCAGGGGATCCGGGTGCTGCTCATCGACGGGGATCTCCGCCGCGCGCGGCTCCACGGGGTGTTCCATGTGCAGCGGACTCCCGGCCTGACGACGCTGGTCGAGGGCGCCGCGCTCCCCGAGCAGGCGGTGCACTCGACCGATGTCCCCAACCTGTTCTTCCTGGCGTCCGGTGCCGCACCGCCCAATCCGACCGAAGTCATCGGCAGCAAGGCGATGGCCGTCACGCTCAAGTTCCTGAGCGGCCAGTACGACCTGGTCGTCGTGGATTCGCCGCCCCTGCTGTCGGCGGCGGACGCCTCGATCCTGGCGACGCTCGTGGACGGCGCGGTCATGGTGGTCCGGGCCGGGAAGCTCCACGAGGACGTGGTCCGGATGGCGCAGCAGCAGGTCGAGAACGTCGGTGGCCGGGTAGTGGCAGCCGTCCTGAACGATCCCGACGCCGAGGTGAAGCGGTATGGCGGGGACTATTACTTCACCGGCTATCCCGCGGAGCGCAGCGGGAAGAGCTGAGCGATCGCGCCGCGACACCGCGACTCTCTCTTGCCGTGCCGCGGTCCACACTACAATTTCAGTACACTGTTTCCGTTTCCCTGCAAAACTTCGCATTCCGGGGGCACCATGTCCCGTCCATCGTCGCGCCGGCTCGTCGCCGCCGCGGTGTTGCTGTTCGCGGTAGGCCTCACCCTGCTCCATGCCTGCAAGGACCAGCCGACCGATCCCGATAGCGGCCTCAGCGCCGCCAAGGGTGGCGCCGGCGGCCGGAAGTTCACGCTCACCGTCAACGGGGCCGGCAGCACCGCCAACGGCACCCTGACATCCAGCCGCGGCGGCCTCAAGTGCACCATCCGGTACCAGAACGGCCAGGTTTCGGCCTCCGGCTCCTGCTCCAGGTCGCTCAACTCCGGCTTCGTGGTGTCGATCGACGCGGTGCCGGTACCGGGCGGCCTCGTCACCTGGACCGGCTGCGACCGGCCGGTCACCGACAGTCCGCTCTCGTGCCAGGTCACGATGACCTCGGACAAGGTCATCACCGCCACCTTCGCTCCCGCGCCCAACAGCTTCCAGCTCACGGTGGGGGCCGGCGCCAACGGGAGCGGCGCCGTTACGTCGAGCCCGGCGGGCATCAGCTGCCAGATCACGAACGGCGCGGCCGGCAGCACGGGGTGCGCCGCCATCTTCCCGACCGGCAACGTGGTCACCCTCACCGCCACCGCGGCGTCCGGCAGCTTCATCAAGGCGTGGTCGGGAGGGGGCTGCGACCTGAACGGCGCCGGCATCAATGGGAGCTCGGGGACCTGCGCCGTCACCATGGGGCAGACGCAGTCCGTCATCGTCTCCTTCGCCACGACCGCCAACAACTCGCTGGTGGGAGAGTGGGCGCTGCCGATCCAGTGGCCCAACGTCGCGATCCACGCCCATCTCCTCCCCACCGGGAAGGTGCTGACCTTCGGGCGGATGAACGACACGCCCTCGCTCTGGGATCCGGGGACGGGCACGTTCAGCACGCTGAGCGAGCCGGGTGACCTCTTCTGCAGCGGCCACACCCTGCTGGGCGACGGCCGGCTGCTGGTGGCCGGCGGGCACAGCGGCACCGACCACATCGGCA
>JAICVB010000070.1 GCA_025935545.1 Gemmatimonadales bacterium
CCGCCACCGGCCACGGCGAAGACCAGCGTCGTCATCCCCAGCATCGCACCGAGCAGCACGAGGGCCATCCCGCCGTAGCCGATGCTGTACATGCCGTCGGGCCGGGAAACGCGCAGGCTCAGGCCCCACGCCACCATTCCGATCGCCGCCGCGAATCCCAGCAGGAGCCGGATCCAGCGGCGCCGCCGTCGCCGGGCCCAGTCCGGCGCGGCCGCGAGCTGCGCGCGCGCCTCGCGTTCCTCCGCCGCCATGATCCCGGCGGCCTCGCGGAGGTCCTCGAACCGGAATCCCTGGCGGGCCAGCTCCCGCATGCGCACGAACACCTGCATGAGGAGCGCGAGCGCGGCCGCCAGGATCATCGCCAGCATCACGGTCCGGTCCGCGGTCGCGCGAGCGTTGCTGCTGAGGAACCCGGCGAACACCATGAGAAGCGCCACGTTCCGGATGACCTGGCGCGCACTCTGCTGGAAGAGCCGGATGGCGGGCGCCACTTCCGGCCGGCTCGACCGTACGGCATCGAGCGCCCCGACCAGCGCCTCGCCGGTGGGGAACCGGCGCGCCGGATCCTTGGCGAGGAGCCGGTCCACCGCTCCCGTGAGCGCCGGTGGCAGGTCCGGCCGCTCCGCGGCCAGCGCGGGGGCGGCGCGCGTGAGGTGCATCGCGAGGATCGCCGGGGTGCTGTCGGCGTCGAACGGCACGTGGCCGGTGGCGGCGGAGAAGGCGACCACGCCGAGCGAATAGAGATCGCTCCGCGCGTCGACCGTGTCCCCCGATGCCTGCTCGGGGCTCATGTAATGCGGCGTGCCGACCACCTCACCCACCCGCGTGAGGCCGGCCGAGGCGCTGGTGGCCGACCGCGCGATGCCGAAGTCCATCACCAGCGCGCGGCCCGTCGCGCGCTCGATCAGGATGTTGTCGGGCTTGATGTCGCGATGGATGACGCCGCGGCCGTGGGCGTAGGACAGTGCCCACGCCACCTCCTGCATCATCCGGACGATCTCGGCCGCCGGGAGCGGTCCCGAGCGGCGGATGCGCTGTGCCAGCGTCTCGCCGTCCACGAAACCCATGACGAAGCAGAGGACGGCGCCGCGCTCCTCGACGGCGTGCACCGGCACGATGTTGGGGTGCGAGAACGAGGCCGCCGTGCGGGTTTCCCGAAGGAATCGCTCACGGAGCTCGGGACGGACGGCCAGCTCGGGTGGCAGGACCTTGATGGCCACGGGGCGGTCGAGCGCCAGGTCGCGGGCGAGATACACGGCACCCATGCCGCCACGCCCGAGCTCGCGCTCGATGGCATAGCTCCCGCCCAGGGCACGCTGGACTTCTTCGGATTCGGAGGAGGGGGGCATGGCCGCACAGTATAGCGCGGCCGGATGGAGGCGCTAGGCGCCGCGCAGGGCCCCGCGCGCGCGGTCGATGCGGCGTTCGACCTCCGCCACGTCGGCGCGGGCACCGACCCGGCCGAAGAGACGGCATGCCGTATCCAGCTCGACCAGCGCGTCAGTCGGGCGACCCTGCCGCCAGCAGAGCTCCGCCAGCTCCCGGCGCGCTTCGGCCTCGTTCAGGGGGCACCGCGCGCTCACCGCGATCTCCACCGCCGAGCGGAGGCGGGACTCGGCGAGGGCGGGCCGGCGGGTCTCCCGGAAGATCACGCCGAGGACGCGGTGCGCGGCCGACTGGTCGCGCCGCGCCTCCAGCCGTTCGAAGGTGCGGAGGGCCCGCTCGGCCCCGTCCCGCGCCTCGGTCCACCGCTCCAGGGCCGCGTGCAGGCGCGCCTGATCGAGGAGGCAGCGCGCCTCGAGGTGCGCGTCGCCCTCGCGGAGCGCGATGCCGATCGCGCGGCGGAGCTCGCGGTGCGCCTCCTCCCACTGTCCCTGCTCCGCCGCCAGCGTTGCGAGGCGGTGGCCGGCGCGGGCCTGCGCCGAGGCATCTCCATGCCGCGACGCGAGCGCCGCGGCGCGCCGGTAGTGCGCCGCGGCCTCAGGCCACTCGCCCCGCACGTGGTGGAGGAGTCCGATGTTCCGGTCCACCCGCCCGGCCACCGCGGGATCGGCGCCCCCCAGCTCCAGGGCGGACTCGAAGCGTTCGCGCGCCTCCGCCAGGTCGCCGGCCGCGAGGGCGAACTCGCCGAGAGCGTTGAGGGCGGCGGCGGCCAGCAGCGGCAGGCCCGCGCCGGCCGCGACGGCCGCGGCCCGCCCCGCGAGGGCGCGCGCCGCGTCGCCCTCGGCACGCAGATGATGCAGCCGGGCGAGCCGGCGAAGCGCATCGCTCGCCGCCGCGGGCTCGGCCCCGTCGGCCGCCTCGATGGCCGCGGCGTAGGCATCGATGGCCGCGGCGATGCTCCCGGCACGATCGTGCCGGAGTCCCGTGGCGAGCAGCTCGGCGGCCGCCGGTGCGTGGGTGATCATCGGGTGCCCGCATGGCAACTCCGGGACCGGCGGACGGACCAGGATGTCCGGATTCTCGACGCGCAACTCCCGGCACCCCGCCGCAACTGATTGCCACGGAACGCGTGCGGCGCGGGTTTCGGGTCCCGCCTCGCGCCGCCGCCCCGGCGGCGATTCGTCGAGCTTCGTGACAGCGGGGAAGGCGGCCGGGACCGTCGGCGTGTCTCCCGCGCCACACCGCTTTCGTCGCCGCGCGGCCACACCGCCTCCCGAAACCCCGCCTTCGAGGCTAGCGTAAGGCGCGTCGCCGATCACCGACTCTCTTCCTTCCCCGGACCGCCCATGCGCTTCATCGAGGCCCTCACGGGCTGCGTCATCCTCGCCGGCACCGCCCCCGCTGCGGCGCAGGAACCTGCCCGCATCGCCACCGAGAGCTATTCCCTGCCGAACGGCCTCAAGGTCATTCTCGCCGAGAACCACGCCACGCAGGTGGTGGCGGTGGACGTGTGGTACAACGTCGGCTCGCGGAACGAGGTCGCCGGCCGCACCGGCTTCGCGCACCTCTTCGAGCACATGATGTTCCAGGGCTCGGCCCACGTGAAGAAGGGCGAGCACATGGCGATGCTCGAGCGCGCGGGATCGGAGGGCTTCAACGGCAGCACCGCGGAGGACCGCACCAACTACTACGAGCCGCTGCCGTCGAACCGGCTCAACCTCGGCCTCTGGCTCGAGGCCGACCGGATGCGCTCGCTCGCGATCACGGACTCGTCGTTCCAGAACCAGCGTGAGGCGGTGAAGGAGGAGCGCCGGCTCCGGGTGGACAACCAGCCGTACAGCCGCTCGATCTTCGAGGAGGCGTACACGCTGATGGACCCGAAGGCGTGCTTCCCCTACTCGCACTCGATCATCGGCTCCATGGACGACCTCAACGCCGCCCGCACGAGCGACGTCCAGGCCTTCTTCGACCTCTACTACGCGCCCAACAACGCCACGCTCGTGGTGGCCGGCGACTTCCAGCCGGCGGAGACGAAGCGGCTCATCGAGCAGTACTTCGGCTCGATCCCGCGGAACCCGCGGGCCATCCCGCCCGTCACCTGCGACCAGCGCTTCGGCACCGGGGCGGTCCGGCGGGAGGTGAAGGACCCCAACGCCAACCTCCCCGCCGTCATCAACATCTTCCGCGTGCCGGCGTACGACAGCGCCGACTACCCGGCGCTCGAGCTCCTGAGCGTGATCCTGGGCCAGGGCGAGAGCTCGCGTCTCAACCGCTCGCTGGTGCGGGAGTCGAAGCTGGCCGCCGCCGCGCCGGTCCTGCTCAACCCGTTCGGGCCGCGTCGTGGCCCCGGCGAGCTGATCGCCTTCGCCATCACCAACCAGGGCGTGGCCATCGACTCGCTCGAGCATGCCCTCGCCGCCCAGCTCGGACGGGTCGCGAGCGAAGGCGTTTCCGAGGCCGAGCTGACCAAGGCGAAGAATTCCTACCGCGCCGGGGTCATCACCGGCCGGCAGACGCCGCTCGCGGTGGCCGAGGCGCTCCAGACCGCCTCGCTCTTCCTCGGCTCGCCCGACGCGGTGGCCGCCGACTTCCAGCGGCACATGGCCGTCACCGCCGCCGACATCCGCCGCGTGGCCGGCGCCTACCTGCGCCCCGACAACTCGCTCACCCTGCTCGTTTCCGCCGAGGCCGCCAAATGACGACCGCCCGCGTACTGCCGCTGCTCCTGGCCTTCGGCGCGTCCGCCGCATTCGCGCAGGCGCCGACGTCGCCCCCGCCGGCGGCGCCGGTGCGTCCCGCTGCGCTGCCGCCGTTCCAGGAAGCCGTGCTGCCGAACGGGCTCCGGCTGCTGGTAGTGGAGAGCCACGAGCAGCCGGTGGTGTCGATGTCGCTGTCGTTTCCGGCGGGCGGCCGCTACGACCCGGCGGGCCGCGAAGGGCTCGCCGACATGGTTGCCGGGCTGCTCACCAAGGGCGCCGGGGGAAAGACCGCGGACGAAGTGTCGGCGGCCATCGAGGGGGTGGGCGGCTCCATCGGCGCCTCGGCGGGAGCGGACTTCATGACCATCCGCGCCGATGCGCTGACACCGAACCTGGGACTCGCCTTCGGCCTCATGGCGGATGCGGTCACGCGGCCCGCCTTTGCGCCGGCCGAGCTCTCGCTCCTCCGGACCCAGACGCTGTCGGGCCTCAGGCTCGAGCTGGCGCAGCCTTCGTCGCTCGCGTCGCGGTATTTCGCGCGTGAGCTCTATGGCGCGAACCCCTACGCCCGCCGGCCGGTGCCGAAGTCCATCGAGGCGATCACCCGGGACGACCTGGTGCGCTTCCAGCGGCTCCGGCTCCGGCCCGGCGGCGCGCTGCTCGTCGTCGCGGGGGACGTCACCCTCGCCACCGCGCGGCGGCTCGCCATGAAGGCACTCGCCGGCTGGACCGGCGCGGCCCCCGTGGCCGCCCGCGCCGCGGCGCCGCCTGCGCGCGCCGCCACCGACATCCTGCTGGTGCACCGGCCCGGCTCGGTGCAGTCGAACATCGTGGTCGGCAACACGACCTTCGGGCCCACCGACCCCCGCTTCTACGCCCTCACGCTCGCCAACCGCGTGCTGGGCGGCGGGGCGGCGTCACGCCTGTTCATGATCCTGCGGGAGCAGAAGAGCTGGACCTACGGCGCCTACTCGGACTTCACCCGTCCGGCCGGCATCGGCGCCTTCCACGCCAACACCGAGGTGCGCACCGAGGTCACCGATTCGGCGCTGCGCGAGATGCTGACCCAGCTCCGGCGCATCGGCAGCGACCCGGTGCCCGCCGATGAGCTCACCGCCGCGCGCGACGCGCTGGTCGGCAGCTTCCCGCTCAGCCTGCAGACCGCCGATGACGTCGCCGGCGCCGTGGCCCAGGCGCGGCTCCTCGGCCTCCCGGCCAATTACCTCGCCACCTATCGCACGCGGCTCGCGGCGGTGCCCGCGCCGGCGGTGTCGGCCGCGGCCCATTCCGCCATCCGGCCGGATCGCGCCGTCATCGTCGTCGTCGGCGACGCGACGAAGCTGTATGACCGCCTGAAGGCCATCGCGCCGGTCCGCCTGGTGGACGTGGACGGCAATCCCCTCCCGCCGGCGCAGCTCACGGCGCGGGCCGCCGCGCTGCCGCTCGATCTCGCGCGCCTCGTGCCGCGCAACGACAGCTTCACCGTGATGGTGCAGGGCCGGCCGTTCGGCTACCAGCGCGCGGTGCTGGAGCGCACCGCCGACGGACTCCGCTACACCGAGGAGACCGCGATTCCCGCCGCCGGCGTGCAGCAGACGACGACGCTCACGCTGGGAACCGACGGCAGCATGCGGGAGGTGCACCAGACGGGGAAGGCGCAGGGCCAGGACACGAAGATCGACGTGACGTACGCCGCCGGGCGCGCGAAGGGGTCCGCCACCACGCCGGCGCAGGGCGGGCCGAAGACGGTCGCGGTGGACACCACCGTCGCGCCCGGCACGCTCGACGACAACGCGATCCAGGCGCTGCTGCCCGCCCTTCCCTGGACGGCCGGCGCACGGTGGACCGCGCCGGTCTTCGCCTCCGGGCTCGGGACGAGCCTCACGATGACGCTCGCCGTGGCGGGGGAAGAATCGGTGACGGTGCCGGCAGGCACCTTCCAGGTCTTCCGGGCGGAGCTCACCGGCGGGCCGCAGCCGGTGACGTTCTACGTGACGAAGGCCGCGCCCTTCCGGCTGGTCAAGGTCGCGATCGCGGGGACGCCGATCGAGATGCAGCTCGCGAAGTGACGGCCCGCTCCCGCCCGACCTGGGCGGGGGACTTGTCGTGCCGGATCCCGATGAAGCGCGGGTGGCGGAGCAGTCCCCCCGGGGTCCATTCCGCGAAGCCGATCTGCGCCACGACGGCCGGCGTGACCCAGTGGACGTCCGCGCCGGTCGGCGAGGCGCCGCCGAACGGGGAGGTGCGGCGCTCGATCTGCCTGAGCGCCGCGTGAATGGTGAGGAGGGTGCGCCGGTCGTAGCCGGTGCCGACCTTGCCGGCGTAGCGCAGGATGCCGCCGTCGTAGTAGCCCACCAGCAGCGCCCCGAAGCCGTCGCGATCGCCCTTCGGATCGGTGAAGCCGCCGATCACGAATTCCTGCTGGTTCACGCACTTGAGCTTGAGCCAGTCGCCGGAGCGCGTGCCGGTGTAGACCGACGCGGCCCGCTTGGCGATGATCCCTTCGGCGCCGCGGGCGCACGCCTCGCGGTACATCGCCTCGGAGCCGGTGGACTTGAAGGGGGTGAAGCGCACCTGGTCGTCGAACCAGACCACGTCCCGCAGGACCGACTTCCGGTCGAGCAGCGGGAGCGAGGTGAGGTTCACCCCCTCGTAGAAGAGGCAGTCGAAGAGGTAGAGCATCACGGCCACGCCGCTCCGGCGCGCCGCCACGGCGTTCCGGATGCCCATCCGCCGCTGAAGCAGCGCGAAGCTCGGGAGTCCGGTCGCGGGATCAATCGCGACCACCTCGCCGTCGAGGATCGCGTTGCCGCGGACACCCGTCTCCAGCGCTTCGACGAGCTCGGGATAGGCCTCGTCGAGCGGCTTCCGGTTCCGGGACATCAGCCGCACCCGGCCATCCTCGGCGAAGACGAGACAGCGGACCCCGTCGAGCTTGGGCTCGTAGATCCAGCCGTCGCCGGCCGGGCGCGCGTCGGTCAGCGTCGCCAGCATCGGCTCCATCCACACCGGCTGCGGCAGCTTGAGGACCTTGGTCATCCGGCCCTCGCGATCCGGGCCTCGAGATCCCCCTTGGCGTCGAGGATGCCGGCCCAGGGGTCGCCGCGGCGCGCCATGATCTCCGGCACCGTCTGGATGGTGAAGTCGGTGGGATAGGCCTCGTCGAGCTCGTCCCACGCGAGCGGCATCGAGACCGTCGCGAGCGGATGGCGCCGCGGCGAGAAGGCGGCTGCGAGCGACTTGCCGCGCACGTTCTGGTTGTAGTCGAAGAAGATCTTGCCGCGCCGGCGCTCGACGGCCCACTCGAGGGTCACGTCGCGCGGGTGGCGCTCGCGCAGGTGGCGGCCGATCGTCTCGGCCATCGCCCGCACCTCCGCGAAATCGAAGCGGCGGCGGATCGGCAGGTAGAGGTGCAGCCCCGTGCGCCCCGACGTCTTCACGAAGACCTCGAGCCCGAGCGAGCCCGCGATATCACGAAGCTCGTGCGCCAGGCGTCGCGCTCGGCGGAAGGCCGGCCGGTAGAGCTCCGGCTCCTCGCCCTTCGCCTCCTTCCCCGAGTACACGTAGGGATCGAGGTCGAAGACCATGAAGTCCGGGTAGTTGAGGCGCGACTCCTCGAGCGCCGCCTCGGAGGTGCCGTAGCGCGTGCCGAGGGCGCGGCCGTCGCGTCCCGCGAGAATGCTGGAGAACCATACGTGAAACTCGAGCGCGGCCTGCTGGCCGAGCCAGAGGAGGGTCGCGAGGTTGGCACAGAGGAGGTAGTCGCGCGCCTCGCCGTTGTCGGTGGACCAGATCGACACCGTCTCGACGAACGCGGGCCGGTCCTCCCACACCTTCTGGTAGAAGCTCTTCCCCGAGATCCCATTGGGCCAGCGGGTGACGAACACGGGCCGGCCGGCGAGATGCGGCAGCATCCAGCGTCCCACCGCGGCGAGGTAGGTGAGGAGGTCGCGCTTGGTGCGGCCGGGCCAGAGCGGCTTGTCCAGGTTGGACACGGCGAGCTCGTGCCCCTCGACGCGCAGCACGGCCGCGGCGCCGGCCGACCGGAGCTGGCTCAGCACGGAGCCGCCCGCGCGGCGGGTCGTCACCCGGCCTTCCGCCGCTGCGCCCGCGCCGGGGGACGCGCGGCCGCGCGCGCCGGCTTCCGTCCACCCTTCTTCGCGGCGGCCACGCTCTTCTTGAGCGCCTCCGCCAGGTCGATGACCTTCGCGTCACGCGGCGCGGGCGAGCGCACCACCTGCTTGCCCTCGAGCTTGGCCTCGATCAGCTCGCCCAGCGCCTCGCGGTAGTGATCGTGGTACTCCTCCGGATCGAACGGCTTCCGCAGGAGGTCGATCAGCGTGAACGCCATGTCGAGCTCCCGGTCGGTCACCTTCACCGCGCCCAGGTCCACCCCCCGCTCCGCCGCGACTTCGTCGGGGTAGAAGAGCGTCTCCAGCATGATCGTGCCCTCACGCGGGCGGATGGTGCAGAGCTGCTCCTTCTTCCGGATCGTGATGGTCGCGATGGCGGTCAGGTGCTTCTTCTCGAGCGCCTTGAGCAGGAGGGCGTAGGGCTTCTCCCCCTTCTTGTCGGGCTCCAGGTAGTAGCTCTTCTCGTAGAAGACGGGATCGATCTCCGATTCCTCGACGAAGGCCGCGAGCTCGATCGTGTGCTTGCTCGGCAGCGGCAGGCTCTCGAAGTCCTCGTCGGTCAGGGTGACGTACTCGCCCTTGGCGTACTCGTACCCGCGCACCGTCTCGCTCCACGGCACCTCGACGTCGTCGGTCGGGCACCACCGCTTCTGCTGGAGGCGGGTGCCGCAGGTGGCATGCAGCAGGTTGAAGCTGATGTCCCGGCTCTGCGTGGCGGAATACAGCTTCACGGGGATGGTGACCATTCCGAAGCTGATCACGCCACTCCACATCGCTTTGGCCATCGCTCACTCCTCGCGCCGTTTGTGCCGTGCCTCGCCTGGTGTGGAGACTGTGCGGTCATCCGCTACAGTCCACCGGTGCCCTCCACAGCCTTCCACAGCGTTTTCCACCGGGCGCCCGATGTTCTCCACAGCAACGCACATGGTTTCCACAGAGTTGTCAACATAACTCGTTGCCGCGCAATGACTTACGCACATGATAATGCGCGCGCGGAGGCCGGCAAGCTGTGGGGTGAGTCACACGCGGATGGCGCGAAGCAAAGAGGCGCCGGCCACTGCGGCCGGCGCCTCTCTCCTGGTTCTTTCAGCTGCGACCGGAATCAGCCCTTCGGATGATCCGCCCCCGCGGCCACGTAGAGCGCGGGCTGGGTCGTCGCATTCCGAAGGAGGCCCACCGCGCGCTGGAGCTGCGCGTCCGAGTGGGCGGTGCGGCGGAACGCACTCGAGTCACCGAAGGCGAGGGTGGCCAGCTGCTGCTCGAGCAGCCGGTCCACCAGCGGGCGGGCGGCGTCGAACTGCGCCCGCGTCACCGGCGCGCCCACCGTCTCCAGGCGGTGGAAGAAGTCCTCCCGCCACTCGGGCTGCACCGTGAAGCTCGCCTGCACGCGAGGCCGGAGATCGAGCGCCAGGTCGTAGAGCGCGCGGTAGCTCTCGCGCGCCTTGGGTCCCAGCGCCCGGAGGAACGTCTGCTCGGCGGTGGTGATCGTGTCGGCCGGCACCACCACGTCGGGCGCGATCCCGCCGCCGCCGTACACGGTGCGGCCGGCGTCGGAGTGATAGGCCGGGCGTGCGCGCCGTGACGAATCGGTCTCGAGCGAGTCGGGCCGCGCCTCCACCAGCTGGCCGTTCCGGATCACCCGCTCGCGCTGGATGCTCCGGCCGCTCGGCGTGAACCACTTGGCGGTGGTGAGCTTGAGCGCCCAGCCCTGGTGGAGCGGGTAGATGCTCTGCATCACGCCCTTGCCGAACGACGTGGTGCCCACGACCAGTGCGCGGTCATGGTCCTGCAGCGCGCCGGCGACGATCTCCGAAGCGGAGGCGGCGCCGCCGTCCACCATCACGATCATCGGCTCCGAGATGTGCACGCCGTCGTTCTCCGCGCGGCGGACCTCGGCCTCGCGATCCCGATACCGGACCGCCACGATCTCCTGGCCCGGCTGCAGGAAGAGGTTGCTGATCGCCACCGATTCGTCCACGCTGCCGCCGGGGTTCCCCCGGAGGTCGAGCACGAACGAGCGCGCGCCCGCGCCCCGGAGCCGCGCCACGGCGGTCATCACGTCGGCAGCGGAGGCCTCGTTGAAGCGCTGGAGCGGCACGTACCCGACGCCGTTGTCGAGCATGAGGGCGTACGGCACGGCGGGCACGTGCACCACCGCGCGGGTGAACTTCCGCTGGATCTGCGCCTCCTGCCCGGGGCGGAGGAAGGTGACGGTGACCAGGGTGCCCGGCTTGCCGACGAGCTTGCCCGACACCTCGTCGATCTTGAGGCCGCTCACGGCGGCGGTGTCGACCATGAGGATGCGATCGCCTGCCTGGACGCCACCCTTCGACGCGGGCGAATTGGGGAACACCGCCGCCACGACGATGATGCCCAGCTGATCCTGGATCTGCATCCCGACGCCGGCGTAGTCGTTCCGCAGGGTGTTGCGGGAGAAGCTCGCGAGCTCCTCGGGCGAGTACAGCTCGGCGTAGGGATCATCGATCTCGTTCACCAGGCCGCGCGCGGCGCTCTCGTAGATCTTGTCGTCGCTCAGCGAGTCCACCGCCGCGCGCGCGACCCGCGCGCGGACCTCCTCGAACAGGAGCTGCCCATCCACCGGTGCGTGGGTCCGGAGCCCGAGCCCGGCGAGGAACGGGATCAGCATGAGCGGGGCGAGGACCCACAGGTGCTTGCGTCGCATTGGTGACTCGAAAATGAAGGGAAAAACCGAACCGCAGGATGATCCCTACGACTCCCTGACAGTAGCGGATTCACGGAGGCCCTGCCATGCGTGCAGCGACACCGCGGCGGGCGCACCACAGATCGCGACGCTCACGATGCAGTCCGGAACGGTCCCGGGCGCCAGAGTGAGGATGGACCAGCGCACACCGCGGTGCACCGCCTGCATCCACGTGCCGGGCGCCGGATCGGCATCGAGCGGTGCCGGCGGCGCCACGAGGCCGCCGCCCTCCGCCTTGGCCAGGGCCTCGTACCGTGTCCAGTGCCTCAACAGCGAGCGGTCGCGCGCCGGTTCCCCTTCCCTCCGCCAGCGGGCCAGGCTCGCGGGCGCGAGGATGCGGGCGGCGATGGCGTCGGCCTCCGGCAACCGCTGATCCCGCTCCAGGTCCACGCCGACCTCGCCGTCCGCGATCGCGCATGCCGCCATCCCGCCCGAATGCGACAGGCTGAACCCGATGGACCCGGTGTTCACGACGCGCGGCTTGCCGTGCGTGCCGCGCACGATCTCGATCGCACCGGGCTCGCAGGACAGCCGCTCCGCCAGCAGCGACCGCAGGAAGCAGTGCGCGGCGAGATGGCGCCGGCGATCACGGGCATGGAGGAATCGAGCCGCCCGCGCGAGCTCAGGGGCGGAAAGCGCCGCGGCGAGCTCGGACTCCGGCGCCGCCAGCTCGTCCAGGCTCGTGGTCCAGAGCTGGAGCGCCGTCATGGTTCGTCCAGCCGCGCGAGGCACTCGCGCAGCACTTCGGGAACGAGCGTCGTCACGACGGCCTGATGATCGAGCGGCGTGGCGTGCAGCGCGAGCGAGCCGACGGTGCGCTCCCAGCGCCGCGCTTCCGCCAGCCCACCCAGGATGCGGCTGGACACGACGAGGTGCACCGGCCCGCAATACGGTTGCGGCACGTAGGCGTTCACCGCGCGGCTCACGAACTGCAGCTCCGCATCGGGAGCGCGCGCCGCTGGAGCCGCGCCATTCGCCTCGGCCGCGGCGCGCCGGCACAGCGTGGCGAGCTTCCG
>JAICVB010000005.1 GCA_025935545.1 Gemmatimonadales bacterium
CCCACCACGATCACCCACGACACCGGCTCCTACTTCGATCTCGGCCCCCTCGACAAGGGCGAAGAGATCCGCCGGGTGATCGTCGAGCAACTGGTGGAGATGGGGTTCGAGGTCGAGGCGGCGCACCACGAGGTGGCGGCCGGACAGCACGAGATCGACTTCAAGTACGCGGACGCGCTCGTGACCGCCGACAACCTCACCACGTTCAAGTTCATCGTCCGCAACGTCGCCAACCGCTACGGCTACATCGCGTCGTTCATGCCCAAGCCGATCCAGGGCATCAACGGCAGCGGGATGCACACGCACCAGTCGCTCTTCCGCGGCCCCCGGGACAACGCCTTCTTCGACGCCTCGGCCGAGCACCAGCTCTCCGCCGTGGCGCTCAGCTACATCGAGGGGCTGCTGCAGCACGCCCGCGGATTCTGCGCCATCACCAACCCGCTGGTCAACAGCTACAAGCGGCTGGTGCCCGGCTACGAGGCGCCGGTGAACGTCGCCTGGTCGATGCGGAACCGCTCTCCGCTGGTGCGGATCCCCGACCGCCGCGGCACCGGCACCCGCTGCGAGCTCCGGATGCCCGACCCGAGCTGCAACCCGTACCTCGCGCTCGCGGTGCAGCTCGCGGCCGGGCTCGACGGCATCGAACGGAAGCTGGAGGCGCGGGAGCCGGTCAACCGGAACATCTTCCGCATGACCTTCCGCGATCGCCGCAAGTACCGGATCGACGAGCTGCCGCGCGACCTGCACGAGGCGCTCGAGATGCTGGAGAAGGACGACGTGGTGACGGCGGCGCTGGGCCCCCACCTCACCGAGCGCTTCCTCGAGGCCAAGCGCGAGGAAGTGCTGCAGTACAATCTGCAGGTGAGCCAGTGGGAAATCGACAGCTACCTGGGGCGGTACTAGGGCCGCGCGCCGAGACTACGAGCCGCGCAGCACGAGCCGCACGCGCCCGATCGTGAGCGGCAGCTCGAGCTGGGCCGGGAGCCGGCGGGGATCGTCGGTGAGCCAGACCCGGCTCACGGTGCCGGCGGCCGTGATGCGAAGCGCGAGGCAGGCGACCGCGCGGCCGTTCCCCAGGGTGACGTTGTCGCGGCCGGTCACGGTGACGGTGACGGGATTGTAGCCGTTCCGGAAGTAGCCGCGGAGGACGCGGGCGTCGCCCGGGGCGAGGGGGAGGGTGCGGAGGTAGTAGAGGAAGGCGAGCTCGTCGAGCGGCGTGGCGGGGGCCACCCAGTCGCGCGGCTCCGCGCCGGCGCCGGTCTCCCGGTAGCGCAGCGAGTCGGGGACGATCTCGTACTCGTGCTGCTCGGTGCGGCCCGCGAGGGTCACACTGCGGTCGAAGCGCCGCGAGACGAACGGCTCGACACCGGTCCACGACGTCATCGCGTACGACGAGCGAAGGCCCGGCGGCCCGCCCGCGCCGTGCATCGAGAAGACGTACACCGGCTGCCCCCGCACCGCAGCCATCCGCACGACGCTCGTCGTCGCCGACCCCGCGGGCACGAGGCCGATCCGCGCGTCGTACTCGAGCGTTTCGCCCACGGTGAAGGGGGGCGGCGCGGCGGCCGGCCGGGCCCGCCAGCCGGCCGGCAGGATGAGGCCGGCCGCGAGCAGGAGCCGCGGCGTGATGGCACGGCCCCGAAATCGGGTTATTCTATCCGGTATGACGAGCCCGGCCGACGAGACCGTTCCGCCCCCACCGCCGCCGGTCCGCCGGCGCCGCTCGAGGGCGCCGCTCATCATCGCGCTGCTCATCCTGTCGCCCATCGTGGTCCTCGCGCTCTACACCGTGCTGGTGCTCAACTGGTCGTATTCCGACGGCGATCGCTCCGGCTACCTGCAGAAGTTCTCCCGCCGCGGCTGGGTCTGTAAGACGTACGAGGGCGAGCTCGCCATGTCCACGGTGCCCGGCGTGGCGCCCACGATCTGGACCTTCAGCGTCCGCGACAAGGCCGTGGCCCGCCAGCTCAACGAGAACCTGGGACGGAAGGTCGTCCTGCACTACACCGAGCACCGCGGCGTCCCCACCACCTGCTTCGGCACCACGGATTACTACGTGGACAGCGTCCGCGCGATTCCGTAGCAGCCGGTGAACCCGCACGACCCCGGGCCGGCGGCCGCCCGCGCGCGGGCCGACGCACTGCTGCCCGCCGACCCCCGCCCGATCGACATGGGAGACGGCGCCGCCGTCTCGATCGGCACGGCCGGCTGGACCGACCCCACCCTCATCGCCCCCGGCGTCTTCTACCCTCCACACGCCACCTCCGCCGAAGACCGCCTGCGCTACTATGCGGAGCTCTTCCCGCTCGTCGAGGTGGACTCGAGCTACTACGCGCTTCCCAGCCGCCGGTCGGCCGAGCTGTGGGTGGAGCGGACGCCGCCGGGGTTCACCATCAACCTCAAGGCCAACGCCCTCATGACCGGCCAGCCCAGCGAGGTGAGCCGGCTGCCGAAGGACATCCGGGAGGCGCTGCCCGACGACCTGCGGCGCCGCGCGCGCATCTACGGCAGGGACCTGCCCGCCGAGCTCTACGACGCGGTGTGGGAACGGTTCTGCCAGGCGCTCGAGCCGCTGCACGCCGCGGGGAAGCTGGGGGCGGTCCTCCTCCAGTATCCGCGCTGGTTCGTACCGTCCCGCGAGAGCGCGGCCGAGCTGGTGGACGCAAAGCGCCGGCTCGGCGAATTCGGCGCGGCGGTGGAATTCCGGAACCACCGCTGGCTCACCGGACGAGTGCGGATGCGCACGCTCGAGTTCCTCCGCGAGCACGACCTGCCGCACGTGATGGTGGACGGACCCGCCGGGCTCGAGAGCAGCGTGCCGCGGGAGGCCGCCGTGACGTCACCGAGACTCGCCGTGCTCCGCTGGCATGGCCGGCGGGCGGAGACGTGGGAGACGCCCAACGTCTCCGTGGCCGAGCGGTTCCGCTACCTGTACGACCGGGAGGAGCTTTCGGAGTGGCTGGAGGGCATCGCGGGAGTGGCGCGGGAGGTGAAGCGGCTGCACGTGATCCACAACAACTGCTACGCCAACTACGGGACCACGAACGCGCTCGAGCTGATGGGGCTCCTGCGCGACTACGCCGCCGCGTGACTGCGCTGCGGCCCGGCGGCGCCTAGCGGTCCCCGGTCAGCGTGCCGATCGCGACCGCCGCCATGCAGAGGGACGCGGCGAGGGCCAGTCCCCGATGGCTCAGCGCGCGGGCCAGCCGGGCAGGCGCCGTGCGGAACTCCAGGCAGTTGTCGGGCACCAGCATCCGGCTCGGGCCGAGGTTCAACAGCACCATGCCGGTGCGACGGTCGTCACGGCGCCGCCCGCGGCACACGTCGTACCATGCCTCGAGCCGGACGCCGGCGGGAACGATGACCTGGTCGCGCAGGAAGCGGGCCTGACGGCGCCCGGGCGCGCTGGGTTCGTTGGTCAAATCTCACATCCTCGATCAGGTGGCAGCCGGCCGCCGCCAGGCGGACGCGGAGAGCGAATATACATGGAACCCGCCGTGGAGGTCGAAGCTCCCGCGGAGCCGCAGGCGGTCAAGCGCTCCGAGCGATTCGTCGGCCTGGCGCTGCTGGGCGGCATCGTCGCGGCCGTCATCGTGCTGGCGCTCCTGTCGTGGCTCGCGCACGAGATGCTCGAGGGGGAAACGGTCGCGTTCGACAACGCCGTGCGCGACGGCGTCCACCTCCTCGCCGGCACCGGCATGACCCGCTTCATGCGGGCCGTGAGCTTCGTGGGCGGCCCAACGGTCCTCGGCCCGGTGGGCGGGGTCGTGGCGATCTGGTTCTTCAGCAAGGGCTGGTACCGCGCCGCCGTCCTGATGGTAATCACGCTGGCCGGCGGGGCCCTGCTCGACTCGGTCCTCAAGTCCGGGTTCCATCGGGCGCGGCCCGAGGCCTTCTTCGCGTATCCGCTGCCCCGCTCGTACAGCTTCCCGAGCGGGCACGCGATGTTCGGCTTCTGCTTCTTCACGGTGCTCGCGGCGCTCCTTTCGCCACGGCTGCGCTACCCCTCCCGGCGGCCCGCCCTCTGGATCTGCGCGATCATCGCCGCCTTCCTCGTCGGGCTGTCGCGCGTGTATCTCGGCGTGCACTATCCCAGCGACGTGGTGGCGGGGTGGGGCGCCGGGTTCGTGTGGGTCGTGATCGTCGCCTTCGGCGACCGGGTGGCGCACCGCATCAAGCACGGGCTCGCCTAGTGCGGACGGCCTGATGCGCATCACCGTGCTGCTCAACGCCGCGTCCGGGACCGGCGCGGCGCCGGCCGCGCGCGCCGAGATCGAGCGGCTGCTCGCCGAGGCGGGCCACGAGGCGCGGGTCGAGCTCGCCGTGGGCGAGCGCCTGCCCGAGCTCGCGCGGAAGGCGGTGGAGGGCGGAGCCGACGCGGTGCTCGCGGGCGGCGGCGACGGCACCATCAGCGGGGTCGCCGGTGCGCTCGCCGGCACCGAGGTCCCCCTCGGCGTCCTCCCTTTGGGCACGCTCAATCACTTCGCGCGCGACCTCGGCATACCGCTCGGCCTCCCCGACGCGATCGGAGTCATCCTCGCGGGCGTCGTCACGCCGATCGACGTGGGCGAGGTGAATGGCCACGTCTTCCTCAACAACTCGAGCATCGGGGTCTACCCGCGCGTGCTCCGTCTCCGCGAGCGCTACCGCCAGCGCGGCCGATCGAAGTGGATCGCCGCCTTCTGGGCGATCCTCGCCGTGCTCCGGCGGCATTCGTTCATGGGCGTGCGGGTGGAGGCGGACGGCGAGACGATCGTGCGGCGGACACCATTCGTCTTCGTGGGGAACAACGCCTACCGGATGGAGGGGCTGAGCGCCGGGAGCCGGGACTCGCTGACCGACGGCCGACTCGTGATCTACATGATGAACGCGGGCGGCCGGCGGAGCCTCCTCTGGCTCGCGTGGAACGTGCTGATCGGCCGGACCCGCCAGCTCACCGAGCTGGAGGAGCGTTCCGTGCTCGAGGCGCAGATCGAGCTGCGCCGCGGCGGGATCCAGCTCGCGCTCGACGGCGAGGTCATCGAGGAGCGCGGGCCGCTGGCGTATCGGGTGCGGCCGGGCGCGCTCCGCGTGTTCACCCCAGGCTAGAAAGGCCTGCCGCCCCCTCCGCCCCCTTCGAAGCCGCGCCCCCCGCCACCTTCACCACCGGGCCCCTGCCGCCGCGGCACCCGGATCCGCTCCGGCACCTTCTCCCACTGCTCCGGCGTGAGGACCGCCTTCACGTCCGCCAGCGCCTTCTGCACGCCCGCCTGCGCCTTCTGCAGTGTCGGCCGGAGCGCCGCGAACAGCCGCGCCGGATCGGGACTGGGCCCCGCCTTCGTCACCTCTGCCTGGATCGTGTCGGCCAGCGCCTTGTGCTCGGCCGTCACGGAATCGGCCAGCAGCTTGAGCCGTGCCTGCTGGTCGGCCGTGAGCGCCAGCGAATCGCGGAGCGCCAGCACCGAGTCGGCGGGATTCGGAAGGAATGACGCCATCCGGTTGACCAGGCCCTGCGCTCCCGGCGCGCCGCGCCGGAGCCCCTCGAGCGCCTGGCGCGTGCGGTCGGGCCCGATGGTGAGCCGCGCCTGGATGCCGAGCTGGAACGGTGAGCGCACGGCCGTGGCGCCGCCGCCGGTGGCGCCGAACCGCTCGTTCACGGCATAGGTGAAGGCGTGCGTGGTCGAATCGAAGCCCGTGACGTAGAGCAGGGTCGGGTCGGGACGCGCGTTGAGCCCCCAGCCGTGCGCGTTGGCCGAACCGTGGAGCAGGTCGTCCATGCCGCGGAGCAGGTTGACGGTGACGACCGAGATCATGAGCTGGCGGCGGAGGCCCAGGATCGTGGGCCGGTAGTTGAGCTGCAGGTCGAACGACCCCTGCCACGGCCCGCTGCAGCTGTTGCGGCCGGCGATGACGCCCAGCTGCGACGCAAGGCAGCCGCGGATCCGGCCCGGCGCCGCGGCCATCAGCCGGCTCATCGCCGCGGCCACGTCGGGGTCGGCCGAGGCATCGGTGAAGATGAAGGCGCGGTCGTTCCGGAGCCCGTCGCCGTTGATGTCGGAGCCCACGCGGGGGGTGAACGGCGTGCCCGACGTGACCCGCGCGATCGTGGTGAGCTCGAGCGAGCGGCCGATCGGATAGGTCACCGTGGCGAGGAGCGAGTGGCGGCGCTCCAGGTCGCTGGTGGCCCACTCGGGGACATTGGGATTGCCGGCGGTCGTGGCGGAGCCGAACCCCTGCGTGCCGAAGCCGCTGGAGGAGAGCTGGTCCCGCGAGCGCGAGAGGGTGTACGACGCGTTGAAGACCACGCCCTTCCGGGTGATGCCGCCGAGCGACGCGGTGAGCTGCTTCGAGCTCGACGCGAGCGCCGAGTTGGCCTCGATCACCTGCCCGAACGCGGGGTCCCGCCGCGAGGCGGTGAAGCCGACCGCGCCGGTCGCGGGGTCAATCTGCGACGGTGCCACGAAGACCGGCCGGTTCCCCTCCGCCGCCAGCGTGAACTGCGGCGCGTCGTTCAGGTTGAGGTCGGTGAAGCCGGTCTGGCTCACGCCGCGCGCGTAGCTCGCGTCGAGCGAGAAGCGGATGAGCTGGGTGACCGAGCGCTGCATGCCGAGCGAGCCCCGCCAGGAGCGCGGCGCCTCGAACCGGTCGGCGAAGACGAGCGCGTTGGGCGCCGTCGTCGCCACGGCCGGGCTGCCGGGCAGGCACTCCGCCGGAATCGTCGCGGGGTCGGCCAGGTAGGACGCCCAGTCCGGAGCGGGGGCTCCCTCACCCACGCAGACGAACTGCGCCTCCGAGTTGACCAGCCCGGTGGACGACTGCGCGAACGACGCGAGCGAGAGCGGCATCGGGCTGCGGAACTCGCCGGCGCCGCCGCGCAGGATCCAGGCGGGCGGCGCGCCCTCCCGCTGGCCCAGCGTCCAGCTGAAGCCGGCCCGCGGGCTCAGGTGCGTCTCCGAGGGAAGGCGGTCGGTGCGGCGCTCGAAATCCGTCTCGATCGCCGGGTTGAAGGCGGGCGGATGGTGGAAGCGCGAGCCCTCGCCGCGGAGGCCGTAGGTGAGCTGGAAGGCGCGCGCGACGCGCCACGTGTCGCCGATGTAGAGGGCGTAGTCGATCCCGGTGGCGTTCCGTCCCTGCGGCGCCAGCGTGCGCTGGAAGCTCGCCGGCCGGCCGGCCTCGAGGTCGGCCAGCGAGTTGAACTGGAAGGAGCCGAGGGTGTTGGCCGACGCCACGTCGCTCGAGCGCTGCGTGTTGTACATGAGCCCGAGCTTGATGCGGTGGACGCCGGTGCCCGGGAGCCACGAGAGCTCGTCCCCCGTCTGCAGCGAGCGTGAGCGGTTCACCTGCGGGAAGGCGGTGCTGCCGCCGAACGCGAGCGAGCTGATGCCGGTGCTGCCGTCCGCCAGGAGCGACGCCACCTGCACCCGGCCCGCGGGAAGCAGGGTGAAGGCGTCGCCGTCGCGGGAGGAGCCGGTGAGGTAGGCCCGCGCCTCGTTGATGAAGTGGATCCCGAAGCGCGACGTGAGCGTCACCATCCCGCCGCCGCCGTCGGTGTCGAGCGTCCCGCCCGTCTGGGGCAGGGAGAGCGAGCCCACCCGCGACGGATCCTGGCTCGAGCCGCGCCAGTCGCCGCGCACGGTGAGGGTGTGCGCATCCGAGAGCAGGTAATCGAAGCGGAGCAGCGCAGAGTAGTTGTTGCTCTTCCGGCTGGACGGGAAGACCTGCGCCGCCGAGGTGACGCCCCGGGCCTCCAGGATCGCGAGCAGCCGCGCCACCGAGTCGGGCGAGACGCCGAGGCGCTCGAGGTCGGTCGGCGTCGCGTCGAGGAGGGTCGGCTGCGCGTCGGTGCGGAACGTGCCCTGCGCCGAGCCGAAGATGAAGAGCCGGTTGTTGACGAGCGGCCCGCCGAGGCCTCCGCTCAGGGTGTTCTGGGTGAAGCCGCTGGTGAAGGGCGAGTCGCCGCCGTCCACGGTGAGGCCGTTGTCGCGGAGCGAGTAGTTCGACGAACCCTGGATGACGTTGGTGCCGCTCCGCGTGGTTGACGCCACGAGCCCGCCGCTGAACTGCCCGCGGGCCACGTCGTAGGTGCTGGTCACGACCCGCGTCGCCCGCACCGCGTCCTGCGGCACCGAGCCCGAGCCGAAGAGGAGCCCGTCGAGGGTCACGGCATTGGCATCGGCCCGCTGTCCCGCCACGGAGAAGGCGGCGGCGGTCGAGTCGGTGCCCTGGAGCGCCACCACGCCGGGGACGAGCGCCACCAGCGCCGTGAGGTCGTTGGCGTCGATCGGCAGCCGGGCCACGTTGTCGGGCGTGATCACGCGCTCGGTGGATCCCGGCGTCGGGAGGTCGGGCGCCCGCACCGGGCGGCGGACGCCGCGCACCGTCACCGCCTCGAGCTCGATGATCGAGGTCCCCAGCTTCACGTTCCAGACCAGCCGGTCCTCGTCCGCCTGCCGCGTAAGCGTCGCCGTGTGCGGCGCCATGCCGATCATCCGGGCCGTCATCTGGTACTGCCCGCCGCCGTCCGGGAAGACGATGGTGAAGCGCCCGCGGCCGTCGGTCATCTGCCGCCGGGTGATCTGCGTTTCCAGCGAGAGCGCCTCCACCGACGCGTCCACCACCGGCCGGCCCGCGGTGTCGGTCACGACGCCGGTGATGATGTCGGTCGTGGCGCCCACCTGGGCGGCGAGGGCGGACGGCATCAGGGCCATGGCCCCGAGGGTCAGGATGGCCAGCGCGAGAAGGGGCAGGAACCCCGGCTGGACCAGCCGGCGGAGCTGGAGCGGCATGCGGAACGGCCTCTCGGTGCGAAGGACGGGGACCGGAACGAGAGCTAGTACGGCCCAGCCGGGGGGACCGTTGGCCGGTCCGCGAACCGTTTCGGGGCCGTCGGCGTATACTGGAGGGTATCCGCACGAACCCTGCACGGAGGACCTGTGAGCCCGAGATCCCTCTGGACCCGCGCCGCCCTGGCCCTGGGCGCCGCGCTCGCCCTTCCGGCCGTCGGCGCCAGCTGCCAGGCCCGGAATCCCCGACCGGATGATGCCGCACTCCGCCGCCGGCTGACCCCGATCCAGTACGAGGTGACCCAGCACGACGCGACGGAGACTCCATTCCAGAACGCGTTCTGGGACAACCACGAGGCCGGGATCTACGTGGACATCGTCTCGGGCGAGCCCCTCTTCAGCTCGCTCGACAAGTACGACTCCGGCACCGGCTGGCCCAGCTTCACCCGGCCACTCGAGCCGAAGAACATCGCTACCCGGTCCGACCACCAGCTGATCGAGGACCGGACCGAGGTGCGGTCGGTGCACGGCAACTCGCACCTGGGCCACGTCTTCAACGACGGGCCCCGTCCCACCGGGCTCCGCTACTGCATGAACTCGGCGGCGCTCCGGTTCATACCGGCGTCGAAGCTCAGGGAAGCCGGCTACGCGCAGTACGAGCGGCTCTTTGCCGCCAGGGGAGACAAGGCCCGGTGATCAGACTCAACGGCGGGACCCTCGTGGCGTGCGCGGGCGTGATCGCGGGAATCGTCGGGCTGACCCGGCGCGCCGCTCCGGCGGAGCATGCGCCGCTGCCGGCGGCGGTGGCCGGTGCCGTGGACCCTGCTCCGGACCACGCAACGGAAGAGGTGGCGGTGTTCTCCGGCGGCTGCTTCTGGGGCATCGAGCTCGTCTTCGAGCACGTCCGCGGGGTGAAGCTGGCCGAATCGGGCTATGCCGGCGGCGGCGCCGGGACGGCGGGATATGAGGCGGTGAGCACCGGCACCACCGGGCACGCGGAGTCGGTTCGAGTCGTGTTCGATCCGTCCCAGGTGACCTACGCCCAGCTGCTCCAGGTGTTCTTCTCGGTGGCGCACGACCCCACCCAGCTCAACTATCAGGGCCCCGACCACGGCCCCCAGTATCGCTCCGCCATCTGGTACACGACCGACGCCCAGAAGCGGACCGCCGAGGCCTATATCGCGCAGCTGGAGCGCGCGAAGGTGTTCGCGAAGCCGATCGTGACCCAGGTGAATCCCCTGAAGGGATTCTATCTGGCGGAGGCGTATCACCAGGACTACGCCGATCACCATCCCGACCAGCCGTACATCGTGTACAACGATGCGCCGAAGCTCGAGCGGCTCAAGCGCGAGCTGCCGGCCCTCTATCGCGGCGCCAGGAGCAGCTGACCCGACCACGAGGGGGGTGAGCTGTCGGGCCCGAAGCGGCTCACCTGATCGAGCGCGAGAAGTCCGCGCAGGCGCCCCGCCGTCGCGGGGATCCTCGTGGCCGCGGTATCCCAGACCGGCTTCACCCGCACGCTGTCTCCCACCATCGCGAGCGCGGGGCGCACGTCGAAGCGGAGGGTATCACCCCCGCCGCTCACGACGGTGAGCGTGGTCCGCGCCGAGTCGCTCACGTAGCGGATCGAGTCCGTCCCGATCCGCCTCGTTCCGGTATCGCCCGCGTTCATCTCGATGAGCCACGAGTAGCCGGCCGTCTCCAGCGCGTCGTGCGACGGACGTGACGCGGAGCGGTAGCGATTGGGCTGCGCCTCGGGCTCGTACGGGATGTTCCTTGCCGCGAGCAGGCGGGCCGCGATCGAGTCGGCCTGGCCGTATCCCAGCCGGCCGGTATCGGCGGGGAGCGGCACGCCGAAGTTCCGCTGCAGGATATCGCCCGCGTGCCGCTGGACCAGGTAGCGCGTCGCGCCGGCGAGCTCGCGGCGCGCGTCCGCACCGGCCGGGTGCGCGAGGAGCCGCTCGAGCCGCCGTGCCTGGCTCCGCACGGCGAGGCGCGTCGCGTTCATCGGTCCCGCCATCAGCACGGCCAGGATGGCGGCGAGCGAGAGCGGGATGAGCCGGATGCCGCTCGCCGGCCTCAGCGTGTAGGTCACGGCGACGGTGAGGAGCCACACGCCGAGCACCAGCGCGATCACGCGCAGCTCGGTGAGCCCGTAGGGCCCGATGCGCTTGCCGAGCGCGAGGAGGAGCATGACCGCCGCGGGGATGAGCCCGACGAAGAGCCACCGCGCGTAGATCCTGATCCAGCCCTCGTCCGCGCTCCGGCGCAGCGGGTGGGCCAGCAGGAAGCCGAGGATCCCGCTCACCGACACGCTTCCCACCAGCCAGCCGATCCACCCCGACGGCCACTGCCGCGTCACCACGATCTTCGCGAGGTACGCGGTGAGCATGACGAGGTAGACGCCCACCAGCGGGGTCAGCACGTACTGCGTGAAGATCTTGAGCGCGCGCGGGTAGGCGGGGTCATCGCGCGTCGTGACGTCGTCGGGCAGCGCCGCGAGGAAGAGCCAGGTGTTGCCGACGAGCGCGATCACGAGCCACAGGCGGAAGTAGCTCTTCGGCGGGACGTGCACGCCGAACAGCTTGTCCAGCGCGCCCAGCGCGATCGCGAGCCCCACGAAGAGGACGGCGGAGAAGACGCCGGCGCGGAGGAAGGCGAGGAAGAGCTGGCGGTTGTAGTCCCAGAAGGAGCCGGTCTCGGGGCCGCGGATGAACGGCAGCACCGCGACCAGCAGGTGGAAGGCCGCGCTCAGCTGGAGATACCGCAGCATCTCCCAGTCCTCGCCCGGCCCGGGCCAGGTGGTGTAGAAGAGGGCGATGAGCGCAATGCCCGCGAGCTGCAGTCCCGCCACCGGCATCCGGCGCCACCCCCGCCGCTCGGCCGCGAGGGTGACGGCGGCGGAGAAGGGGATCATCAGCATCACGACCAGGGTGAGGCGGGTCCAGCGGTCGGCGCCCGGGTCGTCCACGGTGCCGGTCAGGGCGAGGGCCGCGGCCAGCGCGGCGGCGGCGAGGGTCCAGGGGAAGCGCAGGGCCGCGGCCCCGGCGCGCTCGAGGAGCGCGCTCACCGAAGGAAATCGCATGGGGATCCGGGTCGAGGGTGCCCCAAGATCGGGGCCGCGCGGGGCGACCGCAACCCGTGTGGTGGGGGACACCGCCCCCATGGCACGGCGGCGCTATATAGCGCCTGCAAATCCCCTGACTGGAGCAAAGCCATGCGACGAATGACGTTGATCTCGATCGGCGCCCTCGCCCTCCTGGCCTGCGGCCGGGGTGACCGGCAGGATGGCGCCGCCGACAGCACCGGACGCGACCTCAGCATGCTCCCCGGCGACAGCACCCATCCACTGGGGGACCGGGACGCGGCGGGCGGCGCGGCGAAGGCCCCGGGCGCCCGCGCCGAAACCGGGCACGCCCTCGCGGCCGGCACGAAGTTCACGGCCGTCACCGCCTCCCGCATCTCGTCCGCCACCGACAAGGCCGGCGAGTCCATCACCGCCCGCGTGTCGGCCGACGTGAAGGACGGCGACGGCCGGGTGGTGATTCCGGCGGGATCCACGGTCCGGCTCCGCATCGCCGCCATCCATGAGTCCGAGAACAAGAGCGACGAGACCGGCACCCTGCGGCTCGCGGCGGAGAGCGTCGAGATCGACGGGAAGAGCTATTCCCTCTCCGGCAGCGTAAGCGTCCCGCGGACCCTGGCGGGCCGGAAGACCAACGTGAACGACGTGGCCAAGGTGGGTGTCGGCGCCGGCGCCGGCGCGGTGGCCGGACGGGTGCTCGGCGGCAGCAAGGGGACGGTGATCGGTGGCGTCCTCGGCGGCGCGGTGGGTGCCCAGCGCGCGGTCGAGACCAAGGACCGCGATGTGGTGGTGGCGGCAGGTTCGACGGCGCGGATCGAGCTGACGAGCCGGTTCGAGCGATAGCGGAGGATGCGGTGAGCGGATCAGACGCGCGGCCCTCACGGGGGCGGAGTCCCGCGGCGCAGGATCCCGCGTGGCCCGAGTACAAGGAGGCCGTGCTCGAGTTCCGGGTGGCCGAGCCCTTCCGCATCTGGCTCGCGGAGCCCCTGATGCCGGCGGACCGGAAGCAGCTCAGGGCGCTCCTGCCCGCCGGCGCCTTTGCCGTGGTGACGCCGTTCAATCCGCACGGCCGCCCCATCCCCGCGGCCGAGAACGAGGCCCGGCTCCGGCGCGAGGCGCAGGAGCTCTCGGCGCGCGGGGTGCGGCACGTCCGGGTGGACGGGCTCTCCCCCGACGGCGGTCACTGCGAGGAGGGCTACGCCATGGAGCTCGGCCGCGAGGAGGCGCGGGCGCTGGCGGAGCGGTGGGGGCAGTCGGCGATGTTCTGGTTCGACGGCGAGAGCTTCTGGCTGGTGCCGGCGGCGATCGACGCCGAATCGGTGCGGCTGCCGGCGGGGTAGGCCGCGGCGGGTGGACGGCCGGTGCAGGCTTGCCTATATTTGTGGGCAACCCTGCACTGGAGGCCCATGTCCGCACCGGCCGTCAAGGTCGCCGAGCAGCTCGGGGGGGCGCCCGTGCTGCACCGGCGGGTCCGCTCCGAGCTCGACCTCATGCGCACCCTGCGCGACGGCATTCCCGCCGCCGCGGTCGAGCAGTTCGTCACCCGCGGCAGCCTGACGCGGGACGAGGTCTACAGTCTCATCATCCCCCGCCGCACGCTCATGCTCCGGAAGCAGAAGCACCAGCCGCTCACCGCCGAGGAATCGGAGAAGGCCGCGCGCGTGGCGCGGATCCTGGCCTCGGCGGAGGCAACCTTCGGCGACACCGAGAAGGCGCGCGCCTGGCTCCGCCGGCCGAGCCGGGGGCTGGGCGGCGTGGTGCCGCTGGCGCTCCTCGACACCGAGGCGGGCGGTCGCATCGTCGAGGAGGAGCTGCTCCGCATCGCCGGCGGCGTGTACTGAGCCATGCGCGTCTGGCGCCTCGGCCCGGCCCGGCATCCGCCGCTCGACGGTGAAGGCGCCCGCCGCGCGAGCGGGCGCTGGAATCCGCGCGGCACGCCCATGGTCTACACCTCGGCCCACCTGTCGCTCGCGGTGCTCGAGAAGCTGGTGCACGTGGACTTCGACACCTTCCCGGCCGACGTCGTGAGCTACGAGATCGAGATCCCCGACGACCTGCCGGTCCAGTCGCTCGACCTCACGGCGATGCCGCGCGGATGGGATGCGATGCCGGCGCCGGAGTCGACGCAGGCACTGGGGCGCGCGTGGGTCGAGGGCGCCGGGAACCCCGGAATCCTGTCGGTGCCCTCCGTCGTAGTGCCCCGGGAGCGGAACTTCCTGCTCAACCCGTCCCACCCGGATGCGAAGCGCTGGAAAGTGGTGCACCGCGAGCCGTTCCGGCTCGACGGGCGGCTCGTCCGCGCGCTACCGCCTCCGTAACCGCCTGGGCCGGCCACCGTCACCGGAAGGAAAGCGTGAGCAATCGGATGTGGCGGTGGTCGGTGGCCTGCGTGATTCCCGCCACGGTGGTGACGGCGTCATTCACCGCGGGACGGCCTCCCGCGCAGGCGAGGGTCCTCGCCTTCGAGGACGTGAACGTGGTGCCGATGGACCGGGACACCGTGCTCCCGCACCAGACGGTGCTGGTCGAGCGCGGCCGCGTCACCGCCCTCGGGTCCCCGGTGTCGGTGCACGTTCCGGCGGGCGCGCAGGTGATTCCCGGCCGCGGCCGCTGGCTCATGCCCGGCCTGATCGACATGCACGTCCACCTGAACCGCGAGGACGTGCCGGCGTACCTGTCCGCCGGGATCACCACCGTGCGCAACATGTGGGGCACGCCCGGCGTGAAGCGGCTGCAGGCCGACATCGCGAGCGGCGCACTCCGGGGACCCACGATCCTCTCGGCGAGCCCGGGGCTCGACGGCACGCCGCCGCAGTGGCCGCTCACCGTCCTGGTGCTCGACTCCTCCGCTGCGCGCGACTCGGTGCGCGCGCAGGTGGCGGCGGGCTGGAGCTGGATCAAGGTGTACAGCCAGCTCACGCCGCCGGCCTACCGCGCCATCGCGCGTGCCGCGCACGAGGCCGGCATCCCGATCATCGGGCACGTTCCGCTCCGGGTGGACGTGCGCGAGGCGCTCGCGGCGGGCCAGCTTTCGATCGAGCATTTCACGGGGTACGACCGTGCGCTGAGCCGGACGGCGCGCGGCGGCACCTGGGGCTGGGGCGATGCCGACACGACACGGTTCGCGCCGCTCGTCGCGGCCACGGTGCGCGCGGGCACGTGGAACTGCCCGACACTCGCGATCTACGCAAAGCTGTCCGAGGGACAGACGGCGGATGAGCGGCAGCGGATCATCGGGAATCGCCGGGCGTTCGTGCTCGCGCTGTCACGGGCGGGCGCCCACCTTCTGGCGGGGACCGACGCGGGGATCAATGTCGTCGCGCCCGGATCCTCGCTGCATGATGAGCTGGCCGAATTCGTGGCGGCGGGGCTCACCCCGTGGAAGGCGCTCCGTGCCGCGACCGTGGACGCGGCCGCGTTCCTCGGCCGGCCGGATCTCGGGCGCGTGAGCCCGGGCGCTGCCGCCGACCTGCTGCTCGTGTCGGGGAACCCGCTGGCCGATGTCCGGTACGCGGCGGCGATCGAGGGCGTCGTGCTGCGGGGCGAGTGGATCGAGCGCAGCCCCTGATGATTCCATGCGCGTGGCGTGCCGCGCCCCAGGTACTCCCCCATCCCGACTGGCAGGCATGCCCGACATCCATCAGCTCATCGAGTCGTTCGGTCCGGAGCAGGTGATCCTGACCGCCGATGCCGCATGCGGCTACCGGGGCGTCATCGTGATTGATGA
The DNA here is from genome assembly GCA_025935545.1 of Gemmatimonadales bacterium. GTDB lineage: Bacteria > Gemmatimonadota > Gemmatimonadetes > Gemmatimonadales > GWC2-71-9 > JAICUF01. The sequence continues at coordinate 15,575 of JAICVB010000005.1, forward strand.
CCGCACCCTCGGACCGGCCGTGGGCGGCACGCGCTTCCGGCACTATGACGACACCAACTCGGCGATGCGCGATGCGCTGCGGCTTGCCCGCGGGATGACGCGGAAGACCGCGCTCGCCGGGCTGCCCGTGGGCGGCGGCAAGTCGGTCATCCTCGAGCCGGCCGCGCCGTACGATCGGGCCGCGCTGTTCCGCGCGCACGGGCGGTCCGTCGAGCGGCTCACGGGGGCCTACATCACGGCGCCCGACGTCGGCGTGGCCGCCGCCGATCTGCGGGAGATGCGGAAGGAGACACGTCACGTGCTGGGCACCAGCGAGGCGCTCGGCGATTCGGGAAAGGCGACGGCGCACGGCGTCCACCGGGCCATGCGTGCCGCGGTGCGGCAAAGCTGCGGCGCGCCGTCCCTGTCCGGTTGTCACGTCGTCATCCAGGGCTGCGGCTCCGTCGGCGCATCGCTGGCCCGCGAGCTCGCCGCGGCCGGAGCCCGGCTCACGGTGTCGGATGCCGACCAGGCGAAGGCGGCCGGGCTTGCGCGGGAGCTCGGCGCGCACGTGGCCGGGGCGGAGCAGGTGTACGACGTGTCCGCGGACGTGTTCGCGCCGTGCGCGCTGGGCGGAATTCTCGAGCCGGGGATCATTGCCCGGCTCGGAGCTCGCGTGGTCGTCGGCGGCGCGAACAACCAGCTCATGTCCCCGGAGGATGCCGATGGGCTCCGGGCGCGCGGGATAACCTACGTGCCGGACTACCTCGCGAACGCGGGCGGCGTGATCCTGGGGTACACGGAGCTCTCTGGAGGCAGCCTGGCCGACGCGATGATGAGGATCGACCGGATCGAGGAGACGACCACCACCGTGCTGCGGCAGGCCGAGGCGGATGGCGTCTCGCCGGCGGAGGCCGCGGATCGGCTGGCGCGCGAGATACTGGAGCGGGCGCGAGCCGGCCAGTGATCCGCGGGGCTTCCCGAACTCGTTGTCGCGGCTATCTTTGGGCACGCGGCGCCGTAGCCAAGTGGTAAGGCAGAGGTCTGCAAAACCTCCATCACCGGTTCGACTCCGGTCGGCGCCTCTCGCGGCACCCCCTCCGACACGTCAGCCCTTCCGCCAGCCGGTCCCGCCGGGCGCGATGGCATTGCGCGATCCCGGCCGGGCTCGTATGATCTGCTTGTCTGAAACTCTGGGGGAAGGATGGCCGAGGCCCTGCCGCTCATCAAGGGGACCCTGGACCTGCTGGTGCTCAAGGCGCTCTCCTGGGCGCCGATGCACGGCTTCGAGATCTGTGCCTGGCTCGAGGAGCGCTCCGACGGGTCGTTCGACGTGGACGACGGCGCGCTCTACTACTCGCTCCACCGCATGGAGGAGCGCGGGCTCATCCGGTCCGAATGGCGCCTCACCGACAACAACCGCCGGGCGCGGTACTACCAGCTGCTGCCCGCCGGCCGGACCCACCTCCGGACCGAGACGGCGAGCCTCGAGCGCTACGTGCGCGCGCTGACCGGCATCCTCTCCGCCCGGCCCGCCTGACCGATGTCGCTCCCGCGCCGCCTCTTCCGCCTTGGAATCCGCCGCCCCGGCGGCGCGCGCGACGAGATGCTCGAGGAGCTGGAGTTCCACCTGGAATCACGGATCGCCCAGCTGGTGGCGCGCGGCCTCAGCCCCGAGGACGCGCGGCGTGAGGCGGTCCGCCGCCTCGGCGGGTCGCTCGCCCAGACGCGGCGGCGCCTCGGCGATTCGGCCGAACGGAGGGATCGGAGGATGGACATGCTCCAGGCAATGCGGAACCTGGCCGACGACGTGGCCTACGCGGTCCGGGGGCTCGCCCGGCGGCCCGGCTTTACGATCGCCGCGGTCCTGATGCTCGCGATCGGCATCGGCGCGAATACCGCGCTCTACTCCGCGGTGGACGCGCTCCTGCTGCGCTCCCTGCCGTACGCCGAGCCGTCGCGCCTGATGGACGTCGTGCAGACCAACGGCCCCGGCGGCAACTCACCCTGGTCGTGGCCGCGCTACCGCTACTTCCGGGATGCCGCGACGAGCTACGCCTCGATCGCGCTGCACCAGTACTCGCAGACCACGCTCACCGGGACCGATCCGGAGCGCATCGGCATCGAGGAGGTGACGGCGGCGTATCTGCCGACGCTCGGCCTCAAGGTCCGGCTGGGCCACGACTTTCCGGGGGACCTCGACGCCGGGCCGGGCGCGCGGAAGGTGGCGCTCATCAGCGACGCGCTCTGGCAGCGGCGCTACAACGCCGATCCGGCCGTGACCGGCCGGACGATCAGCCTCAACCGCGAGTCGTGGGAGATCGCCGGCGTCCTGCCGCCCGGGTTCCGCGGGCTCTCGGGCCGGGCGGACGTCCTGGTCAACCTCACCGCGCGCCAGGCCGACGACCTGATCCAGCCCTGGTCGCTCGAGTTCGACCTGATCGGCCGGCTGCGGCCGGGCGTGACACCGGCGGCCGCGGCGAGCGAGGCGCACATCCTCGGTGGGCGCATCGCCGAGGTCTTTCCCGTCGAGAAGGGCACCCTCACCACCGATGCGGCGCCGGAGCGGTGGTCGGCCGATGCCCGACCGCTCAACGCCATTCGGGTGGCGCCGGCGCTCCGGCGCTCGCTGCTGGTCCTGTTCGGCGCGGTCGGGATGGTGCTGCTCATCACCTGCGTCAACATGGCCAATCTGCTGATGGCCCGCGCGCTGGCCCGGAAGCAGGAGATCGCGGTGCGCCTCGCGATCGGCGCCTCGCGCGCCCGGCTCATCCGGCTGCTCGTCACCGAGAGCGTGGTGCTCGCGCTGATGGGCGGCGTGGCCAGCCTGGGCGTCGCGCTCGCGGGAGCGCGCATCCTGAGCCTCATCAATCCGACGGAGGCGCTCCGGGCGCAGGGGCTGGCGGGAGGTATCGGCGCCGTGAGCTTCGAGATGATCCATCTCGACGCCAGCGCGCTCGCCTTTGCCTTCGGGCTCACGCTGGTGGTGGGACTCCTCTTCGGGCTCGCGCCGGCGTGGAGCGGGACCCGCGCCGACCTGTCGCGCGACCTCCGGGACGGCTCGCCGCTCGCGCGGGGAGGACGCGGCATCGGCGTCAGCCGGCGCTCGCTGGTCGTCGCCGAAGTGGCCCTCGCGCTCGTGCTGCTGGCCGGCTCCGGGCTCATGCTCCGGAGCCTGGGCAACCTGCTCCAGGTCGATCCGGGCTTCGATGCCCGGCATGTGCTGACGCTCCGGCTCGCGCTGCCGCCGGGCGAGGTGGCGCACGACTCGATGCCGGGATTCTACGACGAGATCCAGGCCGCCCTGGCGGCGCTGCCGGGGGTGGACGGCGTCGCGCTGGAGGACTGCCCGCCGCTCAACGGCGGCTGCAACAGCACGATCATGACCTTCGCCGACCGGCCGCCTTCCGCGACCGGGAATGCGATGATCGGCGTGCACTGGGTCTCGCCGGAGTGGTTCCGTACGATGCGAGTGCCGCTGCTGCGGGGACGCGGGTTCACCGGCGCCGACCGGATCGGCGCGCCCAAGGTCGTGGTGATCAACGAGACGGCGGCGCGGAGGTACTTCCCGGGAGAGGATCCGCTGGGGAAGCAGGTCGCCGTGTACCAGGGCGGGTTCAACACGGGCGCCGAGGTGGTGGGCATCGTGGGCGACGTCCGCTACGAGACGATCGACTCGACGGCGCGGCCGGACGCCTACATCCCGTACGCGCAGGCGCCGGTGGGGCGCATGATGATCTTCGTGCGCACGACGCAGGATCCCGCGGCGCTGGCGCCGAGCGCCATGGCCCGGCTCCGGCAGGTGGCGCCGTCGGCGCCCATCTACGACATCCAGCCGATGGAGTCGCGACTGGCGTCGGCCAGCTCGCAGGCGCGCTTCAGCGCGATCCTGCTCGGGCTCTTCGCCCTCGTGGCGCTCACGCTGGCGGTGACGGGGATCTACGGCGTCATGTCCTTCGCCGTTGCCCAGCGGACGCGCGAGATCGGCATTCGCATCGCCCTCGGCGCCGACCGCCGGCGCGTGCTGGCGCTCATCCTCCGCGAGGGCGGGCTGCTGGCGCTGGTCGGGGCGGGGATCGGCCTGGCCGCGGCGCTGGCCTCGACCCGCGTCCTGCGCGGCATGCTCTTCGAGGTGACCACCACCGACCCCGGGACCTACGCGGCGATGATCGTGGTGCTCGCCGCCGCGGCGCTCACGGCCAGCTGGCTGCCGGCGCGCCGCGCGGCCCGGGTGGACCCGATGGTGGCGATCCGCGCCGACTGAGGCCGCGCGGCCGGCTATCGCTCCGGCCGACCGCTCGAGCCCTCCTCCTCGGGGTCCCGGTCGGGGTCGGTCGCCGGCTGCAGTGGCTTCGCGGCCGAGCCCTCTTCCTCCGGATCGCGTTCGCGTGACGGCTCGGGGTTCCTCTCCATATCCGCCTCCCGGTCGGTGCCGCTGCTCGCATCCGGCGTCGCCGCCATCCGGCGGCGCTCCCGCCTCGTGAGCAGAAATTCCACGATCTCGAAGTCAATCGGCTCGTCGATCTCGAAGCCGCGCTCCGCGGGCACGATCACCGCGCCGATGCGCCCGTTCAGGATGGTTCGGGCGCCGGCCGGGACGCGGTCGATCCGGAAGGCATAAGCATTCCCGTCGAGATGGTAGGCGAGGGGCAGCTGCTGCCTCGGCACCCCCTCCGGTGCATCGCGAAACAGCTTGGCCGCGGCCCCCTCCTCGATTCGCCAGGCGCGGTAGGGATTCCGCGCCGCCTCGTGGAACGTGGCGACGCAGTCGCAGCGGGCGGCCGGATCCAGCAGCATGCTGAGGCAGTCGCGCACGTCGCCGACGGTCCGGAGCGGCGCGGTCGGCTCGAGGAGCACCCAGCAGCGGGCCGTTTCGCCCTCGTCGGACAGCCGGCCGGCGAGGTCGCGCAGCGCGTCGACCACCATGGCGTCATCCGTCGCCAGGTGCGGCGGCCGCCGGTACACCTCCGCGCCCGCCGCGACCGACACGGCGGCGATCGCGTCGTCGTCCGTGCTCACGATCACGCGGGCCAGCTCGGGAATCGCGCGTGCGAGCTCGATGGTCCAGACGATGGCCGGCCGGCCCGCCAGCGGACGCACATTCTTCCGCGGCACGCCCTTGCTGCCGCCTCGCGCCGGAATCACGGCGATCACGCGTTCGCCCATGTCAGTCGAGACTCAGGAGGCCCTTCTCCTGCCACCGGCGGAGGTACTGCTCCACGGGCGCTTCGGGCAGCCCGAAGCGTGCCGCCAGCCACGCGACCGTGACGGGTCGCTCGAGCGAGGGCAGGTAGTCCATGAGCCGGCGCCAGGCGCGCCGGGCGTCGTCGGAGCTGTCGCCCAGTGCGGCCTGGCCCAGGTCGAGGTACAGGTCGTACCGGGGGCTGGAGAGACAGACGGTGCCCGCGAATTGCCGGCGCACGAGGGGCGTCGCCTCGAGCCGCGTGAAGGCGCGGTCCACGACGTCCGCCGCCTCCGCCAGGCTCCGCTCGCTGATGATGTCGATGCTGTCACGCGAGGAATGGTATTCGGGATAGGGGAAGCGCGACAGCGACGGCGCCGGGATGCCGTGCGCCTCCCAGACGTACTCGTCGTTGACGATGATCTCCTCGAACCCGCCCTGGCGGTACTCGATACCATCGGCGTCCAGCGTATCCGCCAGGGCACGCTCCACGTTCGAGCGGTGGTCGAGGGAGCCCTGCAGCGCCAGCGGCGTGGCGGAGCCCAGCATCCAGAGGCACAGGGCCTCAAAGACGGGTGCGCGCCGGTCCGCGCCGCGGGCGAGATAGTATTCCGAGCCGATGATCCCCTGGCAGAGGACGAGCGCATAACTGAAGCGGCGCCGGCGCGACGCGAGGCGCCGGAAGACCTCGACGCCGACGGCCACTCCCGATACGCCGTCGTTGGCCACGCCGGCATGGTCGAGATTGGCGCAGACCGCGATGGTCTCGGGCCGCTCGCCGGGGAGCCGCAGCTCGAGCATGCGGAGCGGGCGCGCGGCTTCGCGCGTCTCGATGGTCACCTCGTAGTCCCCCGGCGGCAGGGAGTCGTAGAGCTGCCTGGTGACGCAGAAGCCCCAGTCCCGCTCCCAGCTCCGGAACTGCTGCCGGTAATGGAAGGGCAGGGCGTCGGGGAAGCGATGATCGAAGTGGAGGTGCTCCCGCAGCTCCTCGCGGGTGACCCGCGCCTGCACCGGCGCCGAGAGCGCGATGACGCCGAGCGGGTGCCAGGTGCCGTCGTAGACCAGCCGCCCCTGGTGCTCGATGCGCGCCGTGACCACGTCCCAGTGCGGCGGAACGACCCAGCCGTTGTGCTCGTCGGCGGGGTCGAATTCCAGGATGTCGAAGGGCAGGAGGCCGCACAGGTAGTCGATGGCCCGGTCGTACCCCGAGGAGCAGAGCGCCCGATCGAGCGGCGCCAGGTGCGCGACGATCTCCCGCATGCCCGGGGCCCGCACCGCCGGGGTGCTCATGCGTGACGGGTCCAGTCGACGGGTTCGGCCGCGGCCGTGGTGGGGAGGTCATTCGTGTCGAGCCGGGGCAGCGCCAGCGGATCGTCGCTCGCCAGGTCCGCGACCCCGACCCGGACCGCGAGGCCGGCGGCGCAGCCCCGCTCGCGCACGACGTCGAGCAGGGACGCGTCGTAGCCGCCATACGGGTAGCACATGATCCAGTCGCTCGCCGGCGCGCCGATCGCGCGGAGCAGGGCCAGCGACGCATCCACTTCCGCCGCCTGTTCCGCGCGCGTGAGGGTATTCATCCAGCGGTGGGTGTCGCCGTGGCTCCCGACGTACATGCCGCGGCCCACCATGTCGCGCAGCTGGTCCGCGCTGAGGTAGAGCGCGTCGGCGAAGGCGGCCTCGTCCCGGGTCACCAGCCGGTGAAAGAGCGTATCGGTGAGCTCGGCGCGAAGCGGCGCGGGCAGCTCGCGCTGGAGCATCCGCTTCACGAAGGTGATGTCCGGGGAATCGTACCGGCTGTCGCCGCGGCAGCGCGCCTCGTAGGCCGCCGGCTCGTCGAGCCCCAGTCGCGCGCGATGGGCGAGCACGGCGGCCCGCACCTCCGCCGCCAGCGGCGCGGGGTCGGCCGCCGCGGCGAGCGCGAAGTGCAGCTTGTTGACGTCGAGCATCTGCCGGCGGGTGACCGCGCCCGCCACCGGGAAGAACGCGCCGGTCCAGCCGCGGCGCTCGAGCTCGGGCAGGACGTGCGTGGCGTGGTCGGTGTAGCCGTCGTCGAACGTCAGGAGGAGCGCGTTCGGCGGCAGTGCGGGGCCGCCCCGCACGGCCGCGATGAGCTCCGGCGCCCCGATCACCTCGTGGTGGCGGGCGATGTAGTCGAGCTGGCCCCGGAACGCCGCGAGCGGGAGGGCGCGGAGCCGGGGATAGCGACTGCCCTCGAGCGGGCGGACGTAGTGGTACATCACGATGGTGACGCGGGTGCCGCCCCCCGGTGCCGGGCCCGACTCCCGCGCGGCCGTCACCAGGCCGTGAGCCCGCCGTCGACGAACAGGCACTGCCCGGTGACGTAGGACGACGCGTCCGATGCCAGGTAGACGACCGTCCCCGGCAGCTCTTCCGGCGTCCCCATGCGCCCCAGCGGGACCCGCGCGGAATAGCTGGCGACGAAGCGGTCGTTCTGCCCGCTCCGGACGCCGCCGGGGACCAGCGTGTTGACCCGGATGCGGTGCGGGGCCCACGCGGTCGCGAGGTGCCGCGTGAGCCCGACCACACCCGCCTTCGACACCGAGTAGACCACCGGGTTGCTGATCCGGACGCCCAGGTACTCGGAGCCCTCGTAGATCCGCTGGTCGGCGCCGACCACGCCGTAGATCGAGCTCGTCTGGATGATGGAGCCGCCGTTGCCCGCCTCGATCATCGCCTGGCCGACGGCGCGGGCCACGAGGAACATCCCGTCGAGGTTGACCCGCATCACCGAGCGCCACGTCTCGAGGTCGTAGTGCTCGGCGTTCGCGAAGAAGGCCTCGAGGTCCGCGGTCTTGGTGGCGGCGTTGTTGGCCAGCACGTCGCAGCGGCCGAAGCGGTCGAGCACCCGGGCCACCATCGCGTCCACCGCGCCCGCGTCACCCACGTCGCAGGCGACCCCGATCGCCGCGACGCCGGATTCGGCGGTCACGGCCTCGGCCACGGCGTCGGCGGCGGCCGGCTCCAGGTCGCACACGACGACGTGGGCGCCGAAGGCGGCGAGCGCGCGGCAGAACTGGCGGCCCAGGATCCCGGCGCCGCCGGTCACGACCGCGACCCGTCCGGTCAGGTCGTACAGCGTTCGATAGTCCATGTCAGGCGAGCTCCACGCGTCGGCCGGTCGCCAGCGCCTCCCGGCCGGCGAGCAGGATGCGAAGCGGCTCGAGCGCCTCCGCGGGCGGGATGGGCGGAGCACCGGTCCGCACCATCGCCGCGAAGTGCCCGAGGAGGCGCCGGAACATGGTGAAGTTGTCGGTCACGTCGTGCGAGGTGGCGCGCTCGCTGCCGATGAAGTCGAACCGGAACAGCTTCGGGCCGGGACCGAGCGCGTCGATCAGGATCAGCGGCCCGTCGCGGGTCTCGATGGCGACGGACTGGTGGCCGGCCGGGTGGGGGGTGACCGCCACCGCGCGCGGCCTCACCACGCCGCAGATGGCGTCGATCGCATGGATGCCGTAGCGCATCCAGTCGAGCACCACGGCGCCGCGCACCAGCCGGAGGGAGCCGTACTCCGCGAGCTCCGACCGGGGCCCGTCGAGCTCCGCGGCGTAGCGCATGCCGGAGCACGACATCAGCATGCCCGCCTCCAGGTACGGGGCGAAGCGGTCGAGCACGTCGGCGGACGGCGCGAGCGGCTTGTCGACGAACACCGGCGTGCCCCGCGCGAGGAAGGGCTCCGCCAGCGCCCAGTGCGAGTCGGCGTCATCCCGGGCGATGATCACGGCATCCACCTGGCCCTCGAGCTCGCGCACGTCGCGCGCGGCGACATCGATCCCGCACGCGTCGCAGAGCCCGCGCGTCATCTCCGGGTCGGGCATCCACGCGTGGGTGACGCGCAGGTCGCCGATGCCGAAGTCCGACGGGTCGCGGCGGGCGAGGTAGGCCGCGATCACCGGCCAGCCGCAGGCGGCGAAGCGGTCCGGCCGGTAGCCGTTGAGGATCGCGGAGAACGAGAACGGGTGGCCGTTGCCGTCGCTGAACCCGATCATCCCGACCCGGGTCACCACGCCGCCCAGCCGCCATCCACGCAGACGTTCTGACCGGTCATGTAGCTGCCCGCGTCGCTGCAGAGCAGTGCCACGGCGCCCTTGAGCTCGTGCGGCTGGCCGATGCGCCCCAGCGGATTCTTGCCCGACAACCGCTCCATGAACGCGGTGTTGGCCTGCGTCGGCGGGTGGGGGAACGCGCCCGGGCTCAGGCAGTTGGCCCGGATGCCGTAGGGCGCGAGGAAGCTCGAGAGATAGCGGGTGAACTGGAGCACGCCGGCCTTGGCCGCGCCGTAGCTCGGGGGGTTGGCCAGCTCCTTCCCGTCATACAGCCGGTAGTCGGGCGCCACATACCCGTACATCGAGGCGATGTTGAGGATGACCCCCCGCCGTTCCCGGAGCGAGGGGAACGCCAGCTTGACCATCCGGAAGACCGAGTTGAGGCTCATGTCGATGTCGTAGGTCCAGTCCCGGTCATCGATGCTTTCCCAGGAGTTCTTGGCGCCCGACCACGCGTTGTTGATCAGGATGTCGAGCCCGCCCAGTTCCCGGTCGACCACCCCGAGGCACTCGCGGATCGACGCCGCGTCCATCACGTCGAGCCGCTGGCCGATCACCCGGCCGGCGCCCAGGCGTTCGGTCTCGAGCTGCGCGGCCGCCGCGGCGCACTTCGCCGGATCGCGGCTCGCGATGACGACGTTGGCTCCCAGCTCGGCCAGGGTGCGGCACATCTCGATGCCGAGATAGCCGGCCCCTCCGGTCACCAGCGCGGTGCGTCCCTCGAGGGACATGAGCTCCGCCAGTCGCTTGGTCACGACGAAATCTCCAATGGTGGGGTGTCCGCGAAGCGCTTGCGGCTCGCCAGGCCGGCGGAGAGCGCCGCCTTGAGCTCCCGGACGATGCGTCGGGATGCCTGCCCGTCGCCGTGCGGATCGTACGGATTGGTCATCGTGCCGAGCGACGCGCGGAACGACGGGTCCAGCGCGCGGGCGAGCGCGGCCAGGATCAGCGCCGGCTCGGCCGCCGTGTCGATCACGCTGGCCGCGCGGACGCGGCCGTCCTGCCGGTGTCCGACGTTCACCGCCGGCAGCCGGAACGACGGGGCCTCCACCAGGCCGCTGGACGAGTTGCCCACCATGGCGGCGCAGTGCCGGAGGCAGCCGAAGTAGAGGCGCTGCCCCAGGTGATCGAAGCAGCGGTAGCGGGACGGCGAGCCCGCCACGAACGCCTCGACGGCGGCGTTGACGGCCATCCCGGCGGCGTCCGCGTTTGCCCTCGTGAACACGGCCCGCAAGCCCGAGCGCGCGACGGCATCGAGCACCGCGCCGACCAGCGTCCCGGCGGTGCCCGGCTCGCGGGTCACGGGGTGGACGGTAACCAGCAGCACCGGCTCGGCGAAGGAGAGCCCGATCGCCCGTTCGAGCTCATCGACCGCCGGAAGGGCCCCGGTGGTGATGCCGTCGAGCGCCGGCGCGCCCACGCAGAAGACGCTGTCCGCCGGCTCCCCCATCTGCCGCACCCGGTCCGCGTACTCCCGCGTGGCGACGAAATGGAGCCGGGCGAGCTTGGTCAGGGCGTGGCGGATGCTGTCGTCGATCGCGCCCAGGCTCAGCTCGCCGCCGTGCAGGTGGGCGATGGGAACGTTGTGGACCAGGGCCGCGAGGGCCGGGGCCATGAGCTCGAAGCGGTCGCCGAGGAGGACCATCACATCGGGGGCGAGGCCGGGAAGCGCCGCCGAAAAGCGCGCGAGGGCCTCACCGCACGCCTCGCCGATGGATGCCGGCTGGTCGTCGCGCGGCGTCGTCGCGAGGGCGAGCGCCACTGGGAGGCCATCATCCGTGAGGCCGGCGCTGCGGCGGGCGGGGTCGCCGGCCCAGTGATCCCCCATCACGACGAGCTGCAGCTCGAGCTCGTCGTCCTCGTGAATCTCGTGCAGCAACCGGCGGAGGCCGCCGAAGTCGGCCCGGGACGTTGAAACGACGCACACGCGCCGGCGTCTCACGCGAGCATGTCCCACGTGATCGGGGTGTCCGCCGCGACGTCCGCGGCGAGCCGCCGGCCGAGCGCCTGCTCCAGGTCCGCCGGCTGAATGCCGGTGGCCGGCCGCTTGATCGCGACCAGCCCGGGCGCGAGCCGCTCGCCGGCCCGCAGGTCCCGCGCGGCGACCAGGCTCCGACGCGCCACCTCGCGATTGCCCAGCTCGCACGGTGCGGGCCGCTTGACGCCGTCGCCCAGGGCGCCCTGCACCTGCCGCAGGGTGGCGATCAGCGCGCGCAGCTCCTCCGGCTCCGAGGACGCCGAGTGGTCCGGACCCGGCAGTCCGCGGTCGAGGGTCAGGTGCCGCTCGACCACCACCGCGCCGAGCGCCACCGCCGCAATCGATGCCTCCGGGCCCAGGCTGTGATCCGAGTACCCGACCGGCAGGCCGAAGGCGTGACGCAGCGTCTCCATCGCGCGGAGGTTGAGCTGATCGAGCGGCGCGGGGTACTCGGTCACGCAGTGCAGCAGGGTCAGCGGCGGATCGCCGGCCCCCCGGACCGCATCCACCGCGGCCTCCACCTCGGCGAGCGTGGCCATGCCGGTGGAGAGGATCACCGGGCGGCCCTTCGACGCGACGTGGCGGACCAGCGGCAGGTGGGTCAGGTCGCCCGAGCCGATCTTGAAGCGGGCAACGCCCACCCGCTCGAGCAGGTCGCAGCTCGCCTCGTCGAACGGCGTGGACATGAACTCGATCGACCGGGCATCGCACCGCTGCCGCAGGGCGTGGTGGTCCGCTTCGGTCAGCACCAGCGATTCCAGCATCTCGAGCTGGGTGTCCGTGCCGCCCACGGCGGCCAGCTGATATCGCGCCTTGCGCGCGGTGCGCGAGACGAGCGCGTCGGGGCGGAAGGTCTGGAACTTGACCGCATCGGCTCCCGCCGCGGCGGCGCGATCCACCAGCTCCAGAGCCATCGGCAGGGAGCCGTTGTGGTTGACGCCGCATTCGGCGATCACGAACAGCGGCTCGCTCACGCGCGGCGCCTCCGGGCGGGGCAGCCGACGTACACCCCCGCCTCGGTGAGCGAGCGCGTCACCACCGCGCCCGCGCCGACCAGGCAGCCGGCCGCGACCTCCAGGCCCTGCACGACGACGGCGCCGGCCCCGATCATCGATCCGGCGCCGATGCGCACGTCGCCGGAAACGACCGCGCCGGGCCCGAGATGGACATGCTCCCCGACGATGCAGCCGTGCTCCACGACCGCATTCGAATTGATGATCCCGAAGGCCCCGAGCCGGGCTCCGGCGTTCACCACGGCGCCGGGCATCACCACCGTTCCCCGGCCAAGCGACGCGGAGGACGCGACCCAGGCGCTCCGCGCCGTCACGCTCCGGAACTGGAAGCCGGCCTCTTCCATCCGCCTCGTGACCGCCTGCCGCGGCGCGGGGTCGCCGACATGACCGATGCCGAGGGCCAGCGCGACCGGTGCGTGTCCGGCGCGGGCCTCCCAGTCGGCCAGCACGGAATCGGGGCCGAGGTACTCGACTCCCTCCAGCGTCCCGTGGGCCTCCGGCGCGGTGTAGCCGACCAGCCGCAGGCCGGGAAGCTCGCCCAGCATGCTGGCGACGACAGACGCGTGCCCCCCGCCGCCGATGAGCACGACGTCGGTCACGCTGCCGCCTGGCGCCGGCGCGGTGGGCGGGTGGGTACGGCAGGGGCGCTGGATGCCAGGATCGATGCGGGGTGAGAGACTGAACGGGTACGGATACTGCCTGATCCTACGAGGCCACGGGGCTCCTGTCTAGTCGAAGGCGGCGGCGGCAGCTAGTTCCCCGCGCCGACCCCGAAGGTCCACACCGTGCTCGAGCGATAGACCTGTCCCGGTGCGAGAATCGTGGACGGAAAGTTCGGATGATTCGGCGAGTCGGGAAAGTGCTGGGTCTCGAGCGCGAGGCCGGTGCGGTGCGCGTAGACCACGCCGCGCTTCCCGGTGATCGAGCCGTCGAGGAAATTGCCGGAGTAGAACTGGATACCCGGCTCCGTGGTCCGGATCTCGAGCGTGCGGCCGCTCACCGGATCGTGCACCCGCGCGGCGAGTGCGAGGCCGGTGCCGGACCGGGTGAGCACGAAGTTGTGGTCGTACCCGCCGCCGAAGCGGAGCTGCTCGTTGTCGGCGCCGATCCGCTCGCCGATCGTGTGGGGGGCCCGGAAGTCGAACGGCGTGCCCGCCACCGGCGCGATCGTCCCGGTCGGGATCAGCGTCGAGTCCACCGGCGTGAACGAATCCGCCGCGATCATGAGCTCGTGGCCCAGGATGTCGCCGGAGCCCGCGAGGTTGAAGTAGGAGTGCTGGGTCAGATTGACGGGCGTCGCCTGGTCGGTGGTGGCCTCGTACTCAATGCGGAGCTCGTTCCGGTCGGTCAGGGTGTAGGTGACCTTCGCGTTGAGCGTGCCGGGATATCCCTCGTCGCCGTCGGGGCTCGTGTGGGTGAGCACCACGCCCGCGCCGCGCGCGTCATCGAACGGCTCGGCGTGCCACACCACCTTGTCGAAGCCGCGGACGCCGCCGTGCAGGTGGTTCGGCCCGTTGTTGACGGCGAGCCGGTACTCCTTCCCGTCCAGCGTGAAGCGTCCCTTCGCGATCCGGTTGCCGTAGCGGCCCACGATGGCGCCGAAGTAGGGCGAATCCCTGAGGTAGCCGGCGAGGCTGTCGTAGCCCAGCACCACGTCGCCCGGGGTGCCCCGGCGGTCCGGGGCTTCGAGGGAGACGATGATGCCGCCGTAGGTCATGGCGCGCACCCTGAGGCCGTGCGCGTTGGTGAGCGTGAACAGCTCGACCGCCTCGCCGGACGGTGTGACGCCGAAGGGCTCGCGGGTCACGTGGCGCTCCTGGGCTTTGGGTTCGCCGGCCGGCCGGCCGGAGCAGGCGGCGATGCCGATCATCAGGGCGAGATGCAGCGGGCGCGGTGCAGGGCTCACGGTCCGTCTCCCCGGATTTCGAGTTCGGTCACCGCCGTGGCGGCGGGCCGGGCGTGCTCCACCACGATGCGGACCTTGTCCGTCTCGACCGGATTGATCCAGACGGTGTTCACCGCCGATCCCTGTGGTGCCGCGGGCAGGCGGCGGCGCACCTGCGCCGGCGCCCATCGCGTGCCGTCCCGCCACTCGACCGTGAACGCGCGCGGCGCGGCCAGCGACCGGCCATCGGCCACGAAGTGCACGTCCACTCGCGCCACCCGCCTCCGCGCGCCGAAGTCCACGGCGAGCCAGTCGGCGGCGTTGGGCGATCCACTCGCCGACCACCGGTTGCTCGAGTAGAGCGTGTAGGCCACCCGCCCGTCGAGCACGCGAGCGGGCGCGCTGCCCTCCGCGGTGAACGAGGCCGAGGCGCGGGGGAAGCCCGCCGGTGCCGCCACCGGCTCGGCGAACGGCGGCTCGGCGTGCGCCCATGTCTCGAGCTCGCTCATGCCGCTCGAGGTCCCCGGCCGGTGGGTCAGCACCACGCGGAGCTTCGACGTCTCGATCCGCGGAAAGCTCGCCGTGTTGGCGCGGCGGCCCTCCGGCGTGGCCGGCACCCGCCGCTGGGAGGCGATCTCCTCCCATCGTCCGTCGCGCCAGCGCTCGAGCCGGTAGCCGGCCGGCGGCACGATCGGGCCGCCGCCGTCCGGCCCGTCGTCCAGGAAGTAGAGCGCGACGCGCTCCACCGGCCGAGTGATGCCGAAGTCGAGCACGACGGTGTCTGCCGCGTTGCCCGACCCCCGCGCGGTCCAGCGGTCGGGTGGTGACCGATGATACCAGATGTTGCCGTCGATGAGGTACTCGGGCGCCGTGGCCGGGTCACTGTACGAGGCGGTGACGGCGGGGAAGGCGCCCCGGCCGTTGTTCACCGCGAAGTTGGCGGGCCGGTCGACGGGCGGGAGGGCGGGTGCGGGGCCCATGAAGGCCACGATGCGCCCGAGCCCGTCCCGGTGCGCGATCCGCCGGCCGTCGGCGTAGAGCGCGAGGCCGGCGCCGCGGCCGTAGTGACTGCCGTCCCGGTCCCACACGATCGCCACGTTCCGCCCGCGGTAGGCCACATCGTCCAGCGCGAACCAGCCCCACTCCGCGGGAGCCAGCGGGTTCACCTCCAGCGAATCGTCGGCCCGCGGCCGGAGCCCCGCGAGCCCCGTGATGATCTGGTCCACGTAGCCCGAGTGAAAGTAGTGCTCGCTGTGGTAGTAGGTGTCGTGCCCCGCCCACGAGCCGGTGAGCGGGTCCGCCGCCTCGGCGATGTAGGGGCGGCCGTCCTTCCGCTGGTCGAGGGTGTAGAGGGTGAGCAGCCTGAAGTAGTCCGCCGGCGTGACGACATGCTGGCGGTAATCGTTGAGCAGGTTGGCCATTGCCGTGAGCGTCTGGGCGGTGGCGTAGGGCCACGCATTGCCGCTCCAGACGCAGCACTCCTTCGCCACCAGGAACTGCGGGTCGCCGCGCTCGACCGTGGTGGGGCCGAACGGCGCCATGAAGTAGGCCGGGTCCATCAGGAACTTCCACGCCGCCTCGTACCCCGGGTCGGGCAGCTCGAACTGCCACGGCACGTAGCCGATCAGCTCCCGGCCGTGCGGGTTGCCGGCGTAGGGCCCGGTCTCGTAGGTGCGGCTGCCGGCGCGGATCCCGCCGGCCTCGTCATGCGCAAACTGATGCAGGAAGAACTGGCGCTTCGGGTCCCACAGCTCCTCCTGCACGCGGCGCCTGAGGTCCGCGGCGCGCGCCGAGTAGTCGCGGGCGAGCGTCGAGTCCCCGAAGAGCGCGGCCGCGCGCGCGATGGCCCGCGCGTCGGCGAAGAGGTAGCTGTTGAGCGTGGGGCGGTAACCCTCCGCGCCGGCGAACGAATCGGCCGTCTGGCGGCTGTTGATGTTGGTCTCCATCCCGTCGTGCATCCCGTCCCAGCGGAACATGCGGTGCGCCGCATCCCAGTGCTCGGCGATCCAGCCCCGGTACTGCGCCACCATGTGCGGCAGCACGCGGCGGAGGAACGCCGAGTCGCCGGTGACGAGGTAGCTCGCCCACACCGCGTCGCCGTACCAGTTGCTGTAGCTCCGGGGCTCGGCGCCCGGCGTCTCGAACCAGTAGCGGGCGAAGTCCTCCACGATCCGGCGGTCGCGGAGCCAGCGCGCCTCGTACATCTGGTGGCCCAGCGGACAGCTGATCGATCCGAAGGCGCCCGACCAGAACGGCCGGTCGATGAACTCGGTGAAGGTGTAGCCGGTGGCCGGGCTCCCATACGTGAGGTGCTTGGTCAAGAGCTCCCAGCGGTAGTAGTAGGTCGTGTTGATGGCGGAGTCGGGGGAGTCGAAGAAGGGAATGTTCCCGACATACCAGTCCCAGTCGCGATTGTCCCACCAGCCCTCCCGGGCGAGGAGGGCGCGGTGATCGAGCAGCGCGCGACTATCGGGGGTCGGGCTCTCGCGGGTCGCGGGCGACGGCGGGCGGCAGCCGCCCACCAGGCCCGCGGCGGCGAGGCCGGCGGCGAAGATCAGCGCGCTCAGGTCCCGGCTGACCGGAGTCGAAGGCATCCCGAAGAGTGCGCCCGGGCCGGGCGCGAGGCAACACGCCGCGGGATCGGTCCGTGTGCGCGACCCGCGGGCCGAGCGTCATATGGACAGCAGCGGCGCGTCCGCCTCGACCGGCGAGTCCAATGTGCTGAGCATTCACCGTCCGCCCGACCCGATGAGGGTGATCATGACCGACGTCCCGGCGCGCCGGCCCCTGGCGCCCCACCGGGTACTGATCGTGGACCACGACGCCGCGCTTGCCCTGGCGCTGCGCTACACCCTCGAGCTGGACGGGCACCAGGTCGAGATCGCGCGCGACGGCGCGCGCGGCGTGCTGCAGGCGCGGGGTGCCAAGCTCGATGTGGTGGTGATCGGCCAGGCGCTCCTCGAGTCCGAGGGCGAGCTGGTCTTCCAGGGCCTCCGGCTGGAGCAGCCTGCCGTCCCATTCGTCATCGTCGGCACGCGGCCCCTGCCCGCCAGCCGGCTTCCCGGCTTCCGGCTCGGCGTGGATGAGTTCATCCTGCGGCCGGTGTCGGTCTTCGAGATGCATGCGCGCATCGAGCTCGTCCTGCGCCGTCGCGGCGTGCCGGAACCTGCACTCGCCGCCCCGCCGCCCGAGCCGGTGCTCGCCTTCGGCGACATCGAGATCGACCCCGCAACGCAGGTCGTGCGGAAGGGCGGGCGCGAGGTGGAGCTGCGTCCCCGCGAGTTCGACCTCCTGATGGCGCTGGTCCGGCGGAACGGGCGGGTGACGTCGCGCATGGAGCTCCTGCAGGACGTCTGGGGCTACACCGACAGCGTCGTGTCGCGCACCGTGGATTCGCACGTGGCCGAGCTGCGCCGGAAGCTCGAGGACGACGCCCGGAACCCGCGCCACATCTTCACCCTCAGGAAGCGCGGGTACCGCCTGCAGCGCTGAGCCCGCCCCGCGCGTTCCACCTCGTGAAACAGTCCCTGGCCCAATCCTGACACACCCCCGACAACCCTTCCACCAGACGTCCTCCTTCGCGCCGTACCTTGGCGTCACCGCCGGTTTTCCGTTCCGCTGCCGGCGGCATTCACGCCTCTGGAGGATGTGCCCATGAAGCAAGGCCTTGTTCGGATGTTCGCGGGGCTGGCGATCGTGCTGGGCGTCGGAGCCGGCGTGCTCCAGGCCCAGGGATCGACCGGCAAGATCGAGGGCCGCGTGCGGGACCAGGACGGCGCGCCCATCGCCAACGCACAGGTGAGCCTGGTGGGACTCGCGTTCAGCGCGCTGTCGGACGCGAGGGGATACTGGTTCATGAACAACGTCCCCGCCGGGGTGGTCACGGTGCACGGGGCCTTCATCGGCTACCGCGCGGTGAACGTGACCGGCATCAGGATCCTGGCGGGCCAGACGCTGACGCAGGACATCACGCTGGAGCGGACCGCGGTGGTGCTGGACGTGCTCACCATCGCCAGCACGTCACCGCTGGTACCGCGCGACGCCGTCACGAC
>JAICVB010000118.1 GCA_025935545.1 Gemmatimonadales bacterium
CCGCTCCCCGGATCGGTGGGGATGTCGCCGGTCTTGCAGGAGACCATCGCGAACGCCGACAGGGCGGCACCGAGCGCGGCGGCAGCACGGATCGGGGTCATGAACGATTCCTCGAAGTGGAAGGTCGGACCGGGAACTGGGCCCAAGATACGCTCGCGAAAGGGCTTGGGCCGTGACCTGACGCACGTCCGGACCGATGCGCCCGCGCCTCAGCCGCCCGCCGCGCGAGTTGACGCAACCCCGTACACCAAACTAGCTTGTCGGGCTGTATCATGACCGAGCTCTCGCTGTCGCGAAGCC
Organism: Gemmatimonadales bacterium; assembly: GCA_025935545.1. Lineage (GTDB taxonomy): Bacteria > Gemmatimonadota > Gemmatimonadetes > Gemmatimonadales > GWC2-71-9 > JAICUF01. The sequence goes on from JAICVB010000118.1 coordinate 301, forward strand.
AGATGCTGCTTCTGAGCGGCTCTGCCAACCGCCCCCTGGCTGAAGAGGTGGCGGGGCACCTGGGGCAGCCGCTCTGCGCCGTCACCATCCGGCGCTTCGCCGACGGCGAGCTCTTCGTCAAGATCGACGAGAATGTGCGCGGCCGGGATGTGTACATCATCCAGCCGACCAATCCGCCGGCCGAGAACATGATGGAGCTGCTCCTCCTCATGGACGCGGCCAAGCGGGCCAGCGCGGCGCGGGTCACGGCGGTGATCCCCTACTTCGGCTACGCCCGGCAGGACCGCAAGGACCAGCCCCGGGTCGCCATCAGCGCCAAGCTGATGGCCAACATGGTGTCGATGGCGGGTGCCGACCGGGTGCTGGCGATGGACTTCCACCAGCACCAGCTGCAGGGCTTCTTCGACCTGCCGGTGGACCACCTCTACGCCGCGCCCGTCTTCGTCAACCACTACCGGCAGAAATCGCTCCGGGACCTGGTGATCGTGGCGCCGGACGTGGGCTCGGCCAAGATGGCCCGGGGATTCGCCAAGCGGCTCAACGCGTCGCTCGCGATCATCGACAAGCGGCGCCCGTCGGCCAACGTGGCGGAAGTCCTGAACGTGGTCGGCGAAGTCCGGGGCAAGGACTGCATCATCCCCGACGACATGATCGACACCGCGGGCACCATGGCGGAGACGGTCAACGCGCTCAAGCGGCTGGGGGCGGAGGACGTGTACTGCTGCGCCACCCATGCGCTCCTCTCGGGGCCCGCGGTGGAGCGGCTCACCGCCTCGCCGGTCAAGGAAGTGGCCGTCACCAACACGATCGCGCTGCCGCCGGAGCGGCGGTTCGACCGGCTCAAGGTTCTCTCGATCGCGGGCTTGCTGTCCAAGGCGATCGGCTACACGCACAGCGACCAGTCGGTGAGCTCGCTGTTCGATTGACGACGCGCCGGCAGGCGTACAACCACGAAGGATCGGACAATGGCACAACAGGTCAGTCTTCAGGCAGCCACGCGCAATGAGACCGGCAAGGGCGCGGCCCGCACCTTCCGCCGGGCCGGCAAGGTCCCCGCGGTCATCTACGGCCACGGCCGTGAGCCCGAGGCCCTCATCGTCGACGCCCCGGCCCTGAGCCGGATGCTCACCGGCATCAGCGCCGGCAGCACCGTGGTGGACGTCACCGTGGACGGCCGGGCACCGGTGAAGGCGCTCATCCGCGAGATCCAGCGCAACCCGGTCCGCCCCGCCGACATCATGCACGTCGATCTCTACGAGATCCACGCCGACGAGAAGATCACCGTCGAGGTTCCGGTGCACCTCACCGGTACCGCCGACGGCGTCCGGAACTTCGGCGGCGTGCTCGACCACATTCTCCGCACGCTCGAGCTCGAGGTGCTGCCGGGCGACATCCCCGAGAGCATCGACCTCGACGTCACGCCGCTCGGTATCGGGCAGTCGCTCTACGTGCGCGACATCAAGGTCGAGAAGGCCGAGATCCTGAACGACGAGGATCTGCCGGTGGTCACCGTGGTCGCGCCGCGCGCCGAAGAGACGGCCCCCGCCGCCGCCGAGGAGGCGCCGTCCACCGAGCCCGAGCTCATCCGGAAGCCCAAGGCCGAGGACGAGGACGCCGAAGCGAAGGCCTGAGCCCTGCACACGATCGTCGGCCTGGGCAACCCCGGCCCGGAGTACGCGGAAACCCGGCACAACGCCGGGTTTCTTCTCGTGGACCACCTGGCCGCGCGCTGGCGGCTTCCCGCCTTCCGCCGCGGCCAGCGGGCTCGCGAGACGGGGGGTGTCGTGGCCGATCGGGAGGTCCGGCTCCTCAAGCCCCAGACCTACATGAACCGGAGCGGCGCGGCGCTGGCACCGTGCCTCGACGACGCCGGCTTCGATCCCGCCCGCGATCTGCTCGTCCTGGTGGACGACGTGGCCATCGGGCTGGGGCGGTTCCGGCTTCGCGGCGCCGGCTCCAGCGGCGGGCACAACGGGCTCCGGAGCATCGAGGCCACCCTGCGGCGGCAGGACTACCCGCGCCTCCGCATCGGCGTCGGCCCGGTTCCCCCCGACACCGGCGACCTCGCCGACTTCGTGCTGGGCGAGTTCACCCGCGATGAGCGGGCCGCGCTGGACGGCCTGCTCGATCCCATGGCGGAGGCCGTCGAGGGATGGCTCAGCGATGGGATCGAGCTGGCGATGTCCCGCTTCAACCGCTGACCCGCACCGCGCGCCCATGCTCAGACTCGGCATCGTCGGCCTTCCCAACGTCGGCAAGTCCACCCTCTTCAACGCCCTGACGTCGGCCGGGGCGCTGGTCGCGAACTATCCCTTCGCGACCATCGAGCCGAACACGGGCGTCGTGGAGGTCCCCGATCCACGCCTCGACGCCCTCGCGGCCATCGTGAGCCCGGAGCGCACGGTGCCGGCGACGGTCGAGTTCGTGGACATCGCCGGGCTCGTGAAGGGTGCGAGCCAGGGCGAGGGGCTCGGCAACCAGTTCCTCGCCAACATCCGCGAGGTGGACGCGATCGTCCACGTGGTGCGCTGCTTCGAGGATCCCGACATCCAGCACGTCATGGGCACGGTGGATCCCGTGCGCGACCGGGAGATCATCGGAATCGAGCTCGGGCTCGCCGACCTCGCGAGCGTCGAAAAACGCCTCGACAAGGCAACCCGGGCGGCGCGTTCCGGCGATCCCCAGGCGCGCATCGAGCTGCGCCTGCTCCAGGCGCTCCAGCCCGCGCTCGCCGCGGGCCGACCGGCCCGCTCCATCGTCCCGAACGAGGAGGAGCGGGCGGCGTATCGGGCCTTCAATCTCCTCACGGCCAAACCGGTGCTCTACGCGGCGAACGTGGCGGAGGACGAAATCACCGGCGGCAACCGCTACGTGGACGCCCTCCGGACGGCGCTCGAAGCGGACGGCGAGCAAGCCGGGATCGTCACCTTCTCCGCCAAGGTCGAGGCCGAGCTCGCCGAGCTGCCGCCGGAGGACCGGCGCGAGTTTTTGGAATCGCTGGGGCTCACCGAATCGGGACTCGACCGCCTCGCCCACGGCGCCTACCACCTGCTGGGCCTGCAGAGCTACTTCACCGCCGGGGAGAAGGAGGTCCGCGCCTGGACCATCCACCGGGGCGACAAGGCGCCGGCCGCCGCGGGCGTCATCCACTCGGACTTCGAGAAAGGCTTCATCCGGGCCGAGACGGTCGCGTACGAGGACTTCGTTCGGGTGGGCGGGTGGAAGCCGGCCCGCGACCAGGGGCTGGCCCGCGCCGAAGGCAAGGAATACGTGGTGCGCGACGGCGACGTGATGCTCTTCCGCTTCAGCTCCTGACGCTACCGGGGACGGGCCGCCCCGGCTATCTTCCCGGCTCACAAATCTCCTCCTCGGCCCCGCACCAGGGCCGGGGCGCAACCGCCGAAGCTCCGCTTCGGCACTCGTCCAAAGGACGGTGTCATGACCCACCAGTACGAGGTGGTCTACATCTTCGACAGTGCCCTCGAGGATGCGGCCATCAACGAGCGCCTCGAGCGCTTCCACGCTCTCATCCGGCAGGACGGCGTCGAGCCCCCCGCGGTGGACCACTGGGGCAAGCGCGCGCTCGCCTACCCGATCCGCAATCACGAGACCGGTTATTACGCGGTGGCCAAGTTCGAGACCGCCGCCGCCGCGCTCCCCGAGTTCGAGCGCGCGATCAAGCTCGACGAGGGCGTGCTGCGCCACCTCGTGGTGGTGAACGAGGGCGCCCAGCCGGTGCCCGCGACCGCCGCCAAGAGCGGCGATGAGGAGGACGACGAATGAAGCGCGCCGCCAAGACCTGCGCCATCTGCGAATCCGGCGTGCGGGTCGTGGACTTCAAGGATGAGCGCACCCTCTCCCGCTTCCTGACCGAGCGCGGGAAGATCCTCCCGAGCCGGCTGTCGGGAACCTGCGCCCGGCACCAGCGGCAGCTCAGCACCGCGATCAAGCGGGCACGCCAGCTCGCGCTGCTGCCGTACATCAAGGGATTCGCGGGCTGACCATCCGCCGCGGGCTTGCCGCGCCGCTGCTCATGGCGGCGGCCTTCGCGCTGGTGGCGCCCTGGGGGTACCTGCTCTTCCCGCTGGTGCTCCTGCTCGGCGTCTCCCGGCCCTCCAGCCGGCGCGAGTGGCTGACGCTGGCCATCGCGATCGCCCTGCTCGTGCTGTCCGTCATGGGGCGGGACAACGACCTGTTCGGCCAGTTCGTCCGCGCCACCGGCGCCTTCCTGGCCGGCGCCTTCACGGTCACGATGCTCGCCCGGCCCGGGCCGGTCTTTCCCCGGGCGCTCCTTGCCGTCGTCATCGCGGGGGCCGTGGCCTACTTCTGGGGCGCCTACTTCGGCGCCGACTGGCCGGCGGTACAGGCGGCCGCCGCCTCGGGAACGCGCGCCTTCTTCACCGCCCAGGCGAGCGCGGCCGCGGCACAGGGCGCGGCGGGCGACGCGGCACGGCAGATCTTCACCGAGCTGGCCCAGCGGGCCGACTCGGTGGCCGCCCTCTTCCCCGCCATCCTGACGCTCGCGGCGATCGCCGGACTGGCGCTCGCCTGGCGGATCTACGAGGACGTCGCCACGCATCCGCTGGCGGTGACCGGCGGGTCGTTCGCCAGCTTCCGATTCGGTGACCAGCTGGTGTGGATCCCCGTGCTCGCGCTCGCCGTGCTGGTGCTCCCGGTGGGCGACCGGGTCGGTGACCTCTCACTCGAGGTGCTGGCGCAGAACGTCCTGCTCGTGTCGGTGGCGCTCTACACGGCCCGGGGGCTCGCCGTCTTCTGGACGGTGGCGCGCGCCGCGCCCCGCGCCATCGTGCTGGTGCTGACCCTGGTCGCGGTCTTTCTGTCTCCGTTCGCCGTGAGCGGGCTTGCCCTGCTCGGCCTGGCGGACTCCTGGGTAGATTTCCGGCGGCGCGCGGCGCCGCCGCCAACTGGAGGGGTGAACCGATGATGGAAGTGATCCTGCGCGAGGACGTGAAGTCGCTCGGCAAGGCGGGCGACCTGGTGCGGGTGAAGCCCGGGTACGGCCGGAACTACCTGCTGCCGAGCGGCCTCGCGTACGAAGCCACCGAAGGCAACAAGAAGCGGATCGCGGCCGAAACCCGGGCCCGCTCGGCGCGTCTCGACGCGGAGCGCGACGGCGCGCAGGCCCGCGCGGCGGAGCTCGCCGCGGTCGAGCTCCGGCTCACCGGCAAGGCGGGCGAGGAGGGCCGGCTCTTCGGCTCGATCACCGCGGCCGACATCGCCGACGCGCTGGCCGCTCGCGGCTTCGAGGTGGACAAGCGCCGCATCGAGCTCGAGCAGCCGATCAAGACGCTGGGCCAGCACACCGCCGGCATCCGGCTGCACCCCGACGTGCGCGCCGAGGTGCGCGTCGACGTCGTGGCCGAGTAGCAGGAGGCCCATGTCCGTCGGCATCGCCTACGTCGACGGGCCCCGCCTCGCGCGCTCCTTCCGCGCCGCCGCCGAATGGGTGGCGGCCGGCCGCGAGGAGATCAACCGGATCAACGTCTTCCCCGTCCCCGACGGGGACACCGGCACCAACTTCACGCTGACACTCCGCGCCGTCGCCGACGCCCTCCGGGTGCTCGGCGACGCGTCGCTTGGGGAGACGGCGCGCACCGCGGCCCGGGCCGCCGTCCTCGGCGCTCGCGGCAACTCGGGCATGATGCTGGCGCACTTCCTCCTGGGCTTCGCCGAGGGGCTGGGCGACCTGCCCGTCGCGCGCGCCCGGGCGATCGCGGTCGCCGTCCGCCGCGGCGCCGCCACGCTCGAAGCTTCCCTCGACGACCCGCGCGAAGGCACCATCCTTACCGTCGCCCGCGAGGCCGCCGCGGCCGCCGAGCGCGCCGCGGACCGCTCGGAGGACATCGAGGCCTTCATGCAGTATCTCCTCGACGAAGCCGAGATCTCGCTGGCGCACACCCCGGAGCTCATGTCCGCGCTTCGGGACGCCGGCGTCGTGGACGCCGGCGGCATGGGTTTCGTCCGGATGGTCGAGGGGATGGTCCGCCTCATCCACGGCGACCCGCTGCTGGCGCTGCCCGCGGCGGGAGGCGCGGAGCCCGCCCCGGTCGCGCTGGTGGAAGTGGCGGCCGAGCGCGACTTCCAGTACTGCACGGAGGTGCTCGTCCGGGGGGAGCAGCTGCCGCCCGCCAACGAGGTCCGCGGCGCGCTCCACGCCCTGGGCGGCTCCATCGTCGCCATCGCCACGGGCGACATCCTCAAGGTGCATGTGCACACCGACACGCCCGAGGCCGTCTTCAGCCTGGCCGCGCGGTGGGGCACCGTGGAGACCACGAAGGCGGAGGACATGCGGGTGCAGCATCGCCGCCTGGCGCACGCCGAGCGGCGGCCGGTGGCGGTCGTCACCGACAGCTCCGCGGACCTTCCCGATACTGTGCTGGACCGGCACCGGATCGCCCTGGTTCCGCTTCAGGTGATGTTCGGCGACGAGACCTTCCGCGACCGGGTGGAGCTCAGGCCCGAGGAGTTCTATCGCCGCCTCCGGATCGCGAAGGAGCTGCCCACGACGTCCCAGCCTACGCCGGGCGACTTCGTCCGCGTGTTCCGGGACGTCCTCCAGGAGGCCGACGAGATCGTGGCGGTGCTGCTTTCGGCAGGCCTGTCGGGTACCTACCAGTCGGCGCAGGCCGCGGTGCGGAGCGGCGGACTGGGCCGCGTGCACCTGGTGGACAGTGCCTCCGCCTCGCTGGGTGCCGGGATGCTGGCCTTGCGCGCCGCCGAGCTCGCGGAGTCCGGCTGGCGGGCCGACGACATCGCGGCCGAGCTCCGGCGCCTGCGAAGCCGCTCCGGCGTCTTCATCACGGTGGATCGCTACGACAACCTCATCCGGTCCGGACGCGTGAGCCGCGGCAAGGCGTGGCTGGGCGGGATGCTCGATGTCCGGCCGATCCTCTCACTCAACGCCGAGGGGCGCGTCGTGCCGGTGGACCGTGTGCGCGGACGCGAGAACGTCGTCCCCCGTGTACTGTCGCTGCTGGAGCGGCGGCTCACGCCGCGCCCGCGGGTGGTGCGGTTCGGGGTGGCGCACGCCGACGCG
>JAICVB010000111.1 GCA_025935545.1 Gemmatimonadales bacterium
CGCCAAGCGCGGCGAGAAGCGTCGCCGCCCACGCCGCCCGGCCCCGGGCGCGGGGGGCCATCAGCGCGTGAGCTCCGCCAGCTCGGCCGTCGCGGGCGGCGTGCGGCGCGTCTCCTGCCGCCGGATGGCGGCGGCCACGAACGCGCTGAACAGGGGATGCGGCCGCGTGGGCCGGCTCTTGAGCTCGGGATGATACTGGCAGCCGAGGAACCAGGGGTGATCGGGCAGCTCGATCACTTCCACCAGGCCGCCGTCCGGCGACTGTCCGGACAGCCGGAGCCCATACTCCGCGAGCACATCGCGGTACGCGTTGCTCACTTCCCACCGATGCCGGTGCCGCTCGCTGATTTCGTGGGTGCCGTACGCCTGCGCCACCCGCGAGCCGGGGCGGAGCCGGGCGGTGTACGCGCCCAGCCGCATCGTACCACCGAGATTGGACACGTCGCGCTGCGACTGCATGAGCGAGATGACGGGCGACGCGCACTCGGGCTCGAACTCCGTGCTGTTCGTGTCCGGCAGCTCGCACACGTTCCGCGCGAACTCGATGATCGCGACCTGGAGGCCCAGGCAGATGCCGAAGAACGGGAGCCCGTTCTCGCGGGCCCAGCGGATGGCCTCGATCATCCCGTCCACCCCGCGCTCGCCAAAGCCGCCGGGGATGAGAAGGCCGTCGAAGCCCTGGAGCAGACGCGCTGCGGCGTCCTGGTCGGCAAACCGGTCGCTCGCGATCCACTCGAGCTGGACGCGCACGTCGTTGGCCGCGCCGCCGTGAATCAGCGCCTCATTCACCGACTTGTAGGCATCATGCAGGTCGGTGTACTTGCCTACGACCGCGATGCGCACAGCGCCGTGGGGGCGGAGAATGCGCTCCGTCAGCTCGCGCCAGGCCGCGAGGTCGGGCTCCCGCGTCTCGAGGCGGAGCCGCTCGCAGACCTGCCGGTCGAGCCCCTGGTCGAAGAACCGGAGCGGAATCTCGTAGATCGACTGCACGTCGGGGCTTTCGACCACGCAGCCGAAGTCCACGTTGCAGAAGAGCGCGATCTTGCGCTTGATGTCGGCGGAAAGCGGCTGCTCGCTCCGGCAGATCAGGATGTCGGGCTGGATCCCGATCTGCATCAGCTCCCGGACGGAGTGCTGGGTGGGCTTGGTCTTGAGCTCGCCGGCGGCGGCGATGAACGGCACCAGGGTCAGGTGGATGAACAGCGCATTGTCGCGGCCGACCTCCTGGCGGAACTGCCGGATCGCCTCGAGGAACGGCAGCGACTCGATGTCGCCGACGGTGCCGCCGATCTCGGTGATCACGACGTCGTGGCCCGGCGCGGTGCGGCGGATGGCGAGCTTGATCTCGTCCGTGATGTGCGGCACCACCTGCACCGTCGAGCCCAGGTACTCGCCGCGGCGCTCCTTGCCGATCACCGTCTGGTAGATCCGGCCGGTCGTGATGTTGTTCTGCTGCGAGAGCGAGCGGTCGATGAACCGCTCATAGTGACCCAGATCGAGGTCGGTTTCCGCGCCGTCGTCGGTGACGAAGACCTCGCCGTGCTGGAACGGCGACATCGTCCCCGGGTCGACGTTGATGTACGGATCGAACTTCTGCATCGTCACCGAGAGCCCGCGCTCGACCAGCAACCGCCCAAGCGAGGCGGCGGCGATGCCCTTCCCGAGAGAAGACACGACACCGCCGGTCACGAAGATGTACTTGGTCGCGTGGCTGGAACCGGTCATGGACGGTCTCGGCGGGGCCCGCCCGCGGGCAGGGCTCGATCTGCGGCAGAGATGAATCGCATCAACCAACGTAATCACGGCCGGGGCCGCTGTCAAAAGTCATGCCGGAAGTATTGACAGCGGAGGGCGCCCCGCTAAGGCCATGGGGACCAGCGGGTTACATGACCGTTCCGCTTAGCGGGCCGATGCCTTCGCGCTGTCCATCGCGCGGTGCACGCTCGCCGCGATCGAGTCGCCCAGATCGGCCGGCACCGAGTCCGTCTCGGTCGAGTCCTCGGTCTGGATGTCCTGGATCACCTGGCGTGGCAGGAGGAACGGAAAGCTGTCGGGCCGAGAGCGTATCGCGAGCGTGCCGAACGGCTCCAGCTCCTTTCCCGCCGTGTCCGCCGACGCAAGGCAACGGAAGGCGGTCTTCGCGTTGATGTCGAAATGTCGCCCGCTCGAGCTGCGCTCGGGATCGACGAGGATGATGCAGCGCCCCAGCCGCTCGCTCGGCACCGAATCAGGCAGGCTCACGACGACGCGGAAGGACGAAGGGATCTTGGGGGCCGAACGATACATGGTCAGCTGGCTCACCGAGCCCAGGCGCTCGCCATCGAGGACGAAGGGGACCGCGCCCAGCAGTGGAACCGTGATGGGTCCCGTACCCACCGCGAGATCGTGCACCGCGTTCCGCCCCTTGTTGACCATGCTCGCGATGGCCATCCCGACGGCGAAGATCACCAGACTGCCGAGCGCGATCTTGAGCCAGTAGTTCCGCATGGAGAATCCCGGTAAAGATGGGCCCGTGTACGTTTCAATAGGTGACGTGTGCGGCCACCCGAAAGTTTCATCTGTGGCCGCCGGGGGCCAGGATTAACTTACCCACCCTAGCCGCTTTTCGCCGAACGAGTTAGCGCCACCACCGGAGAACCGACGTGATCGAGGTCAGCGGGCTTACCAAGCTCTACGGGAGCTTCCCGGCGGTCCGCGACCTCAGCTTCCGGGTCGAGCCGCACGAGGTGCTGGGCCTGGTAGGCCCCAACGGCGCCGGGAAGACCACCACCATCCGGGCCATCGCGGGCATCCTGACGCCCTCGAGCGGCCGCGTGTCGGTGGGCGGCCACGACGTCGTCGCGGATCCGGTCGCAGCGAAGTCCCTGCTGGCCTTCATTCCCGACGAGCCCCACCTGTTCGAATACCTCACGGTGGAGGAGCACCTGCTCTTCACCGGCCGCCTCTATCGCGTGGCGGATGCGCGGAGCCGGCTCGAGGCACTGCTGACCGAGCTCGAGCTCCTCCCGCGGCGCCACGCGCTGCCCGGCGAGCTGTCCCGCGGGATGAAGCAGAAGCTCGCCATCGCCTGCGGCCTCATCCATTCCCCCTCGGCCCTCCTCCTCGACGAGCCGCTGACCGGGCTCGACCCGGTCGGAATCCGCCGGATGAAGCAGACGATCCGCTCGCGCGCGGCAGCCGGAGCGGCGGTGATCCTGAGCTCGCATCTCCTGCACCTCGTCGAGGAGATCTGCACGCGGGTGCTGGTGATGCGGGAGGGGCGCGCGGTGGCCATCGGGAGCATCGCGGAGATCAAGCGCGAGCGACCCGAGCTCGCGGCACTCGGACTCGAGGATCTGTTCATCTCGCTCGTCGGGGAGCCGGGCCCGGGGTGAACCGCGCACTCCTCTTCCTCACCGTCCGGAGCCTGGCGAACCGCGCGCGTCGCAAGCTCGGCCGCCTCCGGACGCCGCGTTACGCCATCGCTTTTGCCCTCGGTGCCGCGTTCCTCTGGGTCTTTCTCATCCGCCAGCCCGCCGCACCTCCGGCCCCGGCGCGGGGCGTGGCAGAGCATCGCGAGCTGGTGATGGCCATCCTCGCGTCGTGGGCGGTGGCGTGGAGCTGGGCGTTCGGAAGCCGGCGCGTCGCGCTGACCTTCACGCTCGCGGAGACCGACTTTCTCTTCACCGCTCCGGTCTCGCGCCGCGAGCTCATCCGCTTCAAGCTGTTGCAGTCACAGGGCCGGGTCCTCTGGAGTGCGCTCATCTGGACGCTGGTGCTCTCGCGCTCCGAGACCGGTACGGTCGCGCTGCTGCACGCTCTCGGCCTGTGGATCCTCCTGTCGACCCTGCAGCTGCACCGGCTGGGCGCCTCCCTCACGAGAAATGCCGTGACGCGGCACGGACGGCCGGGATTCGCGCGCCACTGGGTGACGGTGGTCGCCGTGGCCGCCACGGCCGTGGCGGCTGCGGTCGCGCTTGCTGCGTCCGCTCCGGCGCTGGTGGCTGCGGCGCGGGAAGGCACCAACGGCTTTCTCACGATCCTCGACCGCGAGGCGGCACGGCCGCTCGCCCACGCGGTGCTGCTCCCGTTTCGCGTTCTCGTCGGACCCGCCGCGGCGGACGCGCCAGGCTGGTTCCGCGCGGCGGTCCCGGCCCTGCTTCTCCTCGGCGCGCACTTCGTCTGGGTGACGCGCGCGGACGCCTCGTTCGAGGAGTCGGCCGCGGACGCGGCGAGACGGCGTGCCGCGCGCATCGAGGCCCGGGGGACGGCGCCGGCGTCGGCGGGCAGGCCGCCGGCGAGACCGGTCTTCCGGCTCGCGGCGGAGGGTCGCCCGGCCACGGCCATCTTCTGGAAGAACGTCATCGCGGCGGGCCGTGTCGACCGGTTCGGCCGCATTGCCCTCGGCTTCGTGCTGGCCGCGGCGGCCATCGCACTCCTGGCGCTGCGGCACGTGGGCAACCTGGCCCACCTGATCGGCACGCTCGCCGGCACCTGGGCGATGTTCGCCGTGTTGATCGGGCCGCAGTGGGTGCGCAATGACCTGCGGACCGACCTCCAGCGGCTCGAGCTGCTGCGGAGCTACCCGGTTCGCGGCGCTTCGATCGTTGCCGCCGAGGTCGCTGCGTCGGCCGCGATCCTCACGCTTGTGCAGTTCATGCTGGGCGTCGCGGCGCTCGCCGCATTCGTCGCGGAGCCGTGGCTGGCGGACAACCTGCGGGTCACCGTCCTGACCGCCCTCGGCGTGGGCTTCTTCATCCCCGCGGTCAACTACCTCGGACTGCTGCTCCTGAATGGTGGCGCACTGCTCTTCCCGGCATGGGTGCGCATTGGCCCGACCCGCGCCGCGGGTATCGAAGGCCTCGGGCAGAACGTCGTCGTCATGGCCGCGTACGGGCTTACGCTCGTCGTCGCGCTCATTCCCGCGGGGCTCGCGGCGGGGGCCGCCTGGTGGGCCATGGCGCGGTCAGCGGCGACCTGGGGCTGGGTCGCAGCGGGAATAGCGGGGCTGGCAGTGATCGCTGCCGAATGCCGGCTGCTGCTCGAGCCCCTCGGCCGCGCCTTCGAGCGGATCGACCTCCCATCCTCGGGAATCGAGCAACGGTAGTCAGCCGGGAAGTGGGAAGAGTCCCTCCGCCTCGTGGCGACGCCCGCCGATGGCGCTGCAGATGATGTCCGCCGCCACGGCGCCGAAGGTGATCCCGTTCCCCCCGTAGCCCAGCGCGAGCCACACCTCGGGCATGGCCGGCAGGCGGGTGATGCACGGGAGCCCGGTGGACGTTTCCGCGAACGTGCCGGCCCACGCGAAGGCGGGGGTGAAGTCGATGTCGGGAAAGAGCCGGCCAGCGCGCTCCGCGAGCAGGGCAGCCTTCCCGGGTATCAGAGCGTCGCGCCGCTCCGCGTCGGCGAAGGGTTCGTCCTCCCCGCCGACGATCACACGCGCGTCAGGAGTGGTGCGGAGGTACAGGTACGGCCGCGCCGTTTCCCAGAGCAGACAGCGATCCGCCCAGTGCTCGAGCGGCTGCCCGGGTGACGTTGCTATGACATAGGTGCTCTTCAGGGAGGCGACCGACGCCTCGAGGTAGGCCTGCGACTCATAGCCCGTGGCAAGGACGGCGCGACGAGCCGTTACCATGCCGCCGCCGGCGGCAAGCTTCAGGCGGTCGCCACGCTGAATCGCCGAGACGGCGGCACCGACTCCCGTCCGGATGCGGGCGCCGCCGGCTGCCGCGGAGCGCAGCAGATGCGCCGTAAGGCGGACGGGATCGAGCTGCGCGCCGTGATCGGAGCAAAGGGCGGCCGGCCGCGAGAAGGGGAAGCGGTTCGCGATGTCGGCCGGAGAGAGGGTCGTTACCGCGAGGCCCAGCTCGCGGCGCGCGGCGCACTCGGCCGGAAGCGCCTCCGCCGCTGCGGTGTCGCTGGCGAGATAGACACTCGGCAGCTCCTCGTATCCGCAGACTGCCCCGCTCTCCCGGACGATCTGGCGAATGCGACGGACGCCGTCCGCCGCCGCGAGATACGCGCGGTCGGCCCGTGCCCGGCCGACCGACCGCCGCAGCTCCACGAGCGGCGTGTCGAGCTCGTATTCGATCAGCGCCGTGGAGGCCGCGGTGCTGCCCTTCCCTGCCTCGCGGCGGTCCAGGACCACCACGTCGCAACCGTCGCGCGCCAGCTGCCAGGCCGTAAGCGCGCCGGTAATGCCCGCCCCGATGACCGCCACGTCACAGTCGAGCGGCCCGTCCAGATCGGATTCCGGCGGATCGGCTGCAGGCTCCGCCAGCCAGAGGGGTGTGCCGGATCGCAGGTCCACGCCGCGTCAGCCGCGCGGGTGGAACTGGCGGTGCACGCTTCGCAGGTACTCGCGATCCACGTGCGTGTAGATCTGCGTGGTCGAGAGGTCGGCGTGGCCGAGCATTTCCTGCACGGCACGGAGATCGGCGCCACCCTCGAGCAGGTGGGTCGCGAAGCTGTGGCGGAGCGTATGGGGTGTGACCCGCTTCGTGATACCCGCCCGTTCCGTCGCCTGCTTCACGACCCCCCAGGCGCCGACGCGCGAGAGCGGCTCACCCCGGGCATTGAGCAGCACGCGGCCGCGGGAGGCGCCGCGGTCCAGCTCAGGCCTCAGGGTGTGGAGATATACCGACAGGATCCCGATCACGCCGCGCCCGATCGGCACCAGGCGCTCCTTGCTCCCCTTCCCCATCACGCGCACGAGCCCGTCGTCGAGCACCAGATCGGTGAGGCCGAGGCCGCAGAGCTCGCTCACGCGGAGCCCGGCGCCGTAGGCCAGCTCGAGCAGCGCGCGGTCGCGCCACGCGAGGGGCCGGTCGGTCGCGGCGGCGGCAAGGATGGCCTCCACCTCGCCGACCCCAAGGGTGTCGGGAAGGGTACGCCACCGCCTGGGCGTTTCGAGGCGATCGCTGGGATCGTCCTTCACCAGTCCCTCACCGACCAGGAAGCCGAACCAGGTCCGGGTGGATGAGATGCTGCGGCGGATGGTCGCCGGGCTCAGCCCGAGATCCTTGAGCAGGAAGACGAAGTCGCGGAGCATCACGCGGGTGAAGCCGGATGGGGCGGTCACGCCGCGGCTCAGGCCGAACTCCCCGAGGCGCCGGAGGTCGCGCAGGTAGGCTTCGATGGTATTGGGGCTGTGGCCGGCCTCAAGCGACAGGTAGTCGCGGAAGGCGTCGAGCATGAAGTCGCGGTCGATGCGCTGGGCGAGCGAAGATGTCATGGGGCCGGCGCTCCCGCCACACGGGCGCGCGCCGCCTGCACCTCCTCGGCACTCAGTCCGAGGAGCGTCGCGGCCGGCAGGACAAGGCCCGCGTGGTCGCCCGGGGGGCATCCCTCGATCGCCACCTGCCACATGCGCTCGACCAGCGCGATGCGCCGTTCCGCGCCGAACCGTGCAAGGATGCGTTCGCGGTAGGCGGCAAGGCGTGACTGCTCGGGGTGCGGACGCCCCTCGAGCGTTTCGCGCGGCGCCTCGGGCAGCGACCAGTCCCGGCGGAGCCGCTCGGCCACCGCCGCTCGATCGCTGGCGGTAAGCGCGGGATCCGCGTACGCCACCTCGAGCATCAGCATCGCCGCGGCGCGGCGCGACTCGTCCTCCTGCCCCGGCAGTGAGCCGGGCGTCGCCTCGAACGCCCCGTGCAGCGCGGTCCAGAGCGGCTGGCGGGCGCGGCGCCGGCGCCGGAGGAGCCACCAGATGAAGAGCGCGACGGCCGCGACGCCACCCAGCACGGCCAGCGTCCCGTTCACCCGGTGCAGCACCCGCTCGAGGGTCGCCCACTCCGCGCCGAGGGCGGTGCCGAGGATGGTGATCGCGCCGTACCAGAGGGCCGACGCCAGCGCCATCGGCAGGAGGGACCGCCACGCGCTGATTGCCGCGAGCCCGGCAAACGGGGCGACGACCGCCCGGAATCCCGGGAGGAACCGCGCGACGAAGATCCCCGCGATGATCC
>JAICVB010000053.1 GCA_025935545.1 Gemmatimonadales bacterium
CAGTGGCCACCGAAACGACCTTCCACGTGACGCTGAACTGGGATAACACGTCCGACCTGGGCGTCTACGTCCTCGATTCCAACGGCGCACTCAACACCGGCGTCGGATCGGCCGATGCCGCCGGTGCTCCCACGCCTGGCCCGGAAGAGGGTGATGTCACCCTTCCCGCCGGAACCTGGTACATGGCGGTGCTTCGCTTCACCTACGCCGGCTCGACCGCAGATCCGACGTACTACTCGGTCCAGCTCGACGGCCAGTAGTCGGCGCCGGCGAGACGCAGAAGCCCCCGACGGCCACGCCGTCGGGGGCTTCTGCGTTCCTGTCGCTCACGCTGCGCCGGTTTGCTTTTCGGCCGTTGCTGCGTCGTCCCTGAACTGCCGCAGGTAGAGCCGCGCATAGAGCCCGTCCGCCGCCAGCAGCTCGCCGTGCGTCCCCTCCTCCACGATCCGGCCGTGGTCGAGCACCACCAGCCGGTCGGCCCGGCGCACGGTGCTGAGGCGGTGCGCGATGATGAGCGTCGTCCGCCCCACCAGGAGCCGTGCCAGCGCATCCTCGATCAGCCGCTCGCTCTCGGTGTCCAGGCTGCTCGTCGCCTCGTCCAGGATCAGCACCGCCGGATCCTTGAGGATTGCTCGCGCGATGGCCACCCGCTGGCGCTGGCCTCCCGACAGCTTCACCCCGCGCTCGCCCACCAGCGTCTCGTATCCCTGCGGCAGCCGCTCGACGAACTCGTGCGCGTGCGCCGCCTTCGCGGCCGCCTCGATCTCGGCCCGGGCCGCATCCGGGCGGGCATACGCGATATTGTCCGCGACGCTGCCGCTGAAGAGCGCCGGCTCCTGTGGCACGATGCCGATGGCGTGCCGAAGATCCGCCAGGCGGAGCGAGCGGACGTCGTGCCCGTCCAGCGTGATCCGGCCCTCGCTTACGTCCCAGAAGCGGGGCAGGAGGGACACGAGCGTCGTCTTGCCGCCGCCGGACGGGCCCACGATGGCCACCACCTCCCCCGGCCGGACGCGGAGGCTGATCCCGTCCAGGATCCATGGCAGATCCTCTCCGGACTGATAGCGGAACGAAACCCCCTCGTAGGCCACCTCGCCGCGCGCCCGGCCGGCCAGCGCCTCGGGCGCCGGTGGATCCGCGATCGGCGGAGCGGACTCGATGATCTCGAAGACCCGCGCCACCGCGCCGATCGCCTCCTGATAGGCGGTGAAGAACGACGCGAGCCCGCCGATCGACGCCGCGATGAAGATGGTGTAGAGCAGGAACTCCACCAGCGAGCCCGGCGTGAGCCGCCCGTCCAGCACCAGCCGCCCTCCCTGCCAGAGTACCACCACCATCCCGCTGAAGCTCGCGAAGGTGATGATCCCAACGAACACGCCTCGCACCCGCGCGCGGCGAAGCGCCTGCTGCACGCTCGCCGCGATCCGCTCGCCATAGCGCTGCCGCTCCGCCTCCTCCTGCACGAAGCTCTGCACCGTCCGGATCTGGCTCAGCGCCTCCTCCGCCACGGCGTTGGCGTCCGCGACCCGGTCCTGGACGCCGGTCGTGATGCGGCGGAGCCGGCGCCCGAAGCCCACGATCGAGAGCACCACCAGCGGCGCCACGCTCAAGGCCGTGAGGGTGAGCCGCGGCTGGCGGAGGGTGAGGAGGATGATCGCGCCCACCAGCTGGATCACCTGCCGGGAGAACTCGGCCAGCTGGTGGCTCATCACGCCCTGCACCAGCGCCACGTCGGCCGTGAGGCGGCTCGTGAGCTCGCCGGTCCGCCGGTCGGCGAAGAAGCCGGGCGGCATCTCGATGAGCCGCGAGAAGAGCTCGCGCCGGAGCCCCGCGACGGCGCGCTCGCCGGTCGCGCTGAGCAGGTACGCCTGGGCGTAGTTGAGGACGGCCTGGATGACGAACAGGAGGACGAGCCCGCCCGCGATCCGGTCCAGCATCCGGCGGTCGCCGTGGACGAAGGCGGCGTCGAGGAGGTAGCGGACCACGCCGGGGAAGGCCAGGCCGATCGCGCTGCTCAGGAGCAGCGTCACCACGGCGATCGCCAGACCCCCGCGATACGGCCGGAGCCTGGGCCAGAGGCGGCTCAGCTGGCGGGGCGAGGGAAGGCGGCGGGGCCGTTCGCTCAACGGCCGGTGGCCCCCGCGGGCAGGACGAAGTCCTGGCCCGGGCGGGTCAGGATGATCAGCTCGCCGGGGCGCGGCCGACGGCTCGAGGGGAGCGCCCGGTCGATTCCCATCGCCACGAAGAGGAGGGCCAGGTAGAGCAGCGAGAACTTGTACATCCGCCACGCGGTGGCCGTCACCGTCGGCTCACGGAGGAGCTGCACGCAGTACCAGAGGAGCCTGCCGCCCAGGAGCAGCGCCGCCGCGAGGTAGAAGGGGCCAAGGGCGCCGAAGAACGACGGCATGACGGTGAGCGGCACCAGCAGGATGGTGTAGATCAGCATCTCCACCTTGGTCCGCCGCTCGCCCCGCACCACCGGCATCATCGGGATGCCGGCCTTCGCGTATTCGCCCTGCTTGATGAGCGCGAGCGCCCAGAAGTGCGGCGGCGTCCAGTAGAAGATGATGGCAAAGAGGTAGATGGCGGCGAGGTCGATCCGGCCGGTGGCCGCGGCCCAGCCGACCAGCGGCGGAAAGGCCCCCGCGGCGCCGCCCACCACGATGTTCTGGGTGGTCGTCCGCTTGAGCCACATCGTATAGATGAAGACGTAGAAGAGGAGTCCGGCGAGTGCCAGCCACGCGCTCAGCGGGTTGACCTCGAACCAGAAGACGGCAAAGGCGATGGCGCCGAGCGCCACGCCGAATCCGAGCCCGGCGGCGGGAGCGATCCGGCCCGACGCGATGGGGCGAAGCCGCGTCCGCGTCATCCGCGTGTCGATGTCGCGGTCGAACCACATGTTGATCGCATTGGCGCCGCCCGCCATCAGGTACCCGCCGAGCGCCACCCAGAGTACCAGCGCGAGCGGCGGCACGCCCCGGTCGGTGATGAACATCGGCGCGATCGTGGTGACCAGCAGGAGCGAGATGATGCGGGGCTTCGTCAGCGTGACGTAGTCGCGCAGGCGGGACGGGCCCTCGCTCGCGAGATCGCGGACCGGCCCCGGCTCGCCCGTGCGCGACGAGACCGACACGAGCACCACGAGGGCCGCCCAGATGAGCGTCCCCGTGAGGAGATGCAGCGCGCGGAGGCCGGGCGGCAGGAGGTTGAGCACCATCGCCGCCGCGACGCCCACCTGCAGCACCGTGAGGACCAGCACCGCGAGTGCCGCCCGGCGGAGTGGTGCCGTGGCCGGGACCGCGCGGCCGCGGCGGTTCACCCGCCACGCCAGCATCGCCGCGACGGCCACGAAGGCAAAGGCGAGCAGCCGGTGGGTCCAGTGGATCATCGCCATGGCGGACGCCGGCGGGCCGAGCCGGCCGTTGCAGAGCGGAAAGCCCTGGCACAGGAGGCCCGCGCCGAAATTCGCCACCTGCGCACCGAACAGGATCACGACGAACCCCAGCATCGCGGCCAGGTGCACCAGGGGATGGTCGGCGTGCCGCGGACCCACGAGCGCGGCGACGCCGCCGGCGCGGGATCTGAGCGCCAGCACGATCAGCACCGCAAGCAGCACCATCGCGTTGGCCAGGTGGGTGATCACGACCCACGGCGGCAGCCGCAGCTTCACCGTGACCGCCCCGAGGAGCACCTGGACGACGAGGAGGCCCAGCGCGGCCGTGGCGAGGCCGAGGAGCACCCGCTCGCGTCGGTGCCGGGTCCACGCGACGGCGGCCACGGCCAGCACCAGCACGCTCACGAGCGCGGCCACCCAGCGGTGGCTGAACTCGATGACGGTCCGGATGTCGGAGAGGGGAGGGAGCCAGTGGCCGTTGCAGCGGGGCCAGTGGTCGCCGCAGCCGAGGCCGGAGCCCGAGATGCGGACCACGCCACCCAGCACGACGAGACCGAACGCGAGGCCGGCCGCGCCCCACGCGAGCCGGCGCAGCAGGGAGGTCCGGTCGCGCGGGTCGTTTTCCATAGATACGCAGCCCTGGGTGGAGTGACGTCGCGCGAAAGAACGGCCGCGATTGGCCCCTTGTCAAGCCAAATGGGCAGCGCGACGTTACAGCATCCCTTCCCGGAATCTGCCTGCATGGAACAGCGCGATGCCTGGGGCGAGCGTCTCCCCCGCCACCTGGGCCTCTGGAGTGCCGTCGCCGTGCTGGTGGGATCCACCATCGGAAGCGGCATCTTCCGCGTCCCCGCCGGCGTTGCGGCCACGCTGGGGCAGCCGGGGCCGGTGCTGCTCGCCTGGGTCGCGGGCGGGGTGCTGGCCCTCTTCGGCGCCCTCACCTACGCCGAGCTCGCGGCTGCCATGCCCCGCTCCGGCGGCGTCTTCGCGTTCATCCTCGAAGCGTTCGGGCCGCTGCCGGCCTTTCTCTTCGGCTGGTCGGAGCTCACCGTCATCCGCGCCTCTGCCCTCGGAGCCATCGCGACGATCTTCGCGGAGTACCTGGGCTACTTCGTCCCGCTTACGCCGGCGGAGGTGCGCTGGGTGGCCGCGGGCGCGCTGGCGGTGGTGGGGATCCTTAACTACGTCGGCGTGAGCTTCGCGGCCGTGGTGATGAACCTGACGACGGTGGGGAAGTTCGGCGCGCTCGCCGCGCTCGCGCTCCTGGCGTTCGTCGCGGGTGGCGGCAGCGCGGGCCACTTCACGCCCGCGTGGAGCGGCGGGGTCAACTTCTCGCTCCTCGCCACGGCGCTCATCCCGATCATGTGGACCTACGACGGCTGGGCCGACCTTGCCTTCATGGGGGGCGAGGTGAAGGATCCCCAGCGCAACCTGCCGCTCGCCCTCATCATCGGCACCACGGCGATCGTCGCCGTCTATCTCCTGCTCAACGTCGCCTACATCTACCTGGTCCCGCTCCACGAGATGGCGGGGGCGAAGCTCATCGCGTCCACGGCGGCGGAGCGCATTCCGGTGCTCGGTGCTCGGGGCGCGGCCGTGGTGGCGGGGATCGTCATGCTCTCGTGCTTCGGCGGCCTCAACGGGTCGATGATGACGGGGCCGCGCATCTTCTTCGCCATGGCCGATCGCGGGCTCTTCTTCCGCACCATCGCCCGGGTCTCGCCCCGCTTCCAGAGCCCGTCCGTGGCGATCCTCCTCGCCACCGCCCTGGGCATCGGCTACGTGCTGTTCAACGACTTCCAGCAGCTGGCGGACAAGTTCATCCTGGGCATCTGGCCGTTCTACGCGCTGGCGGTCGCGGCGGTGTTCGTGCTGCGCCGGAGCCGGCCCGACATCGAGCGGCCCTACCGCGCGTGGGGCTACCCCGTGGTTCCGATCGTCTTCCTGCTCGCGTCGATCGGCATGGTGGCGAACGCCTTCGTCACCGATCCCAGGAACACGGGCATCACCTTCGCGATCATCGGCGCGGGCGTGCCGGCGTATTTCGGATGGCGGTGGTGGGCCGGGCGGACGGCCGCTGCTTGACCTCCCCGGACCCGGGCGTATACTTCCCGCCGAAATGCATCGCCATCTCGACCGCAGCACCTGTCCCGCCGCTCCGGCCGCCGCCGGGGACCGGGATCCGTTCCGCTGGGCAGTTCTCCATTTCTCCGGGCAAGGAATCGGGACTATGAACGCGTGGATCCGTAAGGCAGGGCTGGGGCTCGCCGCGCTGGCGCTGACCCTTGCCGGCAGCCGGCCGCTGGCGGCGCAGGGCACCACCTTCGGCGCCGTGCAGGGACTCGTGAGCCAGGCGGGCACGCCCGACCGGCCGATCGAGGGCGCCACGATCACGGTGACCAACACCTCCACGGGCCAGCGCTACTCGGCCGTGACGCGCTCCAACGGGCGGTTCAACATCGAGAACGTCACCGTCGGCGGTCCCTACACCATCGAGGCCCGGGCCATCGGATACCAGGCCGTCCGGCGGGCCGGGGTGAACCTCACCCTGGGCCAGCGGCTCGACGCCAACTTCCAGCTGCAGCAGTCGGTGGTGCAGCTGCAGGAAGTGGTCGTGCAGGGCGAGGCCAACCCGCTCATCAATGCGAACAAGACGGGGGCGGAGCAGATCATCGGCGCGCAGGCCATCGAGAATCTCCCGCTGCTCGGCCGCAACTTCACCGACCTGGTGCGGACCAGCCCGCAGGTGGTGGGCACCTCGGTCAACGGCCAGAACAACCGGTTCAACAACATCCAGATCGACGGCGGCGTGAACAACGACCTCTTCGGCCTGGGCAGCACCGGCGCGCCGGGCGGGCAGGTGAACGCGTCGGCCATCTCGCTCGAGGCGATCAAGGAATTCCAGATCCTGATCGCCCCCTTCGACGTGCGGCAGGCCGGCTTCACCGGCGGCCTGGTGAACGCCATCACCAAGTCGGGCACCAACGAGTTCCACGGCTCGGTCTTCGGCTACCTCCAGAGCAACGACCTGGTCGGGCACGACACCGCCGACGTCGCGGCCGCGGCGTTCAACACCAAGCAGTACGGCTTCACGGCGAGCGGCCCGATCGTGCGCGACAAGGTCCACTTCTTCGTCGCCGCCGACCTCCAGAAGCGCAATGCCCCCTGGAACGGCCAGCAGATCGGCAGTGATCCGACGGGCGGCGCCGACTCCCTCGGCATCGGCATCACCCAGGCCACCGCGCAGCGGGTGACCGACTACCTGACCGGCCTCGGCTTCAATCCGGGCGACTGGCGCGCTCCCACGCTGGGCACCCCCGACAACAACGTCTTCGCGAAGGTCACCTTCCATCTCGGCACCAACAGCCTGCTCGAGCTCTCGGACAACTACGTCAAGGCGAGCGACGACAAGCTGACCCGCAACTCGACCGCCACGGGCAACCGCGACGGCTATCAGCTCTCGCTGTCGGGCTGGAAGCAGAACAACAAGAACAACACCACGCGGGCCAAGTGGACCACCGTCTTCGGGCACGGGCTCAGCAACGAGCTCCTGGCCGGCTTCTCGACCATCCGCGACATCCGGGGGCTCAACAACCGGATCCCGCTCCTGCTCATCACGGCTGACCGGCCCGGCGCCAACATCGCCGCCGGCGGCGACCGCTTCTCGCAGGGCAACCAGCTCGACCAGGACATCTACGAGCTGACCGACAACCTGACGTTCGACATGGGCGCCCACCGCATCACGCTCGGTACCCACAACGAGTTCTTCAAGTTCTACAACGTCTTCACCGCCGGTTCCTACGGCATCTACAACTTCTCCAGCGTGGACTCGCTCATCAACGGGCTGCCGAACCGCTACGAAATCCTCTACGGCAACGCGGCCGCCGGCCGGCCCGAGGGCGCGGTGGCGAACTTCGACGTCCGGCAGTACGGCTTCTACGTGCAGGACGCATGGTCGCCCAACGACCGCATGACCTTCACCCTCGGCCTTCGCGCCGACCTGCCCAGCGTGGACAAGCCGGCGACGAACGACGCGCTGGTGAGCGACCTGGGGATCAACACCGGCGTGTCGCCCAACGGCAAGCTGTGGTCGCCGCGTCTCGGCTTCAACTGGGATCCCAAGGGCGACGGCGGGATGATCGTGCGTGGCGGCGTCGGCGTCTTCAGCGGCCGGCCGCCCTACGTGTGGGTCTCCAACGCCTTCGTGAACACCGGCCTCGAGCAGCTGGACCTGGTCTGCACCGGGGCCCAGGTACCCGCCTTCACGCTCGACACCGCCGCGACGCCGCGCGCCTGCGCCGGCGGCGCGGGCGCGGCCCCGGCCGCGGCCACGATCAACTACTTCGACAACAACTTCAAGTACCCGCAGGCGCTCAAGGTCGCCTTCGGCGTCGACAAGCAGCTGCCGTGGAACGTGGTCGCGACCTTCGACTTCCTGCACACCCGGTCGCTCAACCAGTTCTTCCTCGAGGACGTGAACCTGGTCACCGGCGGGCTCAACGCCGAGGGCCGCCGGATGTACGGCACGGTGAGCGGGACGGGGAGCGGCAATCCGCAGCGCGTCTCCAGCAACTACCGCGCGGTCATCCGCCACTCCAACGTGGACGGCGACTTCAGCACCGCGGTGACCGGCCAGCTCCAGAAGCGCTTCAGCAACAGCCTGGAGTTCAACGTGGGCTACACCTGGTCGCGCACGCGGGACCAGATGTCCCTCGGCTCGAGCATCGCGAGCTCGAACCTGGGCTTCGCGCCGCTCGCCGGCGAGATGGACCAGCGCTTCCGGCGCATCTCGTTCTTCGACCGGCCCAACAAGATCGCGGTCAGCGGCTCGATCAACGCGCCGTTCAGGACCCGGTTCTCGCTCTTCTATACCGGCCAGTCGGGAAGCCCCTACACCTACATGATCGCGGGTGACGCCAACGCCGACGGCATCACCACCAACGACATCGCGTACATCCCGCGCGACATCAACGACATCACCCTGAGCGGCGACCAGGCGGCGAAGTTCGCCACCCTCGACGAGTACATCAACGGCGAGGACTGCCTGCGCAACAACCGCGGCCAGATCATGGAACGGAACACCTGCCGGAACCCCTGGCAGAGCTTCCTCGACGCCCGCCTGGGCAAGGTGATCCCCACCGTGGGCGGCCAGGCGCTCGAGCTCACGCTCGACGTGTTCAACCTCCTGAGCCTCGTGGGCAGTGACTGGGGCAACATCCGCTCGACTACCACCTTCGAGACGGCCAACCTCTTCCGCCTCACCGGCTGGGACGCCGCCAACAACCGCGGCATCTACGACCTCTCCATCCCGCAGCGCGACCGCATCGACATCAACGCGACGCGGTGGAAGATGCAGTTGGGGGCGAAGTATACGTTCTAGGAATAGAGCGGACGCCAGGAACGCGAAGGGGTCGTCGCAGAACATCGCGGCGACCCCTTCACTTTGCTCTCCCGCCCGGCTCGCCCGCCGCGGCCGCCCGCCCCTACGTCCTCACCCTGTCCAGCAGCACCAGCGCCGCCAGCAGGAAGATCGCGTTCGGCAGCCACGCGGCGACCACGGGGTTCACCACGCCTCCGCTGCCGACCGCGCGGGCCAGCTGCGTGAGCAGGAGGAAGACGATCGTCGTGGCGAGGCTCAGGCCGATGCCGGCCGCGGCGCCGGAGCGGGGAGTGGTGAGGGCCAGCGGCGCGCCGAGCAGGGCCACGATGAGGCAGGTCATCGGGATCGCGAGCTTGAGGGCGCGATCGACCTCGAGCTTGTTGGTGTCGTTGCCCGACCGCTTGAGCGCGTCGATGTAGAGGCCCAGCTCGGCGTAGCGCATCTCGTCCGGCGCCTTGGGCGGTGCCACCAGCTCCACCGGGCTCTGGGTGAGCGCGCGGAGCCGCGCGCTGGTGAAGCGGAAGGTGGCCTGGTGGTTCGCGTCGGCCACGAGGCGGGCGGCCCCGTGCCAGAGCTGCCACCCGCGGAGGCTGTCGCTGTATCCGGCGCTGTCGGCCGAGACCACGATCGTGGGATAGCTGAGCCCGCGCCCGGCCCGCTCGAGCACGACGTCCTTGAGCCGCTGGTTGGGCACGTCGAGCGCGCGGATCGCATAGACCCATCCCGCGTCGCCCCGATAGACGAAGTTGAAGCGGCCGGCGGTCGGCTGGGCCTCGCGGTCGCGCTGCAGCACCTTCTGGTGCGCGGTCGCCCCCACGGCGAGCTCGCCGATCAGGAGCGCGAGGATCGACGCGATCGCGCCGGCGACGAAGATCGGCTGGACCAGCCGGTGAAAGCTCCGGCCGCTCGCCTTGGCCGCGGTGACCTCGGAGTGGCGGCCCATCCCGCCCACGGTGAACACGGTGGCGACCAGCACCGCGGCCGGCATGACCTGCGAGATGTTCTCCGGCAGCGCGTAGAGGTAGCTCACGATGATCTGGCCCACGCTGAGCCCGCGGTCGAGCAGCTTGTTCAGCTCGTCGATCATCGAGATGAGGACCGCCACGAACGGGAAGCCGAGCGCCGTGAGCACGAAGAGGCGGATCCAGCTCGTAAGCACGTAGCGGTCCAGCAGGCGCCCGGCGGCGGTCGTCATGCGCGCCGTGCCCTGGCGGGGCGCCGGACGCGCGCGCGGATGCCCTCCAGGAACTCCTGGAAGTCGCCGCCGCGCGTCGTGCGCGCCTCGCGGTTCACCAGTGCGAGCCCGATGACCCCGAAGACGGTGAAGAGCGCGTTGGGCCCCCACATCGACAGCGCCGGGGACACGAGGCCGCGGTCCGAGAGCGCCTCGCCCGCGGTCAGGAAGACGTAGAAGATCGCGAAGACCCCAAATCCGCCTCCGACGACGAGTCCCATTCCGCCGCGCGGGAAGCGGAGCGCAAGCGCCACGCCGATCAGCACGAAGCTGATGCACGCGGCGCTGATGGACCACTTCTTGTGGACCTCCACCATGTAGCGGTCGGCCCGCCGGTCCGCCTCGAGGCGGCGGTCGTTGGCCGAGGTGATCTCCGACCAGCTGGCGAGGGCGGGTGGCGGCGGGTTCGGCCGGGCGGCCTGGGCCGGGGCCGGGGCCGGGGCCGCGGGTGCGGGCGCCGGCGCGCCGAGCTCGACCGTGGAGCGGTCCCCCGGCGGGCGGGGCGGGGCGGGGCGGGCGCCGGTCTGTGCGGTGCGTGCGGAGTCGGCCGTCCCCTTTCGGCGCGTCCGAAGGCTCGCGAGCCAGCCGCAGTAGCGGGGCAGGTGGCGCGTCGCCGGCGGCGCCGCGACGCCCGGCGCGGGAAGGCGGAGGAGGTTGCGGAGGTCCTGGTCGAGGAGTCGCGCCCCGGTGATCTCCGCCTGCTCACGCTGCTCGGCGGCGCTGTTCACCTGGCCCAGCATCTCGCAGGTGCTCATCTCCCGGTCGCCGCGGGTCGCGTTGGCGCTGTTCCGCTCGAGCTGGTCGAAGACGTCCTTCACCCGGATGTGGTTGGTCCGGAAGTAGGTCAGCCGGAACTCTCCGGGGTCCGCCGACTTGAGCTCGTGGACCGTGCCGTCGTAGAGCACGAGGCTCAGGTCGGTCTGTCCCGGTGCATAGCCCATGAGGCCGCTGTCGGCGTAGATGATGCGGCGCCCGCGCGGATCGCTCACGTCATAGATGACCACGTCGCGGAGACGGCCGCTGCCCGGGTCGATCCGGCCGGCGCGGAGGAAGTACTGCGACGGCGGCACCTCGTTGATGACCTGCTCGCGCAGCTCGAAGGTCGGCTTCTTGCGGCCGATGTCGACCAGCAGCGCGCGGAGCCGCGCGTTGCTTCGGGGCAGGACCTGGTCGACGAAGCCGAAGTTGAAGACCGCCATCAGCACGCCCCAGATCGCGACCGGCGCCAGAATCTGCTGCACGCTGAGCCCGCCGGCGCGCATCGCGGTCACCTCGTTGTCCGCCGCGAGGTGGCTGAAGGTGTAGAGCACCGCCACCAGCACCGCCATCGGCAGCGTCATGGCCACGATGAAGGGCACGCTGAGGCCGAAGACTTCCGCGATCACGGTCCAGTCGAGCCCCTTGCCCACCAGCGCGCCGAACCGCCGCGCCACCTGGTTGAGGAGCATGAAGCCCGTGAGCCCCGCCAGCGCGAACAGGAAGGGGCCGGTGAGCTGGCGGAGGATGTATCTGCGGATCAGTCGAACGGCCATTATATTTCCCTCTCTTCGCACCAGCCACCCGCACGCCCGAACCCGGACCGATTTGGCCTACTCGGCACGCCTCAGGGGCACCCTGATCTGCCTGGCGGTGTCCCTCGCGACGCCCCGCCTGCTGGCCGCCCAGGCGGACAGTCTGAACGGCGTCGGGTTCCGGGTGAGCTTCCCGCGCGCGCCCATCACGCTCCGCACTCCCGCCATCCTCCGGCAGGGGACGGCCGCGCTCCGCTTCGACAGCGCCGTGGCCCGCGCGGTGGATTCGGCCCGCGTGTCCCGCGACCTGGAGCGGCGCCAGGCCGTGATCTACGGCATGCCGCTGGTCGCGCGGCCGGACGAGGTGGTGCCGGATCGGCGGGGGGCGTTCGGACTCTCGCAGAAGTATGCCGATCTCTCCATCGATGGCAATGCCACGCTGGAGATCCGGACCGAGCGCATCAAGAACCTGCGCTGCACCGGCGCCCAGCTGCTCGATCCGACCGCCGGCTGCCGGGGCAGCGGGATCAAGCCGCCCCACCTCGACAACAATATCAACGCCCGGGCCGGCGGCCTCATCGGCCAGCGGGTCCACGTCAACGTGGACTACAACTCCGAGCGCGATTTCACGGCCAACAACAACATCCAGGTCTATTACGAGGGGCTGCAGGACGAGGTGCTCCGGCGCGTCGAGGTCGGCACCGTCACCTTCCGCCCGCCGCCCTCGCGCTTCCTCACCGCCGCCATTCCGTCCAACAACTTCGGCATCAACGCGACCTTCGAGGTCGGCCCGATGCAGTTCCAGGCGCTGGCCGCCACCCAGAAGGGAAGCGCCCTCGCGACCCGGACGTTCACGATCGGCGGCACCCAGACGAGCCAGCCGCAGGACCGCCAGGTGCGCGACCTCGACTTCGAGAGCGGCCGGTTCTTCTGGGTGGTGGATCCGCGGCGCCTGCCCGGCTATCCGGCGATCGACATCCTGAACCTCGACCCCGCGTCCATTCCCGCGACCCTCCGGCCGAGCCAGGTGCGCGTCTACCTCTACCGCGCGGGCGCGACGCGAGGGGTGGATCCCAATCTCTCCGGCCTCGGCGCCTTTGCCCGGAATCACGACAATCCGTCGGACACCACGCAGGTGGTCGGCGTGAAGGCAGCGAACGAGGGCGTGCGCTGGCAGCTGCTGGTGCAGGGCACCGACTACTACGTCGATCAGTCCGGCGCGTGGTTCGCCCTCGCGTCGAAGCTCGACCCGCACGACTATCTCGCGGTGAGCTACGTGACCGCCGCCGGCACGACGGTCGGGACCTTCCCCGCCCAGGACAACCCGGCCGCGGTGGACACGCTGGAGCTCATCACCGCGCCGTCGCAGGATCCGTCACAGGGCACCTTCCAGCACGAGATGCGGCAGATCTACCGCGTGGCCGGCAGCGACCTCGATCCGGCGTCGCTCGCCGTCGGCGTCACCCTCAACCGCTCGCAGCGCCCGGCGTCCGGGGCACCTACCTACCTGTCCCTGCTGGGACTCTCGATTCCGACCGACCCGACCCTCTTCGACCGGGACAACCGCCTCTTCCCCCGCCCGCG
Source organism: Gemmatimonadales bacterium (assembly GCA_025935545.1). GTDB lineage: Bacteria > Gemmatimonadota > Gemmatimonadetes > Gemmatimonadales > GWC2-71-9 > JAICUF01. The sequence continues at coordinate 13,104 of JAICVB010000053.1, forward strand.
GGACCCGGCGGCGACCCAGACGCTCCGCGAGTCGTACATCATCTTCCCGACCCTCCGGCCCTTCTCCGACACGCCGGGGCTGTCGGCGACCGAACGGTCCGACTCGCTCTACCGGACGCCGCAGTACCTGCTCCTGAGCCAGGGGCCGCCGTCCCGCTTCCAGATGCAGCTGCACTACAACGCCTCCGCCGGCGGCGACCGCTCCACCCTCGTGCTGAATGCGCTGCAGATCCGCGAGAACAGCGAGGAGCTGACGCTGAGCGGGCGCCTGCTCACGCGCGGCGTGGACTACTCGATCGATTACGCCACCGGCCGCGTCACCTTCCTCAATCCCGACGCCCTCTTCGGCGCCGGCTCGGCCGTGGTGAGCGCGCGGTTCGAGCAGCAGGACGCCTTTGCCGTGGCGCCCACCTCGATCCTCGGCTTCACCAGCCGGTACTCGCTGGGCGAGCGGGGCGCGGTGAACTTCATCGGCATGCTCCAGCGCGAGGCCACCGCCTACAACCGGCCGCAGCTGGGGTTCGAGGCCAAGGCCAACCTCATCGCGGGGGTGAACACCGAGCTGCACTTCAAGCCGAACTGGCTCACCAGCGCGCTCAACGCGGTGACGAACAAGCGCTCGACCGCGCCGTCCCTCCTCGACGTCAACGCCGAGCTCGCCTTCTCGAAGCCGGACCCCAACCGCTCCGGCGCGGCCTACCTCGAGGAGTTCGAGAGCGACGTGAGCGCGCAGGTGCCGCTCCGCGAGCAGAGCTGGGAGTTCGGGAGCCAGCCGCAGCACACCGACGGCGTGGAGGACATCTTCGGCTCCACGTTCGACCTCGGCGACGCCGTCCAGCTCGTGTGGCAGAACCTGGTGGCGGGCCCCGACGGCCGCGCGGTCGAGATCCGTCCGCAGGACATCGACACGACCTTCCAGTTCGCGGGCACCGGCACCCAGCTCGAGACCCCGCTCTGGGTCACGCTGCACGCCGACACCGCCGGCGGCATCGTCAACAACCTGAACCAGTCCCGCTGGCACCAGCCGGAGCGGCTCAACCGGCCGCGCTGGCGCTCGATGGTGACCGCGCTCAGCACCACCGGCCTCGATCTCTCCAAGTCGGAGTACCTCGAGTTCTGGGTCTATCAGTCCGACCAGCACTCGGCGGATTCGGCGGGGATCAAGCTGATCTTCGACCTCGGCACCGTCAACGAGGACGCCGTCGCGATCGCGCCCGAGTCCCTCACGGTGAACGGCACCGACAGCCTCTACGCCGGGCGGCAGTACGTCGGCCTCGGCCGGCTCGATACGGAGCGGTCCCCGACCGGCATCTTCAACGCCGAGACCGATGACGTGGGCATCCTGCAGGACCGGCCCGATTCGCTCATCGTGAACGGCGAGGTGGTGCCGTTCCCCGCGCTCTGCTCGCGCCAGCTGGCCTCGACGGTCCAGGTCTTTCCCTGGGGCGACCTGGGCGCACGCTGCACCAACGGCAACGGCTTCCTCGACACCGAGGACCTCGACGGCGATCTCCAGCTCAACGCCGTCGGCCCCAACGACAACGTCTACCGCTACGTCGTGCCGCTCGTCTCGGATTCGTTCCGCGTGCCGAATCGCGGCATCAAGACGATCGGCCCGAGCGGCCGGGAGGCGGGCTGGTCGCTCTCTCGCGTGCCGCTCGCCGTCGCCAACGCGCTCGCGATCGGCACCCCGAACATCCGGCTCGTGAAGCAGCTCCGCATCACCGTCGTGGCACCCGCCGACCAGGGCGTCCCCGACGTAACCGGCCGCTTCGCCTTTGCCCGCATGCGCTTCGTCGGGGCGCCCTGGGTGCGCCGCACCGACACGCCGATCGCCGGGCTGGGCGGCTCCCTCGGCGACGGCAACGGGGAGGTGATCGCGTCGATCATCTCCACCGAGAACCAGGGCGACCTGGGGTACACCTCGCCGCCCGGCGTCTTCGGCGCTACCTCGCGCCGCGACGTGGGGCAGGAGGGATTCGGCACCCAGATCAACGAGAAATCCCTCCGCGTCGTCGCGCGGGACCTGCGCGTGGGCCAGCGCGCGGAGGCGTACCTCCGCTTCCCCGCCGGCCCGCAGACGCTCCTCAACTACAACGAGATCCGCGTCTGGATGCGCGGGCGCGGCGCGGGCTGGGAGAGCGGCGAGCTCGAGGCGTTCATCAAGCTCGGCAGCGACGTCAACAACTTCTACCTCTACCACGCGCCCGCGCACTCCACCTCGTGGGAGCCCGAGATGGTGGTTAGCCTCGATACCTGGCGTCGGCTCCGCGCCGACATCGAGGGCCGCTGGCTTCGGGGCGAGCCCGCCTCCGGCGCCGCCGAGTGCGGAAGCGCCCAGGCGACCGCGTATGTGGCCTGCGAAGGGGGATATGTGGTGCAGGTGGCGGACCCCGGGATCAATCCGCCCAACCTCGCCGCGGTGCAGGAGGTGGCTGGCGGAATCTACCGCGTGGCCGGTGCGAGCGTCCTGCCGGAGGCGGAGCTCTGGATTGACGACA
>JAICVB010000022.1 GCA_025935545.1 Gemmatimonadales bacterium
GCCGCCTCGACGGCGGCCGCATACATCTCCTCCAGGATCGCCCGCCGTTCATCCATGCGTCATCCCGGGAGCGCCTGCCGGTGAACCGCCCCCTGATCCGAGTGACTCGGCGGCTGCCGCCGGACGTCGAGGCCGCGCTCGCCGCGGAGTTCGCGGTCGAGCTGAATCCCTCGGATGTGCCGCTCCCGGCAGGCGAGCTGCACCGGGCGATGCGAGGCGCCGACGCGCTGCTCTGCACGGTCACCGACCGGCTCGACGCCGACGTCATCGGTCCGCCGCCGGTCCGGTGTCGCCTGCTGGCCAACTTCGGTGTCGGCTACAACCACATCGACCTCGCTGCCGCGCGCGCGGCCGGCATCGCCGTGACCAACACGCCGGGCGTCCTGACCGATGCCACGGCGGACCTCACGATGGCGCTCATCCTGGTCGTCGCTCGGCGCATGGGGGAAGGAGAACGGCTCCTCCGCCGAGGTGAGTGGCGCGGGTGGACTCCGACGCAGCTCCTGGGTCGCGATGTCGCAGGTGCGCGGCTCGGCATCATTGGCTTCGGCCGGATCGGACAGGCGGTCGCGCAGCGCGCGCACGCAGGCTTCGGCATGGAGGTCCGATTCTGGACACCACGGCCGAATCTCCCTGCCGCGCGGCTGGCGGGGGCGGAGCCGATGGAGACGGTCGACGAGCTGGTGGCGTGGGCCGACTTCGTCTCGCTCCATTGTCCGTCGACCCCCGAGACGCGCCACCTGATCGACGCACGCCGCCTCGCACTCATGCGTCGGGAGGCATTCCTGGTCAACACGGCCCGAGGTGACGTGGTGGATGAGGTGGCGTTGGTCAAGGCATTGCAGAACCACACGATAGCGGGGGCCGCTCTGGACGTCTATGAAGGGGAGCCGCGGGTGCCGCCCGAGCTCGCCGCGATGGAGAATGTCGTCCTCCTGCCGCACCTCGGCAGCGCCACGCGGGAGGCGCGCACGGCGATGGGACTACGCGCCCTCCGCAACCTGTCGGCGTTCTTCGCCGGACGGGACCTGCCCGACCGCGTCGCCTGAGCGGCGGCGTTTCCGCTCGACTTCGACCCGCAGCTGACCGCACGCCGCATTGATGTCGAGTCCGCGGCTCCGGCGCACCGAAGCCTCGACACCCTGATTCCGCAGCCGTTCGGCGAAGGCGCGAATCCGGTCGGCTGTCGTCGGGGTGAGATCGCCGCCCCCGCCGGGGTGCAGGGGGAGGATGTTGACGAGCGCGCGGAGCCGGCGCGCGAGCCGCACCAGCTCGTCGGCGTCGGCGTCGCTGTCGTTCACGCCGGCGATCATGACGTACTCGAAGGTGACGCGCCGGTCGAAGGCGCGGGCCGCCTCCAGCACCTTCGCCAGGTCGTACTTCTTCTCCACGGGCATGATGCCGCGCCGCTGCGCGCTGGTCGGCGCGTGGAGCGAGATCGCCAGGCGGAACTGCTCCGGCCGCCTGGCGAACTCGGCCATCCCCGGGAGGATGCCGACGGTGGAAACGGTGATGTGCCGGGCACCGATCCCGAAGCCGTGGGGCGAATTGAGGATGGTGAGCGTGGCGTCGACGGCGGGCCAGTTGAGGAGGGGCTCGCCCATCCCCATGAACACGACGTTGGTCGGCTTCTCCTCGGGGTGCCGCAGGACGATCTCGCGCACCTGTGCCGCGATCTCGAAGACGCTCAGGTTCCGGCGGAAGCCCATGCGGCCGGTGGCGCAGAACGAGCAGCCGAGGGCGCATCCAGCCTGCGACGAGATGCAGAGGGTGCGGCGCGCCCCGGACGGGATGAGCACGCTTTCGATCGCTTCGCCGTCGGACAGACGCCAGAGGTACTTCCGCGTGCCGTCGGTCGAGAGCCGCTCGGTATCGGCCGTGAGCCGGCCGAGGGGAAAGTCACGCTCCAGCTCCGCGCGGAGCGAGGCGGGAAGCTCCGTGGCGTCCGCCCACCGGGCGACGGGCGCCACCCAGAGCCGCCGGACGACCTGCCCGACCCGGTAGGCCGGCAGCCCCCGCGCGCCCACCCACGCACCAACGACCGCGCGCGCCGCCTCGGGAGCGAGTCCCAGGAGGTCGGCGCTGGTCGGCTCGGCAGGCGAGGAGTGCGTCATGCGCGCAAGATAACGGGTTCTCCGGACGCCTTGCGGCGGTTACGTTTACACTCCCCTATCCTTCGGCCATGACCGCCAAGCCTTCCCGCTCCGATTCCACAGCTGCTACCGCGCTTCGCACCCATCGGGCGGGTGCGCTGACGCGCGACGACATTGGCGCCGAGGTGCGTCTCGGCGGCTGGGTGCACCGGAGCCGGGACCTGGGCGGCATCGTCTTCATCGATCTGCGCGACCGGGCCGGACTGGTGCAGCTCTCGTTCGATCCGCGCTGGACGCCGCCCGAGGTCATGGCCCGCGCCGCGTCGCTCGGTGCGGAGACGGTGATCCTGGTGCGCGGCACGGTGGCGGAGCGTCCGGAGCCGGCGCGCGACGCGGCCATGCGCTCGCGCGAGGTGGAGGTGCACGTGACCGGCGTGGAGGTCGCCGGACCGGCGGTGACGCCCGCCATTCCGGTGAGCCGGAAGGAGGGCGAGGAGCTCGCCGCCGAGGAGCTTCGGCTGCGGCATCGGGTGCTGGATCTCCGCCGGCCGGAGCTGCAGGCGAACCTGATCCTGCGCCACCGCCTCTTCCAGTGCGCGCGCCGCACGCTGAGCGAGCTGGGCTTTCTCGAGATCGAGACGCCGATCCTCACCAAGCCGACCCCCGAGGGGGCGCGGGACTACCTGGTTCCGAGCCGGGTGCACCCGGGAGAGTTCTACGCCCTGCCGCAGTCGCCGCAGATCTACAAGCAGCTGCTGATGGTCGCGGGCTACGACCGCTACTTCCAGATCGCGCGCTGCTTCCGCGACGAGGACCTGCGCGCCGACCGCCAGCCCGAGTTCACCCAGATCGACATCGAGGCGTCCTTCGTGAGCGCGGAGGATGTCCAGCGGGTGGTCGAGCGCGTGCTCGCCGACCTCTGGGCCGAAGGCGGGGCGAGCGTCGCCATCCCGTTCCCGCGCCTCGCGTGGCGGGACGCGATGGAGCGCTTCGGCGTGGACAAGCCGGACCTGCGCTACGGCTTCGAGATCCGCGACCTGTCCGCGCTCGTCGGCGCGGACGCGGCCCCATTCGTGGCGGAGGCGTCGGCGAAGGGAGGCCGCGTCCGTGGCATCGTGGCCCCGGGCGCCGCCGGCGCGAGCCGGAAGGAGCTGGACGCCTGTGCCGCGGTCGCCAAGCAGGCCGGCGCGGGTGGGCTCATCTGGGCGCGCCGGACGGCCGGCGGCTGGGAGGGACAGGGAGTCAAGGCGATCGGCGAGCGCGCGCTCGCGTCGCTGGGCGGCACGGAGGGAGACCTCCTCCTGGCGGTGGTCGGTGCCGATCGCGTGACGTCGCCGGCGCTGCACGCGGTCCGCACCGCGCTCATCCAGCGCCCCGGCGTCACCGCCGCGATGCCCCACGCCTTCACGTGGGTGGTGGACTTCCCGCTCTTCGAGCAGGACGAGGCGGGCCGCCACGTGCCGGCGCATCATCCGTTCACGGCGCCGCATCCGGACGACATCGCGCGGCTCGACAGCGACCCGGCCTCGTGCCGGGCCCTCCATTACGACGCCGTGTACAACGGCAACGAGCTGGGGAGCGGATCCATCCGCATCACCGACCCGATCGTGCAGCAGCGGATCTTCGGGCTGCTGGGTCTCAGTGCGGAGGAGATTGCGCACCGGTTCGGGTTCCTGCTCGACGGCCTCGCGGCCGGTGCCCCGCCTCACGGGGGATTCGCCCTCGGCTTCGACCGGATCGCCATGTTCCTGGCGGGCGCGGGGTCGCTGCGGGACGTGATCGCCTTCCCCAAGACGACCGCGGCTCGCGCGCTCTTCGAGGGCGCGCCGGTGCGGGTCGATCCCGCCGACCTTGCCGCCCTTCATCTTCGCCCGAGCGGCGAGCCGTAGTCCGGAGACTTCGTGGCCGACGACATCACCCACCGCATTTCCACCGAGGGCGCCGACCCGCTGCTCCTCGCGGGCGTCAACGACGCCAACCTGAACGAGCTGCAGCGCGCGCTCGGCGTCCGCGTCTCCTTCCGCGGCGACAATCTCACCGTGAGCGGCGCGACCGACCAGGTCGAGCGCGCATCGCCGGTGGTGCAGGCGATGATCGACATGGTCCGCATGGGCGACCCGGTGACGGCGGACGATGTTGCCCGGTTCGTCGCGGAGGGGCAGGGCGGGGGCGAGACGCCCGCATCGCCCGCCGACGGGCGGATCATCCTGCCGGGGCTGCGACGGGCCATCGTTCCCAAGACGCAGGGCCAGCGCGACTACCTGCAGGCCATCGCCGCCAACGACATCGTGGTGGGGATCGGCCCCGCCGGCACCGGCAAGACCTATCTCGCGGTGGCGATGGCGGTGGAGGCGCTGGCCCGCAAGCGGGTGAAGCGGATCATCCTCGCGCGGCCGGCGGTGGAAGCGGGCGAGTCGCTCGGCTTCCTGCCGGGCGACCTGCAGGCCAAGGTGGACCCGTACCTCCGGCCGCTCTACGACGCGCTGGAGGACATGATGCCGCACGATCGCGTGCAGCGCGCGCTCGAGAGCCGCACCATCGAGATCGCGCCGCTCGCGTACATGCGCGGCCGCACCCTCGCCGATGCGTTCATCATCCTCGACGAGGCCCAGAACGCCACCGGCGCCCAGATGAAGATGTTCCTCACGCGGCTCGGCGTGAACAGCCGCACGGTGGTGACGGGCGACAAGACCCAGATCGACCTGCCACGCCGGGAGGACTCGGGGCTGGTCCAGGTCGAACGGGTCCTGCCGGGCATCGACGGGATCGCCTTCTGCTATCTCCACGAGGGCGACGTGGTGCGCCACCGTCTCGTGCGGGAGATCATCCGCGCGTACGCGGAGGACCAGAACGGCTGATGGCGGACGCGCGGGAGCGCCGGCCACCCCGGCTGCCCGGCTGGTCCGCGCGAGGGCTGCGCTTCCATCTCGCGCGCTGGCTCCTGCTCGCCGCCGTCGCCGCGATCACGTGCATCGTGTTCCCGGCGCCGCGCGGACCGGCGAGCCCGGTCTACGACACCGGCGAGGTCGCGCGCCAGACGATCATCGCGCCGATCCCCTTCATCGTCCCCAAGAGCGACGACGAGATCGCGCGCGAGGGCGAGGCACGGGCCCTGGCCGTCCCGCCCGTCTATCGCTTCAGCCCCTCCGGCTACGCCGCCGCGCTCGATGCCGCGCGCGACTTCTTCAGCAACCGGGCGCCCTCCACCCTGGTCCCGGATCTCAACGCGACGCCGGCCGCGCGGCTCAACCTGACGGACGACGAGCGCGCCTGGCTGGCGGATCCCTCCCACCGGCGCCTGATGCGCGACGCCGTGCTCGCCTTCCTCTCCCGGACCCTCCTCGCGGGCGTGGCCGACGTGGGGACGCTCCGGGCCGAGCATCGCGACCGCATCGCGCTGATCCGGGCCGACAGCGAGCGGACCGTGCCCCGCGACTCGGTGCGCACCTTCAGCGATCTCGTGGCCGCAGCCGAGCGGGCCGCCCCCTCGGGAGGGCCGGTGGCCGAGCGAACCTTCCGGCAGCTGGTGGCGGGGTTCTTCTATCCAACGATCGTCCCCGACCTCGACCTCACCGAGCGCCGCCGCGAGCGGTTCCGCACCGGCGTGGATTCCATCAAGTTCGCCGTCCCCGCCGGCGAGCGGATCGTCGGCGCCCGGGAGCTCGTCTCGACCGAGGTCCGCGACAAGCTGCTCGGCCTGCGCGACGCGCTGCGCCGGCGCGGCACTGCGGGCGCCCTCACGGCGACGACCCTCGCCGGGCCCTTCCTGTACGATGCGATGGTGCTGGCGCCGTTCTGGCTGCTGGTGCTCCTGTACCGCCGGGAGACCTACCGCTCGATCCGCGAGATGGCGTTCCTCGCCGGGCTCTTCGCCCTGATCGTGCTGCTCACCCACGGCATCGCCGATCTCTTCCCGGGGCGGCCGGAGCTGCTGCCGCTGCCCGCCGCCGCGATCCTGATCGCGATGCTGTACGACGGCCGCCTCGCGATCGCGGCCGCCTCGACGCTCGCCATCCTGATCGGCGGGCAGTGGGCGCTCAAGTCGAACGACACGCTCTTCTTCGGGCTGATCGGCGGCGTCGCCGCGGCGGCGAGCGTCCGCGTGATCCGCCGCCGCCGCCGGCTCTACGTCACGATCGCCGTGATGGCGGTCGCCTTCGTGCTCGGGGCGCTGGCCGTGGGGCTGTCCTCGGGATGGACGGAGGCGGCCATCGTCTCGAGCGCCCTCGCGGGCGTGGTGGCCTCGATCGGCACCGCCGCCGTGGGGATGCTCATGCTGCCGCTGGCGGAGAGTCTCACGCGCGTGACCACCGACCTCACCCTGCTCGAGCTGGCCGATCCGGCGCGCCCGCTCCTCCGCCGGCTGGCGCTCGAGGCGCCCGGCACCTGGGCGCACAGCATCGCCATGGCGAACCTGTGCGAGTCGGCCTGCAACGCGATCGGCGCGAACGGGCTCCTCGCGCGCGTGGGCTGCTACTACCACGACGTGGGCAAGCTGCTGGGCCCGCGCTTCTTCGTGGAGAACCAGGCGCGCGGCATCAACCCCCACGACGAGCTGCCGCCCGAGGAATCTGCGGCGATCATCCGCGCGCACGTGGAGCAGGGCCTCCGCCTCGCGGACGAGCATCGGCTCCCGCCCGCCGTCCGGGCCTTCATTCCCGAGCACCACGGCACCAACGAGATCCGCGCCTTCCTGGTGCGTGCCCGGTCCCGCGCCGCCGGCCTCCCGATCGATCCGGCGCTCTACCGCTATCCGGGCCCCCGGCCCCGGTCGGCCGAAACCGCCGTGGTGATGCTGGCCGACTCGGCCGAGGCGGCGGTGCGGGCCATCGACCACCCGACGGCCGACGCGGTGCGCATCGCGGTGGATGACGTGGTGGCGCAGCGCCTCGCGTCGGGCCAGCTCGACAGCGCGCCGCTCACCCTCCGCGACGTGGATCGGGTGAAGGAGGAGTTCATCCGCGTGATCGCCGGGATGTATCACGCGCGCGGCGAGTATCCGCGGCCCTCGGCCGAGCGCGCGGCGGTCACGTCCGGTGCGGCGAGTGGGTGAGGTGTCGGTCGGCGGCCGGCGGCCCGCGCTCCCGCCGGGAACGGTGCGGCGCGTGGCGCGAGCGGTGCTCGCGGGCGAGCGGCGGGACGCGGATCTGTCGGTCACCTTCCTCGGGCCGCTGACGATGCGCCGGCTCAATCATCGATACAAGGGTCACGACGCGCCGACCGACGTCATCGCCTTCGCCCTCCCGGCTCCGGAACGCCGCCTGGCGGGCGACATCTACATCTGTGCGCGCGTGGCCGCGGGCGAGGCACGCCGCCACGGCATCGCCCTCCGCGAGGAGCTGATCCGCCTGGTGGTCCACGGCGTGCTGCATGTGCTCGGCTACGATCATCCGGACGGGGACGGCCGGACCCGATCCCCGATGTGGCGGCGGCAGGAGCGGTACGTGGATCGGCTCGCGTGAGCGCGCTCAACCAGTACATCGCCCCGCTCCTGATGGCGGGTCTCGCGCTGTGGGCCGGCTGGCTGGCGTTCGCGGCCGAGGCGGACGCCGACCTGCCACGCATGCTGGCGGCGCAGGTGCGGGAGGAGGGCAGCGAGCTGACCCTCGCACGGCGGCTCCATGTGGCGCACCTCGCCCTCCTCGCGCTGGCGGGCGTCGCGGCCGGGCTCGCCGTGGCCTGGTGGATGCGCTCGCCGGCCGCCGGTCTCATGCGGCTGCTCATCGCCGCCTGCCTCCTCTGGGCGGTCGGCGACCTCCTGCCGCGGCTGCTCGCCGCGCTGGCACCCGATCTCACCGTCCCCGCCCGCCGGGCCGCGGCCGCCACGCTCGCGCCGTTCACGCCGCTCCTCCGCATCGTCGCCTGGATCGACGCGCGCGGGAAGCACGCCGCGCCGGAGCCCGAGCGCCGGGACTCGGCCGCCGTCGAGCGCGACATGCTGCTGGGCGTCTTCTCGCTCGCGGACATGACGGTCGCCGAGGTGATGACGCCGCGCATCGACGTGGTCGCGGTGGATCTCGCCGACGGGCGGGACGACGTCGTCGCGGTGCTGCGCTCCTCGGAGCACGCGCGGCTCCCGGTCTATGACGGCGGCCCGGACGCGGTGGCCGGCGTCCTCTACGCCAAGGACATGCTGCCGAGTGCCGGACCCAATCCCAGCGCCCCCTGGCAGACCCTCGTCCGTCCCGCCGCGTACGTGCCGGAAGGGAAGCGGCTCGACCGCCAGCTCCGCGATTTCCAGCGCACGGCGGGCCACCTGGCAATCGTGGTGGACGAGTTCGGGGGCACCGCCGGGCTGATCACGCTGGAGGACATCCTCGAGCAGATCGTCGGCGAGATCCAGGACGAGTACGACACCGACGAAGTCGCCCCCATCGTGGCGCTCGGCGACCTGGGCTACCGGGTGCAGGGCGGCACGCCGCTGGCCGAGCTCGAGGCCACCCTGGGCCACGACTTCGGGCGCGAGGATGTGAGCACCGTCGGCGGCCTGGTGCTCGCGGAGCTGGGCCGTGTTCCCCGCGCCGGGGAGCGGCTCACCGTGGGCGGGTACGAGCTGGTCGTGGAGCAGGTGGTGCGGCGCCGGGTCGGCCGGGTGGCCGTGCGCCCCGCCTCCGCCGCGGAACCTGCCCTCTCGCGCGGGGCGGCACCGTGACCTGGATCGTCTTCGCGCTGGGCCTCGTCCTCACCGGGTTCGGCGCAACCGCCGGCGCGGCCCTCATGACTGTGAGCCGCCGCGAGCTCACCCGAACCGTCTCGCGCCGGCTTCGCGGGGCCGGCCCGTCCCTCGGCTGGCTGGCCGAAGCCGATCACTACCTCACGGCCGCGTCCGCCACCACGTCGCTGGGACTGATCCTCGCCGGCGCGTCGCTGCCGGGCGTGGTCGGCGCGTCGGCGCTGTTGCGCTCCACGGCGGTGCTGGCCGCCGTGACGGTCACCTTTGCGCTGGTGACGGGATACCTGATCCCGCGGTGGCTCAGCCGCCCGCGGGCGGAGGCGGTGGCCTCGCGGCTCCTGCCGGTGGTGCGGCCGTGGTCGGCGCTCCTCGCGCTCCTCCTGCCCGCGCGCCGGCGCGGGCGGGGACTCGACCTGCGCGCGATCTGGCGCGAGGGGGCGGCGGGGGGCGTCGCGTCGGAGGAGGAGTTCCAGATGGTCGGCGGCGTCATGACCTTCTCGCAGCGGCAGGTGCGGGAGGTAATGACGCCGCGGACCGACATCGCCGCCGTCGCGGAGGGAGCGTCCCTCGGCGCCATTGCCGCGGCCTTTGCCGAGAGCGGCTACAGCCGGATGCCGGTGTACCGCGGCACCCTCGACGAGATCGTGGGGATGCTGCACGCGTTCGACCTCTTCAAGCTGCGACCCGGGGATCCCCTGCCGGTTCGGCCGGTGGCGGTGACACCCGCCACGCGGACCTGCGGCGACCTCCTCCTCGACATGCAGCGCGAGCGACGGCACCTCGCCATCGTGATCGACGAGTTCGGCGGCACCCTCGGCATCGCGACGCTGGAAGACCTCCTCGAGGAGCTCGTGGGCGAGATCTTCGACGAGCACGACGGCCGCGCGCCCGCGGTGCCGCCCGGGTCACCCGGGCTCCTGGAAGCCGACGGCACCACGACGCTCGAGGCGGTCGAGACCCATTTCGGCGTGACGCTCCCGCGGCTCGGCGCGACGACCCTCGCCGGCCTCGTCGCCGAAGCGGCGGGCCGCATCCCGGCGGCCGGCGAGCGGTTCGCGCTCGCCGGGCTGGAGGTGGACGTGCTGCAGGCGAGCCCCGTGCGGGTGGAACGGCTCCTCATCCGCCGCGCGGCGGCGCCGCAGGTCCTGCCGGGAATCGGATCATGAGCGCCCCGCCGTTCGACGCGGCGGCGATGGCGGAGCTGGTGCGCACGGGGCGCATGGCGCTCTTCGTCGAGCGCGCCCACGACCTGGAGCCGGCCGACCTGGCCGACGTGCTGGCGTCGCTGGACGAGGACGAGCGGGTCGCCGCCGTGCGCGCCCTGCCGCCGGAGCTCTCGAGCCAGGCGCTGGCCGAGATGCCGGTGGAGGAGCACGCCGGCGAGACCCTCGCCGCGCTCGCGCCCGAGCAGGCCGCGGAGATCGTCGACGAGCTCGAGGACGACGATGCGGCCGACCTGATCGGCGAGCTGGATCCGGTCACCCAGGAACACATCCTCGCCGGCCTCGAGCACCGGGCCGAGGTCGACCAGCTCCTCCGGTACGACGAGAAGACGGCCGGCGGCCTCATGACGACGCACCTCATGAAGGTGCGCGACACCGACAGCGTTGCCGAGGCCCTCGAGGAGATCCGCCGCCGGAGCGAGGAGGTCGAGGACTTCTACCAGATCTTCGTGGTGGACCGGCGTGACATCCTCGTCGGCACCCTGCCGCTCAAGCAGCTCGTGACCAGCGCCCCGGACCGGCCGGTCCGGGAATTCCTCGAGGAGGCCGACATCCGGGTGGCACCCGACCTCGACCAGGAGGAGGTCGCGCGGGTCATGGCGCGCTACAACCTCGCGAGCGTGCCGGTGGTGAACCCGGCCGGGCGGCTGATCGGCCGCGTCACCTTCGACGACGTGACCGACGTGGTCGAGCAGGAGACCACCGAGGACCTGCTTCGCTTCGGCGGGGTGAGCGGCGAGCTCAGCAGCGACGTGGTGGCGGCCGTGCGGAGCCGGCTGCCGTGGCTGCTGATCAACCTGCTCACGGCGTTCGTGGCCAAGTCGGTGATCGACGCCCAGCAGGACGTCATCGGCCGCCTGCCACTCATCGCCGCGTGGCTCGGCGTGATCGCGGGGATGGGCGGGAACGCCGGCACGCAGGCGCTCGCCGTGACCGTCCGGCGCGTGGCCCTGGGGCTGGTCGCGGCGGGTGAAGCGCGGCGCGTCATCGTGAACGAGCTGGTGGTCGGGGCGCTCAACGGACTCGCGAACGGCGCGCTGGTGGCCGCGGTGGCGCTGCTGACCCACACCGGCGGGGCCACCCTCGGCCTCGTGGTCGGCCTCGCCATGGTGGGCAACCTGATCGTGGCGGGCGCCTCGGGCGCGGTGATCCCGCTCCTGCTCCACCGGATGCGAATCGACCCGGCGGTGGCGTCGTCGATCTTCGTCACCACCTTCACCGACGTCTTCGGCTTCGGTCTGGTCCTCTTCCTCGCCCGGGTCCTCCTCCTCCATTGATGCGCGGACCCGTCGTCTTCAGCCGCTTGCTGCCCTACATGCTGGCCTTCGCCCGCGATCGCCACCGGTTCCTCCTCTTCGGCCGCGGCGCCCGGCGCACCGAGGCGGGGCACCGCCGCCGCGCCGAGCGCCTCACCCGGACGCTCGCGGCCCTGGGCCCGACCTACATCAAGCTGGCGCAGGTGCTCGCCGCTCGCGCCGACCTCCTGCCCGAGCCGTACCTCGCGGCCATCGGCACCCTGAGCGACCGGGTCCCGCCCCTCGCGCCCGGCATCGCCGAGCAGGTCGTGGCCGAGGAGCTGGGCCGCGGGGTGGACCAGGTGTTCGAGCGGTTCGACCCGGTGCCGCTCGCCGCCGCGTCGCTGGGACAGGTCCACCGCGCGAGCTACGACGGCCACGACGTGGTGGTCAAGATCCTCCGGCCCGGCGTGGACGAGCTGGTCCGGCAGGACCTCGACGTGGCCTTCCGGATCCTCTTCGTGCTCAACGTCCTCTTCCCGAGCCACCACGTCCGCGCGCTGAGCGCCATCGTCAACGAGTTCGCGAAGCGGATCTGGCAGGAGCTCGACTTCCGCGAGGAGGCGCGCAACGCGGAGACCCTGCGCCACAACCTCGCGGGCGAGGCGCGGGTGGTGATTCCCCGGGTGGTGGGGGAGCTCACCTGCCGGCGGGTGCTGGTGCTGGAGTACATCGAGGGGACGCGGATCGACCGGCTCCACGACCGGCTCGGGAGCGGCGAGCTCCGCCTCGACGCCCTGCTCGCGACGATCGTGGACGTCTACATCCGGATGATGCTCGAGGACGGAGTCTTCCACGCCGACCCGCATCCCGGCAACCTGCTGGTCGACGCCGCGGGGCGGGTGGTGCTGCTCGACTTCGGGATGGTGATCCGGGTGGAGCGTGCGACCCAGGCTCGCCTCATCCGCACCATCCTCGCGGCGGTGCGCCACGACGCCGACGGCGTCATCAACGGCTTCTACGAGCTGGGCATCCTCGACCCGGAGGTGGACCGCGGCACCGTGCGGGACGCGGCCCGCGAGCTGCTGGCCATCTCGGTGCGCGACGACCTGTCGTCGCGCCAGGTGCAGCACGTGGTGGAGCAGGTGCTCCGGACGTTCTACAACTGGCCCCTCATGCTGCCACCCGACTTCGTGTACTTCGCGCGCGCGGCCGTGCTGGTCGAGGGGATCGGCTTCCGCTACGATCCGGCGTTCAATGCCATCGCCGCCGCCCGGCCGGTGGTGGAGCGCGCCGCGGGGCGGCTGCTCACGGGCCTCGCCGAGCGGGAGGGGGAGGGTGCCGGCCGGCTCCTCGACTGGGGCCTGGAGGCCGCCTCCGCCGTGCGCACGCTCCGCGATCTCCTCCAGCGCGTCGAGCGGGAGGAGCTGCGGATCCGCTGGCATCCGCGGGACACGCTCGAGCTGCAGCGCTTCCTCGCGCAGCAGGTCCGCCGCGCCCTGCTCGGCATCTTCGCGCTGACGATTGCACTCGTGGCGAGCGTGGTCTACCTCGGAACGCACCGGCTGGCCGTGCTCCTGGTCGGCCTCACCGCCGCGATGGGCATGTTCCTCGTGATCTTCGTCCTGCCGAGCCACCTCTTCCAGAACCCGCTGCGCTTCCGCCGGCGGTGGCCGGGATAGCCCATGCTGGTGCCGAAGCTCTTCACCACCCTCCGCGGCTACACCCGCCGGCAGCTCGTCGCCGACCTCACCGCGGGCGTCATCGTCGGGGTCGTGGCCCTGCCGCTCGCCATCGCGTTCGCCATCGCGAGCGGCGTGACACCGGAACGCGGCCTCTACACCGCCATCGTCGCGGGATTCATCATCTCCGCCCTCGGGGGGTCCCGCGTGCAGATCGGCGGGCCGACCGGCGCCTTCGTCGTCATCGTGTACGGCATCGTGCAGCGCTACGGCCTCGACGGTCTCATGATCGCGACCGTCATGGGCGGCGTCATCCTGGTCGGACTCGGGCTGGCCCGCCTGGGCGGCGCCATCAAGTTCATTCCGTACCCCGTGATCACCGGGTTCACCGCCGGCATCGCCGTCATCATCTTCACCGGCCAGATCCGCGACCTGCTCGGGCTGCCGATCGCCGATCTCCCCGCCGACTTCATCGGCCGCTGGCGGGCGTATGCGGCAGGGGCGGGGACGGCGCAGCCTGCGGCGATCGCGCTCGGGCTGGGTACGCTGGTCCTCCTCGTCGCCTGGCCCCGCGTGAGCCGGCGGATCCCGGCGCCGTTCGTCGCCCTGATCGTGAGCACGCTCGCGGTGCAGCTCCTCCACCTCCCGGTCGAGACGATCGGGAGCCGCTTCGGGAACCTGACGGCGGCGCTGCCGCGCCCCGTGATGCCCCACGTGACGCTCGCGACCGCGCAGGCCATGGTCGGCCCCGCGTTCACCATCGCCATGCTCGCGGCCATCGAGTCGCTGCTCTCGGCCGTGGTGGCCGACGGGATGATCGGCGGCCGGCACCGCTCGAACATGGAGCTGGTCGCGCAGGGCATCGCGAACATCGCCTCGCCCGTCTTCGGCGGCATCCCGGCCACGGGCGCCATCGCGCGCACCGCGACCAACGTCAAGAACGGAGGGCGCACGCCGGTGGCCGGCATCACGCACGCCTTTACCCTCCTCCTGATCACGCTCTTCTTCGGGCGCTGGGCCGGCCGGATCCCCCTCGCCACCCTCGCGGCGATCCTGGTGGTGGTCGCCTATCACATGAGCGAGTGGCGGACCTTCCGGGCGGAGCTGTCGGCGCCGCGGAGCGACGTGGCGGTGCTCCTCACCACCTTCCTGCTCACGGTGTTCGTGGATCTCACGCTCGCCGTGGAGGTCGGGATGGTCCTCGCCGCCTTCCTCTTCATGCGGCGCATGGCGGAGGTCACCAGCGTGAGCGGGGTGACGCGGGAGTTCAACGACCGCGAGGGGCCCGAGATGGCGCTCTATGCCGAAGGTCGCCGGGTCCCGTCCGGCGTGCAGATCTACGCCGTGGACGGGCCCTTCTTCTTCGGCGCCGCGGCCAAGTTCCGGGAGACGCTCGGGCAGGTGGCGACGGCGCCGCGGGTCCTCATCCTGCTCATGCGGAACGTGCCCGCGATCGACTCCACCGGCCTCAATGCGCTCCGGGACATCGTCCGCCGGTTCCATCGTGACGGCGCGCGGGTCATCCTCGCGGACGTGCAGGCGCAGCCGCGGGAGGCGATGGCGCGCTCCGCGCTGCTCGCGGAAGTCGGCGAGGCGAACCTCGTGCGCGATCTCGATCAGGCCCTCGCGATGGTGACGCCGGCGTGAGCCTCCAGCGCCTGATCGAGGACCATGGGGCGGTTGCCATCTTCCTCGGCGCCGCGCTCGAGGGGGACCTGAGCCTCGTGCTGGCGGGCGTCGTGGCGCACCTCGGCTTCTTCGACCTCCCCCTCGCCATCCTCTGCGGGATCGGCGGCAGCTTCACGTCCGACTGCCTGTGGTACGCGCTGGGCCGCTGGCGAGGCCCGCACTTCCGCGCGGGCGCGATCTACCGCCGCTTCGGCCCGCAGGTCGAGAAGCTCGCGCGGCGGCTCGGCCCCTGGCAGCTGCTCACGGCGCGCTTCGTGTACGGCACCAAGAACGCCACGATGGTCTTCTGGGGCCTCCATGGGCTCGACCTCCGCCGCTTCCTGCCCATCGACGCCCTGGGTGTCGCCCTCGGGACGACGGCGTTCGTGAGCCTGGGCTTCCTGCTCGGTGGCAGCGCCGAAGCCCTCATCGGCCGCGTCAAGCGAGTGGAGTACCTGCTCCTCGCCGGCGTCGTGGCCGGCCTCCTCGTCCTCCTCGTCATCAAGCACATCCTCCGCCGCCGCCGCATCGTACCGGCCGCGGTGGATCCCGGTCCCGACCGCATCGCGTAGCTTGCCCCCTGCGTCGGCTCCTGCGAGCTTTCACGCATGGATGCCGACCGGCTGCTGAGCGATCTGAGGGCGGGACAGACGGCGGCGCTGGCGCGGGCCATCTCGGTGGTCGAGAACGCCCGGCCCGGCTTCGAGCAGCTCCTGAGCGCGATCCACGGCGACACGGGGCGCGCGCGCCGGATCGGTGTCACGGGGCCGCCGGGGGCCGGCAAGTCCACGCTGGTGGAGCGGCTGGTGTCGGCCTTTCGCGCCGAAGGGCAGCGCGTCGCCGTCGTGGCGGTGGATCCGACGAGCCCGTTCACCGGCGGAGCGCTGCTCGGTGACCGCATCCGCATGGAGTCGGTCGCGCTCGACCGCGATGTCTACATCCGCAGCATGGCCACCCGCGGCTCGCTCGGTGGGCTCGCGACCACGACCGGCGAGGTGTGTGACGTGCTCGATGCGGCCGGCTTCGACCGCATCCTGCTCGAGACGGTCGGGGTCGGGCAGTCGGAGCTGGATGTGGGGCGCATGGCGGAGACGACGGTGCTGGTGCTGGTGCCCGAATCGGGCGACGGCATCCAGACGCTCAAGTCGGGTGTGATGGAGATCGCCGACGTCTTCGTCGTGAACAAGGCCGACCGGCCCGGCGCCGAGAAGCTGCGGCAGGAAATCGAGGTGACGCTGGGGATTCGTCGCGGCAACGCGCTCCGGAACATCCCGGCGCATCACGGCGCCCTCGCCTTCCGCCGGGTGCGGGCGGGAGCGGCGCCGGCCGGCGCCGACGGGCGCTGGACGCCGCCGGTGGCGCTCACGGTGGCGGCCAAGGGTGACGGCGTGGATGAGCTCGTCCGCTCGCTCGAGGCGCATCACGCCTGGCTCGCCGGATCCGGGGAGCTCGGGGAGCGCCGCCGCCGGCGCCTCTTCGACCGGACGCGCGAGGTGGTGGATCGGGCGACGCGCCGCTGGGTGTGGGACGAGTCGCACGCCGATCGCTGGATCCGCGAGCGGATGGACGACGTCGCCGCCGGCCGCGTGAGCCCCTATGACGTCGCGGCCGATGTGGTGGACAGCCTCAAACAGGGTGAGCGCGTATGACGGATTCGTCGCGGGACCGGGAGCTGGAGGCGCTGCGCGCGGAGGTCGCCGCGTGGCGCGCCCATGCCGCCCGCCTTCCGGTGCGGGACGACAGCGACTTCACCACGGTGTCCGACATGGAGGTCGAGCCGGTGTACTCGCCGCTCGATCTCCGCCCCGACCTGTGGGACGCGACGCGGCTGCCCGGCGAGTACCCGTACACCCGCGGGGTCCACCCGACCATGTATCGCGGGCGGCTCTGGACCATGCGCCAGTTCGCCGGCTTCGGCACCGCCGAGGACACGAACCGCCGCTACAAGTTCCTCCTCTCCCGCGGCCAGACGGGGCTCTCGGTGGCGTTCGATTTTCCCACGCTCATGGGCTACGACTCCGATCATCCGCGCTCCGAGGGGGAGGTGGGGAAGTGCGGGGTCGCGATCTCGAGCCTGGCCGACATGGAGACGCTCTTCGACGGGATTCCGCTCGACCGGGTCTCGACCTCGATGACGATCAACGGGCCGGCGGCGATGCTGTTCTGCTTCTACGTCGCGGCGGCGGAGCGGCAGGGCGTGAGCCCGGCCCAGCTCCGCGGGACGATCCAGAACGACATCCTCAAGGAGTACATGGCGCAGCACGCCTGGATCTATCCGGCAGAGCCCGCGCTCAAGGTCATCGTGGACATGTTCGAGTGGGCGGCGGAGCACACGCCGCAGTGGAACACCATCTCCATCAGCGGCTACCATATCCGGGAGGCGGGGGCCACGGCGGCGCAGGAGCTGGCGTTCACCCTCGCCAACGGATTCTGCTACGTCCAGCACGGGGTGGAACGCGGGCTCCAGGTGGACCAGTTTGCGCCGCGCCTCTCGTTCTTCTGGGACATCCACAACGACTTCTTCGAGGAGATCGCCAAGCTGCGCGCCGCGCGGCGCATCTGGGCGCGGCACCTGCGCGAGCGCTTCGGCGCGGCCGACCCGCGCAGCTGGAAGATGCGCTTCCACTGCCAGACCGCGGGCGTCACCCTGACGGCACAGCAGCCGCACAACAACGTTGTGCGCGTGGCCTATCAGGCGCTGGCCGCCGCGCTGGGCGGGACCCAGTCGCTCCACACCAACGCCTTCGACGAGACGCTGGCGCTCCCGACCGAGGAGTCGGTGCGGATCGCGCTCCGCACGCAGCAGGTGCTCGCCTACGAGACCGGCATCGCGAACGTGGCCGATCCCCTGGGCGGCTCCTACTACGTGGAAGCCCTGACGGACGCGATGGAGCGGGAGGCGGAGGGGCTGTTCGCGGAGATCGAGGCGCAGGGCGGCGTCGTCACGGCGATCGAGTCGGGCTGGTTCCAGCGGCAGATCGCGCATTCGTCGATGCGGTTCCAGAGCGAGGTCGAGCAGCAGCGGCGCGTCATCGTCGGCGTGAACGAGTTCGTCGAGGAGGCCGAGGCGCCGATCGAGATTCTCAGGGTGGGTGACGAGGCGGAGCGGGCGCAGCACGAGCGGCTGGCGGCCCTCCGCGCCCGCCGGGACGCGGCCCGGGCGGAGCAGAGCCTCGAGGCGCTTCGCGCCGCCGCCGCCGAAGGCCGCAACGTGATGCCGGCGATGCTCGACTGCGCACGAGCCTACTGCACGCTGTTCGAGATTCGCCATGTCCTCGAAAAGATCTACGGGAGCTATCGTGAACCGGTCTTCTTCTGACAGCGCGGTGGCGCGGCGGAGCCGGCCACGCCCGCCCCGTGCCGCCACCGGCTCGCCGGTGCAGGCGGTGCTTGGCCGCCTCACCCGCATCGAGCCCGGCGACCACCGCGTCGTGTCCTGCTACCTGAAGCTCGAGCCGCGCGACCGCATGCGCGGCAAGTACCTCATCAAGCTCAAGAACCGCGCGAAGCAGGTGGAGCAGGCCCTGCCGCGCCTGGGCCTCGAGCGCGCCATCGCCGACGAGGTCGGCCGCGACCTCGGCCGCATCCTGGAGCTGCTGCGGGATCCGGCATCACTGCCGGCCACGCACGGCGTCGCCGTCTTCGCCTGTGAGGGACTGGGCCTCTTCGAATCGGTCCCGCTGCCGGTGGTGCACCGGTCGCGGCTCGGGATCGACGCGCGGCCGCTGGTGCGCGAGCTGGCGTCGGTCGAGGACGAGTTCGGCCGCCTCCTCACGGCGGTGGTGGACCGGACCAGCGCGCGCTTCTTCGAGGTCACGGCCTACGAGACCCGCGAGCTCCCGGGCCTCCGGAGCGACAGCACGAGGGGGAGCCGCTTTCACGGGGACCGCGACGGCGCGTGGGGGGAGCATACCTACAACAATCGCATCCGCGAGGAGAAGCAGCGCCACCTCGAGGCCGTGGCGCGGCAGCTCTTCACCCTCGACCGCGGCCACCCCGCGCACGGGATCGTGCTCGCCGGCCCCGGCACCGAGGCGGCGGCCGTCGAGCCGTTCCTGCACAGCTACCTCACGGAGCGGCTGATGGGCCATGCGCGGCTCAACCCGAAGGACCTGTCGCCCGCCGTCGTGCACCAGGTGACGCTGGCGGTCCGCGAAGGGTTCGAGCGCGCGACCGAGCGGCACGTGGTGGCGGAGGCCGCGGAGCGGGAAGGGGAGGGGTGGGCCGTCAACGGAGTCGCGCCCACCCTCCGGGCGCTCGCGCGCGGGCAGGTCCGCTCGCTGCTGGTGAACGCGGATGCCGCGATGCCGGGGTTCCGCTTCAGCGATACGGGCGGCCTGGGCGTCGATGCGCGGGACGGGAGGGGCGAGGGCACGCCGACGCCGGTGCTCGACGTGATCGACGACGCCATCGAGGAAGGGCTCCGCCAGCGGGTGGACGTCAACGTCGTCTACGAGCCCGAGGCCGCGGCGCGGATCGACGGTCTCGCGGCGCTCCTCCGCTTCCGGTGAGCGTGCGAGCGGTTCTCTTCGACGCCGGCAACACGCTGCTGTTCCTCGACTATGGCCGGCTCGCCGCGGGCGTCACCCCGGTGGCCGGCATGCGGCTCACGGCGGCAGGGCTGGCCGCGGCCGCCGGCCCAGCGGCCCGCGAAGTCGAGGGCGGCGCCGCGTCCGAACGCGAGCGAGCCGCGCGATATCTCGATGCCCTCTTTCGCCTGGCCGGCGTCGCGCGAGAGCGGCTTCGCGACGTCGCCGCGGCGCTCCGGCGGTTGCACCACGAGCGGCACCTCTGGAGCGGAGTGGCGCCGCGGACGGTCGAGGCGCTTCGGCGGCTCCGGGCGGCGGGCCTCCGGCTGGGCGTGGTGTCGAACAGCGACGGGGGCGTGGAGGAAGCGCTGACCGCCGCGGGGCTCCGGTCCAGCTTCGACGTCGTGGTGGACTCCGCGTCCGCGGGCGTGGAGAAGCCCGACCCGCGCATCTTCAGGGTTGCCCTCGCCGCGCTCGGCGTCGCTCCGGCTGAGGCACTCTACATTGGCGATATCTACGACGTGGACGTCGCCGGCGCGCGGGCCGCCGGCCTCCGCGCCGCCCTCGTCGGGCCGTCCGGCTCCCACGCGCCGGACGACGTGACCGTCGCGCCATCCGTCGCCGAGCTGATCGAGCTGCTCGTCCGGCGCGGCGAGCTTTCCCTGGACCCCGTGGGCACCCGAGACTCGAGCCGATGACCGCACCGGAACCCCGGCCCCGCCACCTCTCCCGTCCGATCCGCGTCCTCGTCGCCAAGCCCGGCCTCGACGGCCACGACCGCGGGGCCAAGGTGGTCGCCGCCGCGCTGCGAGACGCCGGCATGGAGGTCGTGTACACCGGCCTCCATCAGACGCCGGAGATGATCGCAAGCGCGGCGGTGCAGGAGGACGTGGATGTCGTCGGCCTCTCGATTCTCTCCGGGGCCCACATGACCCTCTTCCCGCGGGTCCGACAGCTGCTCGAGCAGCACGGCCGCGCCGACGTGCTGGTCACCGGCGGGGGAATCATTCCGCGCGAAGACATGGAAACCCTCGAGGCCCAGGGCATCGGGCGGCTCTTCGGCCCCGGGACGCCGACGACGGACCTCATCGATTACATCGAGTCCTGGGCCGCAACCCACATTCAGGATTGAGGTTGCACCGGTGAGCTCAACCTCGCCGTCAACCCGGCCAAGCCGGCTCGCCGCGCTCACCGGTGAGTATCGCGCGCTGGCCGAGCGGCTCCGCGAAGGGGGCGGAGCGGCGCGCGCCGCCCGCATGCGCGAGCAGGGACGGCTCCCGCCCCGGGAGCGCGTGGAAAAGCTGCTCGATCCGGGCGCGCCCTGGCTCGAGCTCGGGCTCCTGGTCGCCTGGGACCAGTACGACGGCCAGGCCCCCGCGGCCGGCGTCATCACCGGCGTCGGCGTGGCGGAGGGACGCGAGGTCGTCGTGGTCGCCAACGACTCGACCGTCAAGGCGGGGTCGTGGTGGCCCGAGACGATCCGGAAGATCCTGCGCGCGCAGGAAGTCGCGATGCGGGAGCGGATCCCCATCATCTATCTGGTGGACAGCGCGGGAGTGAACCTGCCGTACCAGGGCGGAGTCTTCCCGGGGCAGTACGGCGCCGCCCGGATCTTCTACTACAACTCGATCATGCGGCGCTACCTCCGCGTACCGCAGATCAGCGCGGTGATGGGGAACTGCATTGCCGGCGGCGCGTATCTCCCCGCGCTGTCCGACGTGATCTTCATGGTCGAGGGCACCAGCTTCATGGGCCTGGGCGGCCCCAATCTGGTCAAGGGCGCCACCGGCCAGACCATCGACGCCGAAACCCTGGGCGGCGCCGTCACGCACACCGAGCTGAGCGCGGTGGCGCATTACCGCGCGGCCAGCGACGCCGACTGCATCGAGCGGATCCGCGAGTACCTTGCGCGACTGCCGCAGCGCGCGGCCGCGCCGCCGCTCCGCGCCGCCGTGCCTCCGACCCGCGACGCGGCCGCGCTCTACGAGCTCCTGCCGCACGACCACCGCCTCTCCTACGACGTCCGGCACCTGCTCGACGGCCTGCTCGACGGCGGCAGCTTCGACGAGTTCCAGCCGGCCGTGGCGGGCGAGATGCTCTGCGGGCACGCGCGGATCGAGGGCTGGCCGGTCGCGGTCATCGCCAACCAGCGGGGGCTCATCAAGGGCCGCGCCGGTGAGCGGCCCCGCTTCGGGGGCATCATCTACGCGGAGACCGCGGAGAAGGTCGCCTACTTCATCGAGACGGCGAACCGCGAGCGCGTGCCGCTCCTGTTCGTGCAGGACGTGAGCGGGTTCATGGTCGGTGCGGAGGCGGAGCACGCCGGCATCATCCGCTCGGGCGCGCGGTGGGTGGAGGCGATGGCGACGGCCGTCGTCCCCAAGCTCGTGCTGACCGTGAACCACGCTTCCGGGGCGGGGTACTACGCGATGGCGGGGCAGGGGTTCGATCCCGACTTCATCCTGTCGTGGCCGACCGGTCGCATGGCGGTGATGGAAGGGGAGTCCGCCGTGATGGCGGTGCACGGCACCGAGATGGAGAAGGCGGAACGGAGTGGTGGCACCCTGCCCGCCGCCGTGGCGGCGGCGGCCGAGTCGATGCGGGCGGACTACGAGCAGCAGCTCGACGCGCGGTACGCCGCCGCTCGCGGCTACGTGGACGCCATCGTCACGCCGGAGGAGACCCGGCCGCTCCTCGCCTTCGCCCTCAGGGTGGTGGCGAATTACCCGGGGCCGCACCTCGGGCCGTTCGTCCTGCCGCCACTCGACGCCGCTGAAGGGGCGGCTCGCGGCCTCTGATGCGTCGCGCCGCCTGGCTCGTCGTCGCGGCCGCCGCGTGTGCGCGGCCCGCCATCGCGCCCGTCCCGCGGCCCAATATCGATCCGGCCGCGCTGCCCTCGCCGGAGCAGGCGGCACGCACTGAGGCCGCGAGCCGGGATTCGGCGCGCGCCACGGTCTCCGTCGGTACCGCCGCGTCGGGCTCCGCCGCCGACGCGTGGCGCAGCGGCTGGATGCCCCTCCGGGAAACCGGAGTGGATGCGTTCATCAGGGAGCATCCCACGTTCGACGGGCGTGGCGTCCTGATCGCCATTCTCGACAGCGGCATCGACGGCACCGTGGCGGGGCTGGGCACGACGTCGGCCGGCGAGCGGAAGATCCTCGACCTCCGCGACTTCTCCGGCGAAGGCTCGGTGCCCCTTGTCCCGGTCACAGCCGATCGCGACGCCGTGACCATCGCCGGCCGCCGGCTCACCGGCATCGGCCGCGTGGCGGCGTTCGCGTCGGGCGGCGCGCTGTACGGCGGCCGCCTCCTCGAGCTCCCGCTCGGCCCCGCCGCGGGCGACGTGAACGGCAACGGCGTCACCGGTGACACCCTGCCCGTCGTGGTGGTGCGAGGGTCCGCCGGCTGGCTCCTCTTCGCCGATACCGACGGCGACGGCTCGCTCGCGAACGAGCGGCCCGTCGCCGACTACCTCGCGGGTCACGAGACCTTGGGCTGGCACGTTGCCGGCAAGCCGTCACCCCTGGGCGTGGCGGTGAACTTCACCTCGCCCGCGGCCGGCGGGCCGCCCCGGCTCGATCTCTTCTTCGACACGTTCGCCCACGGCACGCACGTCGCGGGTATCGCGGCGGGCCACGACATCGGCGGCGTCCACGGCTTCGATGGCGCCGCGCCCGGCGCCTTCCTGCTCGGCTGCAAGATCGCGAACGACGCGCAGGGAAGCGTCTCGACGACCGGCGCCATGATTCGCGCCCTCGACTACGCGATCCGGTTCGCGTCCGAGCGCCGCCTGCCGCTGGTCGTCAATCTGAGCTTCGGCGTGGGCAACGAGATCGAGGGTGGGGCGCGGATCGACCGCGCGATGGACTCGGTCCTGGCGGCGCATCCCGAGGTCGTGCTCGTGGTGAGCGCGGGCAACGACGGCCCCGGCCTCTCCACGATCGGCTTTCCTGCGTCCATCTCACGAGGGATCACCGTCGGCGCCACGCTGCCGTCCGTCTTCCTGACGGCGAACCCGTCGGGTGGCGCGCCGTCGCCCATCGCCGGCTTCAGTGCGCGGGGCGGGGAGCTGGCGCGCCCTGATCTGCTGGCTCCGGGAATGGCCTATTCGACCGTCCCCCGCTGGAATGCCGGCGGTGAGCGCGAGGGCGGGACCAGCATGGCCGCACCGCAGGTCACCGGGCTGGTGGCGGTCCTCCGGTCCGCCGTCGCGCCGCGCATGCCCGACGCGGTCACCTTCCGCCAGGCGCTCATGGTGACGGCTCGGCCGATTCCCGGGGCCAGCTTCCTCGATCAGGGCACCGGTGTCCCCGACGCGGGCCGCGCGCTTCGCTGGCTGCAGCGGGGCCAGCCGGTTCCGCGGATCGGCGTCACGGGACCGTCGGGTCAGGGCGACGCGGCGTGGCAGGTGGTCGAGGCGGGCCGCGCTCCCGACACTGTGGTGAGCTTCACGCTGGACGGCGCGGAGGCGGGACCCTATCGC
>JAICVB010000084.1 GCA_025935545.1 Gemmatimonadales bacterium
ATCAGGCGCTCCACAGCTGGCCGGCCGGCGCCTGGAAGATCGGCGGCGCCGCGCCCTGGGGCTGGCTCACGTATGACCCCGAGCTCCACCTCGTGTATCACGGCACGGGGAATCCCGGCCCGTGGAACCCGTCGCAGCGGCCGGGCGACAACAAGTGGGCGACCAGCACGCTCGCTCGCGACCCCGCCACCGGCGCGCTCCGCTGGGCCTACCAGCAGACGCCGCACGACGGCTGGGACTACGACGGCGTCAACGAGAACATCCTGGTGGACCTGCCGCTCCACGGCGTGACCCGGAAGGTGCTGGTCCGCTTCGACCGGAACGGCTTTGCGTACGTGCAGGACCGCCGAAGCGGCGAGGTGCTCTCCGCGGAGCCCTACATCCACCTCAACTGGGCGACGGGCGTGGACCTCGCGACGGGCCGCCCGCGGGTCGTGCCCGCGAAGGAGACCGGCGGCGCCGGCTGGACCCGCGACATCTGCCCCTCGCTCGAGGGCGGCAAGGACCAGGGCCCGGCCGCGTACTCGCCGCGGACGCGGCTCTTCTACGTCCCGACCAACAACATGTGCATGGACTGGAAGGTCCGCGAAGTGAGCTACATCGCGGGCACCCCGTACATCGGCGCGAGCGCCCCATACCACGCGGGGCCGGGCGGATTCCGCGGCGAGTTCATCGCGTGGGACGCGGTGGGCGCGCGAAAGGTGTGGGGCATCCGGGAGCCCTATCCCGTCTGGAGCGGCACCCTCGCGACCGCCGGCGACGTCGTCTTCTACGGCACGCTCGACGGATGGTTCAAGGCGGTGGACGCCCGGACCGGGGCGGTGCTCTGGAAGCTCAAGATCGGCTCGGGCGTGGTGGGAAATCCGATCACGTACCTCGGTCCCGACGGTCGCCAGTACGTCGCCATCTACGCCGGCGTGGGTGGGGACATGGGAGCGCTCATCGGGGGCGACGTCCGGGCTGACGCACCGTACGACACGCGCACGCCGGCCGACGTGATCGTGGATCTCGCGAGGCACACGAGCTGGGGCGGGATGGTCTGGGTGTTCAGCCTGCCGAAGGCGACGGCCGCGAAGGGAGGCATGCCGTGAAGGCGATCATGGTCTGGGCCGGCCCCGCCCTGCTCCTCGCGGCCTGCGGCCGGCGCCCGGCTCCTCCCGCGACGCGCGAAGCCGCCGCCGCCGGCAGCTCCGTCGCCTGGACCGGGGTGACCCCGCACCCGCGGAACATCCAGGCCGGCGCCATCCTCCCGGCCGACAGCGGCGGCAATCCCTACGCCGGCGACCGGAACGCCGTGCGGATCGGTGCCGACCTCTTCAATCGCTACAACTGCGACGGCTGCCATGGCGACGGTGCCGCGGGCAGCGTCGGACCGACCCTCGCCGATGGCCGCTGGCGCTACGGCGGCACCCCGCGAGAGATCTATCAGTCCATCTACGAGGGCCGCCCGCTCGGCATGCCCTCCTACCGCGCGGTGGCCAACGAGCCGATCTGGTATCTCGTGAGCTACGTCCGGTCCCTGGAGGACTCCACCGACCACGCGACGCAGAACAGCACCACCTGGGGCGGCGCCGGCGCGCGATAGCTACGCCTCGGCCGGCTCGTTCCCCACGCCTCACCCCCTTCAGCGCGGCGCCCGCGTCAGGTCCAGAGCATCCTGAGGGCCTGCGCCCAGCTGTTTCGGAGGAACCCCGGAATGCAGACGAGCTGGGCCAGCGGCTCGATGGCGCGCGCCGCCTCGGCCATTCCCATGTCGGCCGGCTCCCAGCCGAAGTCTGCGATGAGGCGTCTCACCGTCTCGCGCGCAGCGGGGTCGTTGCCGCAGTAGAACATCGTCGGCCGGCCGCCTTCGAACGACGGATTCACCATGCTGCCCATGTTCACGCTGTTGAACGCCTTCACCAGCCGCGCCCCGGGGAAAGCCTGCTGCAGCTGCTCCATCAGCGAGTTGTTCGGCCCGGTGAAATACTGCAGCACGCCGTTGACCGGCGGCGCGTCACTGATCGGGTTGGTCGTATCGATGATGACCTTCCCGTCGACATTGCCCGCCCCGGCCAGCGTCAGCGCATCCTGGGCGCCCGCGCCCCGCACGGCGAGCACCAGCAGTTCGCCCCACGCGGCGACTTCCGCGAACGTTCCCCGGCCGACCCCGGCGGCCGTCGCGAACGCCTCCAGCTTTTCCGGACTGCGGCTGCCGATCCGCACGTCGTGCCCATGCGTCCGGAACCCCCCGGCCAGCGTCTGGCCCACCCCGCCCGACCCCAGCACCCCGATCCTGCTCATGTCAGCCTCCTTGATCTCCAACGCGTGCAATCAGCCGCGTCCGATGTCCACCGCGATGCCCCGCCACTTCCCCTGATTGAAGCGGACCACGCTCAGGGCGCAGCGCGTGACGTGCCCCGCCAGGATGGCGAGCCAGATGTGGAGCGGCGCGAGCGTGGTCACCCGCTGCACCACGAAGCAGATCCCGAGCGGCACCACCACCTGCGACACGATCGAGATGTAGAGCGGGCTCTTGGTGTCCCCGGTGCCCTGGAGGCCGCCGGTGTACGTCAGCGCCACCGCGATGAAGAAGCCCGAGACGCTGAGCACATGGAGCAGCTGCACGCCGATGGAGACCGCCGCCGCGTCGTGCATCCCGAAGATCGCGAGCAGCTGGCGCGGCAGCAGCGCGAAGAAGATCCCCACGAACGCGGCCACCCCCGCCCCGAACCATGCCGCGACATGCACCGAGCGCTCGGCCCGATCCGGCTTGCCGGCACCGAGATTCTGGCCCGCGACGGCGGCCGCGGCGCCCATGAGGCCCACCGACGTCCACGTGATGAGCGAGAAGAGCTGGGAGTAGGATACGGCGAAGGCCGCCTGGGCCGGCGCGCTCTGGGGCAGCGAGCCGATGAACGACAGCATGAGCACGCCGCCGATGTTCATCGCGATGCCCTGGATGCCGGTCGGGAGCCCGAAGCGGAAGAGTGCCCGGATGATCGCCCAGTCGGGGCCATAGGGCCCGTGCCGGGGAAACGATACCGCCCAGCCCCCGCGCCACAGCCGGAAGAGGGCGTACCCGGACACGATCGCACTCGCGGTGACCGTCCCCATGGCCGCGCCGCGGGTGCCGAACGCGGGCACCGGGCCCACGCCGTCGATGAGGATCACGTTCAGGATGATGTTGAGCAGGGTGAGCGCGATGCCGAGCCGCATGGGGGTCCGCGCGTCGCCGGCGGAGCGGAGGGCGCCGCCGAGCATGAAGAAGACCATCATGCCGCTGCTGAACATGAACATGATGCGGAGGAAGGGCAGCGCCTCCGCCTTCACCACCGGCGTGGCGTTCACGACGTCGAGGAGGGTGGGCGCCAGCACGTAGCCCAGCGGGGCCATGATGAGCAGCGAGATCCCGATGGCCACGAGGAAGGCCTGGTATACCGTACGATTGACCTTCGCTTCCTCGCCGGCGCCGGCGAAGCGCGCGACCAGGACGCTCATCCCGATGAAGATCGAGGTGATGAAGATGATGACGACGAGGAAGATCTGCCACGCGACGCCGATCGCCGCGTTGCCGGTGAAGCCGACCAGGTGGCCCACCAGGATGTGGTCCACGATCCCCTGCAGCCCGCCGATGATGTTGGTGAGCATCGTGGGCCAGGCGATCCGCCAGACCGCGTTCACCAGCGGACCCTCGACGATCGACCGGTCGTAGCGGCGCGGCACGACCTGCGCCGGCCGGCCCGCGGGCGGGATCTCGAACTCGGCGGTGGACGACAGCGATTCCGTCACGCCCGCCGCCCCGCCGGCCGCGCGTGGTGCTCAGTAGCCCGCAGCGTAGCCGTCCTTCCGCGGGTCCGATCCCGCCGCGTAGCCGTGCGGGAGCCGGATGATCGCCTGGCTCCCGCCGAACTGGATCGCCCGTTCGTCCACGATGGTATGCCCCATGGCCCGGAGCGCGGCGCGCACGCTGTCGGTGATCGGCGGCTCGAGCGCGATCCGGGTGCCGTCGAGATGACGGAAGCGTGCCGCGTCGATCGCCGCCTGCAGGTCCATGCCGAAGACGAACAGGTTGAGCAGCACCTGCACATGGCCCTGCGCCTGCATGGAGCCGCCCATCACCCCGAAGCTCATGTACGGCTCCCCGTCCCGCGTGACGAACGCGGGAATGAGCGTGTGGAACGGCCGCTTGCCGGGGGCGACGGTGTTCGGAAGGCCGGGATCGAGCGTGAAGCCCGCGCCGCGGTTCTGCAGCGCGAAGCCGGTGCCCGGCACCACGATCCCCGAGCCGAAGAGGTCGAACAGGCTGTTGATGAACGAGACCATGTTGCCGGCGGAGTCGGCGGCGGTGAGGTAGATCGTCTCGCTCGCGAGCGCGTCGCCCGGGTCGACGCGCTCGGCGGCGCGGTGCTCGTCCAGGTGCCGCCGCCGCGCGGCGATGTACCCGTCGCTCAGGAGCCGGCCGGCCGGCACCGTCAGGTGGTCCGCGTCGCCCACGTAGCGCGCCAGGTCGGCGTAGGCGAGCTTCTTCGCCTCGATCAGGTGATGCAGGTACTCGGCGGAGTTGAGGCCCATCGCCTTGAGGTCGTAGGGCTCGAGCAGGCGGAGCATCTCGAGCGCGGCGACGCCCTGGTTGCTGGGCGGCAGCTCCCACACGCGGTACCCGTGGAACGGCACCGAGATGGGCTCGACCCAGGTCGGCCGGTTCTTCCGCAGGTCGTCGAGCGTAAGGAAGCCGCCGAGCTCGTGGACGCGCCTGACGATGCGCTCTCCCAGCGGACCACCGTACAGGGTCGCCGGGCCGCGGGCCGCGATCTCCCGGAGGGTGCGCGCGTAGTCGGGGTTCCGGAACCAGGTCCCCGCCGCGGGCGCGTGTCCGTCGGCATCGAGGTAGGTGGCCGCCGCCGCGGTGTCGTGCTTCAGGTAGTCCGTCTGGTCGCGCCAGTCGGCGGCGATCACCGGCGTGACGGGGAACCCCTCCTCCGCATACCGGATCGCGGGGGCCAGCGCCTGGGCCAGCGTGATGGTGCCGTACTTCCGGAGGAGCTCGTCCCAGCCGGCGAGCGCGCCCGGCACGGTAATCGTCTCGGCGCCCGCCGCCGGCATCCGCGTGCGCCCCCGGCGCAGGAGCTCCTCGCGGGTCATGAGCGCGCCCGCGCGCCCGCTGGCATTGAGGGCCACCAGCCGGTGCTCCTTCCCGATCCAGACCATCGCGAACATGTCGCCGCCCACGCCGGTCATCATCGGCTCGACCACCGAGAGCACCGCGGCGGCGGTGACCGCGGCATCCACCGCGTTGCCGCCGCGCTGCAGCACGGCGAGCCCCGCGGCACTGGCCAGCGGCTGGCTGGTGGCGACGATGCCGTGCGGCGCGTAAACCGTCGAGCGAGCGGCCATGGAGAGTGGGCGTTGGGCGTGAAGGGTGGCCGGCACCATCAGGGTCGCGAGCACGCTACGGCGGGCGCTCCGGGTCATGCCTCCTCCGGTCGCAGGTGATGCACGCGCACCGGGCGGAGGCGCGCCAGCTCGCTCGCGACGATGCTCCGGTGGCAGTGGGCGGGGTCGGCCTCGAAGCAGAGGATGCAGACGTGCCGGCTCCCGACGAGGTCCGCGAGTGCCGCGAGCTCGGCCCGCGCGGCGGATGTCTCCATGTGATCGAGAAAGATCTCGCGCATCGCCTGGTGGCGCCCCGCGCGGGCTGCCACCCGCCCTTCGGCCGGCGTACCGAGCGCGCGGAGGTGCACGTAGTCGATGCCCGCCCCGCGCAGGTTGGCGGCGAGCGCCGTCTTGGAGAACCCCGGCCGGCGCGAGCTCGCGACGGCGCGCACGTCGACCAGCAGGTCCACGCCCGCCGCGCGGAGCGCGCCCAGGAAGTTCTCCATCGTCGTCGCCTGGTAGCCGATGGTGGCGAGCGTCCGCATCAGGGCGCGGCGGCTTCGTCGGGCGGGCCGGAGGCGCGCGCGACCTGATCGGCCCTGATGCGCGCCGCGTCGAAGCGCCGAGCCGCCGTGACCATCCGGTCGATCGTCTCGTCGAACTCCGCGGTCGCGCCACGCTTGAAGCGGAGCGGATTGATCCGGGCCACCACGAACGCGCGCAGGTACGGGCTCTCGAAGCCGCGCTCCTTGAGCGCCCGCACCGCCTGGCTCACCGCCTCCTCCAGCTCGAGGAGCCGCTCGGCCCGTCCCCGCCGGATCTCCAGCGCCTTCGGCAGCGCCGAGCCCAGGAATCGGTCGATGCGCCGGAGCACCGGATGATAGGCGCCGCCGGCGAATCGCCCGTTCTGCATGTAGCAGAGCCCGAGCGTGATGAGCGCCGCCTCCTCGAACTCGGCCTCGAACTGACGCTCCGGGCGGTCGTCGAGCTGCGCCAGGTTCTCCGCCAGCCGGGCCACCTCGAGCGAGCGTTCCCGCAGGTTGTGCGCCTTCTCCGTATTGAGCAGGAGGATCCGGTGCGCGACCTCCACTTCCGGCACCACGATCGCCACGGTTGCTCGCGCGCCCAGGGTGCGGAGCGCCGCCAGCCGGTGGTTCCCGTTCGGCGTCCAGTAGTGCCCGTCGTCGGTCCGCACCACGACCATCGGGTCGAGGTAGCGGCCCAGCCGGTCGATCGCGCTGCAGAGCCGCGCCACGTGGGGATCGGACAGGTCGCGCTGGTACGGCGTGGGCTCGACGAGGTCGATCGGGAGCCCCGCAAAGAGCTGCCAGTTGCCGCCCAGCGGATCCCGGTAGGTCGCAAGCACGCTCCCGCCGTCGCCTTCGATGGCGACCGCCAGCCGGCTCACGGCCGCCGGTGGGGATCCGCTCGCCAGCGCGTCCGCCGCGATGCCGCGCGAGCGGGGCGCCCCCTCGGGCCGCTTCTTGCGCCGCACCGACTTCTTCGCCGTCTTCCCCGCCGCCATTCACGCCTCCCGGGACCGGTCGCCCAAATAGTATCGCATTGACCCCGACCCCGCCGGATGTAACTTCCGGAACCACGACCCCAACCTCTTCCGGCCACACCCATGACAGCCGCGATCGCGCTCTTCCAGGATACCGACCGCCCCGAGCCGTGGGAGCCGGCGCCCCGACCGTCACCCTACCCCGGCGTCAGCCCGGCGCTGGGACGCGTCCTCGTCGTGGACGACGACGAGCTCCTCCGCCAGGTGGTCGGCCGCATGCTCGAGGAGGCCGGGTACCACGTCGTCCTGGCCGCCGACGGCCTGGAGGCGCTGGAGCGGCTGGCGGAGGTGACGGGCTTCGACGCGGTCGTGGCCGACCTGCGCATGCCGCGCATGGGCGGCCGCAGCCTCGGCGAGCACCTGGCGCGCCACGACCCCGAGCTCCCCGTCCTCTACATCTCGGGATACGCCTCGGACTGGGAGCCCGATCTCGCGGCCCGGCCGGCCCGCGCGTTCCTGCCCAAGCCCTTCGCCGAGAGCGACCTGCTGGCCAGCCTCCGCGACCTGCTCGGCCGCGGCTGACATGCGCCGCCGGGTCGGTGTCGCGTGCCTCCTGGCGCTCGCCAGCTCCGCCGCGGCCGCCCAGCAGCGCTCCCAGGGAGACTCGCTCGCCGATCTCGACCTCGAGCAGCTCGCCCGGGTCAAGATCACCTCCGTGTCGCGCGGCCCCGAGAACGTGGGCCAGGCGATGGCCGCCGTCTTCGTGATCTCGCAGGACGACATCCGCCGCGCCGGGGCGACGTCGCTGCCCGAGGCCCTGCGGCTCGCGCCGGGGCTGCAGGTCGAGCGGCTGGGCGCCCAGAACTGGTCCATCACGTCCCGCGGCTTCGCCGACTTCACCACCAACAAGCTGCTCGTGCTGGTCGACGGACGCGCGATCTACTCGCCGCTCTTCGCCGGCGTCTTCTGGGATTCCCAGATCATGCCCCTCGACGACGTGGAGCGCATCGAGGTCATCCTGGGCCCCGGCGGCACCCTCTGGGGCTCCAATGCCGTCAACGGCGTGATCAACGTCGTCACCCGCGCGGCCACCTCGACAACGGGCGGGCTCGTCGGCGTTCGCGCCGGCACCGAACAGCACATCAACACCACCGCGCGCTACGGCCTCCCCCTGGGCCGGAGCGGCGCGATCCGCTTCTACGGCACCTATCTCGACCGGGAACCGATCGAGCTGGCCGATGGCAGCGACGCGGAGGACGCGTGGCAGAGCGGCGGCGGCGGCTTCCGCATGGATCTCGACCGGAGCGCGCGGACCCACCTGACGCTTCAGGGCGACGCCTACCGCGCTTCCAGCGAGCAGACCGTCCGCGAGGCCCTCCCGGATCCGCCCTTCGCGCGCAGCGTGACGGGGCCGGTGGACCTGAACGGGTTCAACCTGCTCGGACGGTGGAGCCGGCAGACCGGCGAGGCCTCCGACCTCCAGGTCCAGGCCTACTTCGACCGCACCGTGCGCGACCAGCAGCCGAGCGTGGGGCGCACCGCCGTCAACATCGGCGACATCGAGCTGCAGCACCGCTTCCTGGCCGGCCGGCGTCACTCGATCGTGTGGGGCGCGGGCTACCGCATCGCGGACGGCGGCCTCGACGGGACCTTCACCACCGCGCTCGACCCGGCCCAGCGCACGACCCACCTCGCCATGGTCTACGTGCGGGACGACATCGAGCTGGTCCCCGCGCGAGTGGCGCTGGCCGTCGGCAGCAAGGTGGAGTGGAACTCCTACACCGGCATCGAGCTGCAGCCGGAAGCGCGGCTCCGGTGGACGCCGGGATCGCGGCACACGTTCTGGGGAGCGCTCTCCAGTCCGGTACGGTCCCCGTCGCGCCTCGATGCCGACATCCGGTTCATCGCCGGCGGCTTCCCCACCTCACCGCCCACCTACCTCCAGGTTCGGGGCAATCCCGATTTTGCGTCGGAGCGGCTCGTCGAGGCCGAGCTGGGGTATCGCGGTGAACTGTCGGCGCACTTCTCGGTGGACCTTTCCGGCTACTACGGATGGTACGACGAGCTGCGGACCCTCACGCCCGGGGCGCCGTTCGCGGAGGACGGCCACGTCATCCAGCCGGTGACGATCACGAATTTCGGAAAGGGGCACAGCGCCGGCGGGACCGCCGCCATCATCTGGCGCCCCGCCCCGCGGCTCCAGGTGCGAGGCAGCTACACCTTCCTCGACATGGCCGACACCCTCGACGTCGACGCGGCCGCGGGAACCACCCCGAACGTCAACCCGGGCCTGAGCCCCGAGCATCAGGCCGGCCTGGGTCTCTACGCCGCGCTCCCGGGCGGCGTCTCCCTCACGCTCTCGGGGCGGTACACCTCCCCGCTCCGGAATCCCCGCGTGGGGCCCTACGCGGAGGCCGATGCGCGGCTCGGCTGGTCGCCGTCGCCCAGGCTCACGCTCGCCGTGGTGGGCCGCGACCTGCTGCAACGGCGGCATGCCGAGTTCCCCGGGGAGCACTATCTGCCGCGACGCGGGCAGCTGCAGCTGACATGGCGCTTCTGAAGCATCCCCGGCGGTGCCGGTCGCTGGCCGCGCTCTCCCTCTTCGCCCTCACCGCGCGCGGCCTGCGATCGCAGGAGGCCCATCCTGAATACGAGGTGAAGGCGGCCTACCTGCTCAACTTCGCCCGCTACGCGGCCTGGCCGGGCAGCGGCGGATCCGAGGCCGCCGGGGACCTCGTCATCTGCGTCCTCGGTCACGACCCGTTCGGGGCGGTCCTCGACCGGACGGTGGCCGGGCGCACGGTGCTGGGCCGGCCGGTGCGCGTGCTCCGGCCCGCCAACCGGGCGGAGGCGGGCCCGTGCCAGCTTGCGTTCGTCGGCGGCGACCGACGCTCGGAGATCGAGCCGTGGCTCTCCGATCTGAGTGACCGGCCGGTCCTCACGGTGGGCGACGGCGCGCAGTTCACCGACGCGGGCGGCGCCATCGGCTTCGTGGTGAGGGACCGGACCGTCCGGTTCGAGGTGAACCTGGACGCGCTCCGGCACTCGGGCGTGAAGCTGAGCTCGCGGGTGCTGGCCCTCGCCTCGCGCGTCGAGGGAGAGGCGGCGCGGTGATCTCGACGCTCCTGCGGGGCCAGCCGATCCGGCGGAAGCTGCTCCGCGTCATCGGCCTCGCCGTCGTGCTCGGGCTCGTGCTGGCCGCGGTCGCGGTCTTCGTGTACGACGCC
>JAICVB010000132.1 GCA_025935545.1 Gemmatimonadales bacterium
CGCCGGCTGCTGCGCGGAGACGGCGGGCGGGAGGAGGAGCGCCAGCAGGAGCGGGCCCGGCTTCAGGCCAGCCACTCCCGCGCCACGCCCACCAGCAGCCAGAGGTTGAGGCCCACGATGGCGGCCGTCACGACCCAGGCCGCTCCCATGACCCAGGGGCGGTTCACGAAGGCGCCCATCTTCCGGCGGTCGGAGGTGAACTGCACCAGCGGCACCACCGCGAAGGAGAGCTGGAGGCTCAGGATCACCTGGCTCAGGATGAGCAGGGAGGCCGTGCCCCGCTCGCCGTAGATGGCGGTGACGATCACGGCCGGGATGATCGCGATGAGCCGGGTGATCATCCGGCGGAGCCAGGGCGGCAGCCGGATGTCGAGGAACCCCTCCATCACGATCTGGCCCGCGAGCGTGCCGGTGATGGTGGAGTTCTGGCCCGACGCGAGGAGCGCCACCGCGAAGAGCACGCTCGCCATGGTGGTGCCGAGGAGCGGGGTGAGCAGGTGGTAGGCGTCGCCGATGTCGGCGACGGAGTGGTTGCCGCTGGTGTGGAAGGTGGCGGCCGCGAGCACCAGGATCGCCGCGTTGATGAAGAAGGCGAAGAGGAGTGCCACGGTGGAGTCGAAGGTCGCGAAGCGGATCGCCTCCCGCTTCGCGGCCGGATCAGGGCCGATGCCGCGGGTCTGCACGATCGAGGAGTGCAGGTAGAGGTTGTGCGGCATGACGGTGGCGCCGAGGATGCTGATGGCGATGTAGAGCATCGCCGGGTTCCGGAGAATTTCGGTCGTGGGAACGAGGCCGCGCGCCACGCCGGCATAGTCCGGGCGCGCGAGCAGCAGCTCCACCGCGAAGCAGGCGGCGATGGTCGCCACCAGCACCACGACGAAGGCCTCGAGGTAGCGGAATCCCTTGTGCTGCAGGAGCAGGATCGCCAGCACGTCCACCGCGGTGAGGCACACCCCCCAGAGCAGCGGAATCCCGAACAGCAGGTTGAGCGCGATGGCCGAGCCGATCACCTCCGCCAGGTCGCAGGCGGCGATGGCGATCTCGCAGAGCACCCAGAGCGCGAAGCTCACCGCGCGCGAGTAGTGGTCGCGGCAGGCCTGGGCCAGGTCGCGCCCCGTCACGATCCCCAGCTTGAGGGCCAGCGACTGCAGCAGGATCGCCATGAGGTTGGAGAGCAGGACCACGCTCACCAGGGTGTAGCCGAAGCGCGCGCCGCCTGCGAGATCGGTGGCCCAGTTGCCCGGATCCATGTACCCGACCGCCACCATGTAGCCCGGCCCGGCAAAGGCGAGCGCCTTGCGCCAGAAGCCGGCGCCGGTCGGGACGCGGATGCTCCGGTGGGATTCGGGCAGGCTGGGCGAGCGCCGGGGCCGGCGCCAGCCGGACAGTTCCTCGATCGGGGGCGTGGACGCGGCGTTCATTCGGCCGGCCTCCCGCAGAGGATGTCACCGGCGAGGCTCGGCCCCAGGGCGTGCGTACCCGCCGGGGTCCGGAGCATGACGGGCCCACCGAACGGCTCGCGACCGGTGACCGTCACCAGCGCGCCGGGCACCAGGCCGAGCGACGCGAGGTAGCGGAGGCGCTCCGCATCGTGCTCATCCACCCGGCGCACCTCGACCGCGACGCCCTCCGGCACGTCGCTGAGCGGCACCCCCGTCACCTCGGCGATGTCGCCGTCGGCGGTGGGGATCGGGTCGCCGTGCGGGTCCACGCCGGGGTTCCCCAGCGCCGCGGCCATCCGCTCGGCCAGCTCGTCGGAGATCGCGTGCTCCAGGCGCTCGGCCTCGTCGTGCACCGTGTCCCAGCTGTAGCCCAGGTAGGCGACGAGGTACGACTCGACCAGGCGGTGCCGGCGAACGGTACGAAGCGCGAGCCGGCGGCCGGCGGCGGTGAGCGCCACGCCGCGATACGGCTCGTGGGCCAGAAGCCCCTGCTCCGAGAGCCGCTTGACCATGCCGGTCACCGACGGCGGCGACAGCTCGAGCAGCCCGGCGATCGCGCTGGTGGTGGCCGGCTGGCCGGCGGTGGAGAGCCGGTAGATCGCCTTGAGGTAGTCCTCGACCGATCGGGTCACGGCCTGCGCCGCTATTGCGCCCATGCGAAATCCGGATTTAGGGTATCCGAATTTTGCTGGGGCCCGACGGGAAGTCAAGCCGCGGCTGGCGGCCCCAGGTAGAGCGTCAGGATCCGCTCGGTAAGTCCCCACACCGGACCGAATGCCGTCCGGTACGCCGGAACGACGCGGTGCGCGCCGCCCAGCTCCATGCCGAGCTCGTCACGCGCGCCGGGCTCACGGAGCGTTGCGAACTCGACCCACACCGTCCCGGCGACTTCCGGATTGGGAGCGATCGGCGGCCGCTCGGCGAGCGTGAAGACGAACGGCCGGATGGCCAGGGGCGGGAGCGCGGGCGTCCGCGGCACGACGTCGGGCAGCGCGCGGGCGAAGCTGGTTCGCTCGAGCACGATGCCGACTTCCTCGTGGGTCTCGCGGATGGCGGTGGCGAGGAGATCGGGATCGTCCGCGTGCCGCCGGCCGCCCGGCAGCGCGAGGTGTCCCGACCACGGATCGCCCGCCCGCTCGGCTCGGCGGATGAGGAGGAAGGCTTCGGGATCGGGAACGACGATCAGCGCGACGGCGGCCCAGCGGAGCCCCGCGGGCTCCGTCACGTCACCGACGTCGCCAGCCACTGTACCGTTGCCTCCAGCACGTGATGGATCGGCGCGTCATCCGGCGGCTGCCAGGGATGGCCGGCACCGAAGCCGTGATTGCCGCCCGGAATGGTGAGGAGGTGGGTTGACGGACGGCCGCTCGCCCGCTCCAGCGCGAGCGCATCGTCCACCGCGACCGATTCATCGGCGGTGCCGTGCACGATGAGCCAGGGGACCTCGATGGCCGCGGCGGCATCGAGGATGTCGAGCGATGGCGGGCGCGCCTCGATCTCGTCCAGCACCGCGGTCGAGAGCGGGATCACCTGGCCGGTGCGCGCGTTCACGACGTCGAGGTGACCCCGGCGCCGCCACGCGGCGCGGGTCGGCTCGTCCCACCGCATCACGTCGGCGATGGCGGCCCAGGTGACCAGGCCGCGGATCCGCCGGTCGCGGCCGGTGTGCAGGATCGCGATGCCGCCGCCGCGCGAGTGTCCCACCAATCCGACGCCGCCGGGTGGCGCCGTGCCGAGCCGTCCCTGCTCGAGCGCGTCCATCACCGTCGCGAGGTCGGCCAGCTCGGCGCCGTAGGTGTTCGCGGCGAAGCGCGCGGGGAGCGTCGCCTCACCGGACGCGTCCACGCCGCTCCCGCTCAGGTTGAACGACACCGCCGTGAACCCTGCGCGGGCGAGCCGCCCGGCCAGCGGCGGGAAGAAGCCCCAGTCCTTGAATCCCTTGAAGCCGTGGACGATCACGACCGCGGGCCGCGGCTGCGATCGTCCCGCGGCCCGCACGTCCACGAAGATCTCGCCGAGCGCGCCGGGGAGGACGTGGGTGGAGAGCGTCGGCGTCGCCACTACGTGACCGCCGGCTCGAGCAGCTCGAGGGTGCCCGCATCGGCATCGAGCCGGGCGCGCACGCCGACGGGCATGGTCCACTGGTCGTCGATGTGCCCGATGGGAAAGCCCCACGCGACCGGCACGCCGAGGGGCGCCAGGTAGTTGTCGAGCACTTCCTCCAGGCCCAGCACCCCGTCGGCACCGCGCCGGCCGACCTCGGTGAACCGCCCGACCGCGACACCGGCCACGCCGCCCAGCACGCCCGCAAGCCGCAGGTGCGCCAGCATGCGGTCGATGCGATAGACCTCCTCGCCCACGTCCTCGAGGAAGAGGACCGCTCCCTCGAGGTCGGGCATGAAGGGCGTGCCGAGGAGGCACTGGAGCAGGCTCAGGTTGCCGCCGAGCAGCGGGCCCTCGGCCACGCCGCCCCGAAGGGCGAGCACGCGATCACGCGCCGGCACGAGCACGTCGGGCGGCGCGGCCGGGCGCTCGAGCGGGCCGGCCGCGCCGGCGCGCGTGACCGCGCGCTCGAAGTGGCGGCGGGTGAACGCCGGCATGGGCGCGCGCGCCGTGGGGCCGTGAAAGGTGACGACGCCGGTCTCGCGGTGGAGCGCGAGGAGAAGCGCGGTGATGTCGGAGAAGCCGATGACGGGCCGCGGCCGGGCGGCGAAGCCGGCGAAGTCCACGCGATCGAGGAGACGCGTGATGCCGTAGCCGCCGCGAATGCACCAGACACCGTCCACGTCGGGAGCGGTGAGCGCGGCGTTGAGGTCGGCGAGCCGCGCGGCGTCGCCGCCGGCCAGATAGCCGGACTTCTCGAGCGCGTGCGGCGCGATCGTGGGCACCCAGCCGAGGGCGCGGCACAGCTCGGCGGCGCGGGTGGCGTCGTCGCGCTCGACCAGCGGGCCCGCGGGCGCCACGAGCGCGATGCGGCTTCCCGGCGCGAGCTTCGGCGGCCGCACGGCTCCTTTTGACCCCATCATCCCTCCGGTATATGTTCCCTCGTCCTCAGAGCACTGGAGCACGGCTTTGCGCGCTTCGCAGCCCGCGTTGCTCGCCGCTGGTCGTGTGATCGCCGATATGCGGGACTCGATGGTCGCGCAGTGGGCCGATTCGCTGGGCGACCGCATCACCGCAGCCCCCACGATACAGCGCGCAACGGTCGAGCGGGAGTTCCGCCTCCTGATCGACGTCCTCACGCACATGGTCGGGCCGCTCCGCCGCGAGGTACGCGCGGTGTGGAACCGCGCCTGCGAGCACTACGGCCGCTCCGCCTCGGCGCGCGGGCTGGCCGCGGGCGAGGTGGTCGAGGAGCTGCAGTACCTGCGCGAGCTCCTGATCCGGAACCTGGCGCCGGTGCTCGCCGCGATGCGCGCACGGCAGGGCATGGCCATCATGCTCCGCCTCAACCGCGTGCTCGACCGGGGCGTCGCGGTGGCGGTGGTGGGCTACACCGACGCGCTCGTCGCCACGCTCTTCGCGCAGAACGGCGTGCCGGTGCCCGACACCGAGCACGAGCCCGGGGAGATCGATCGCCAGCTCGCGGCCCTCGAGGCGGAGCTCGCGGCGGTCATCGTCCAGCCGCAGTAGCGACGGTGGATCCGCGCGCCCTGCTCGCGGCGCTGCCGTGGCTCGCGCCGTACGCCGGGCTCGTCCGGCTCGCGCGGCGGCGGCCCGAGCTCTCGCGCTACCCCGCCCTTCCCGCCGGTCCCGCCGTCTCCCTCATCATCCCAGCCCGCAACGAATCGCGCACCATCGCGACCGTGCTCGCGAGCGTGCGGGCCAGCACCTACCGGCGGCTCGAGATCATCGTGGTGGACGACCGCTCGACCGACGACACCGCCGACCGGGTGACCGCCATCGCCGCCGATGATCCCCGGGTCCGGCTGGTGCGCGGCGAGCCGCTCCCCGACGGCTGGTTCGGCAAGCCGTGGGCCTGCGTGCAGGGCGCGCGCGCCGCGACCGGCGAGATCCTCGTCTTCACCGACGCCGACACCCGGCACGCGCCCGACCTGCTTGCGCACGCCGTCGCCGGCCTCATGGCCGAGCACGCCGATCTTCTCACCATCGCGCCGCGGCAGCGCTGCGATGGATTCTGGGAGCGCGTGGTGATGCCGCAGGTCTGGCTGCTCCTGGGTATCCGCTACCATCCGGACGCGGTGAACCGCGCGCGCCGCGCGCGCGACGTCATCGCCAACGGCCAGTTCATCATGGTGCGCCGGGCGTCGTACGAGCGGGTGGGGACGCATGCCGCCGTCCGCGGCGAGGTGGCGGAGGACCTGGCACTGGCGCAGGCGTTCTTCCGGGCGGGACTTCGCAGCTGGTTCGCCTTTGCCGAGTCGCTGATGGAGACGCGGATGTACGAGAGCCTGCCGCACCTGGTGGAAGGCTGGTCCAAGAACGTCTACCTGGGCGGGCGGCGCTCCTTCCCCGACGAGCCC
>JAICVB010000065.1 GCA_025935545.1 Gemmatimonadales bacterium
AGGTGTCTTCTTCCTCAGGACAACAAGCGAGGATCCTCCGCTGAACGAGCACGACGTGCAGTTCGCCGAGGAGGTCACCAACGCCGCGGTCGCGGCACTGGAGCGGGCGTACGACCTGGAGAATGCCGTGCTGGGTCAGGAGCAAATGCGCCACCTGGCGGAGACCGATCCTCTCACCAACTGCTTCAATCGCCGGGCACTCATGGAAAAGCTGGAGCAAGAGATGGATCG
This sequence comes from Gemmatimonadales bacterium, assembly GCA_025935545.1. GTDB lineage: Bacteria > Gemmatimonadota > Gemmatimonadetes > Gemmatimonadales > GWC2-71-9 > JAICUF01. The sequence goes on from JAICVB010000065.1 coordinate 232, forward strand.
AGCGGCCCGCTACGCTACCATGCTCACCGGCATGATGGTGGACATCGACAACTTCAAGCAGATCAACGACACCTATGGGCACCTGGTGGGTGACCGGGTGCTCAAGCAGCTGGCAAATCTGCTGAAGCGAGAGCAGCGTTCGGTTGACATTGTGGCGCGATACGGGGGGGAGGAGTTCGTCGTTCTGCTGCCGGAGACTACCAGCGCCGAGTCGCGCAACTTCGCCGAGCGCGTGCTCAAGCGCGTGGCGGCGTATGAGTTCGGGGAGCCGGGGCGGCCGGTGCACGTCACCATCAGCATCGGGCTCGCGTCCTTCCCCGACGAACGCATCACCGACGGCCGCTCGCTCCTCGAGCTGGCCGACAATCACCTGTACCGGGCCAAGAGCGAAGGCCGGAACCGCTACCGGGACTGACCCCGTGCTGAATCGCCGCTGCCCGCGGTGCCAGGCCAGCTACGCGTCACCGGCCCGCTTCTGCACGCGGGACGGCTCGCCGCTCGTTGAAGTCGCCCCCGCCGATCGCCCCACGGCCCCGTCGTCCCGGTCCGCCTCGTCCGCCTCGTCCGCCTCGTCCGCCCCGTCCGCCGGGTCCGTCCCTCCCGCGCGCGTGACCGAGCCGGCGACCCAGCCCCCCTCGCCCAGCGAGCTGGCCGAGCGCGAGCGCTTCCGCACGCTGAGCGGGCAGACGCTCGACGGCCGCTACCGCATCGTGCGCAAGGTGGGTGAGGGGGGGATGGCCTTCGTCTATCAGGCGGAGGACGAGACCGACGGCCGGAGCGTGGCGATCAAGGTGCTGACGCCTCGTCTCTCCCGCGATCCGGCGTCGGTGGAGCGGCTCAAGCGCGAGGCGTCCATCGCCATGCGGCTCGAGCACCCCAACGTCTGCCCCATCCTCCGGGTCGGGCACCCGTCGGAGGGACTGCTCTACCTGGTCATGCCATTCCTCCCCGGCGAATCGCTGAGCGACTGCGAGACTCGGCGCGGCCGCCTGCCGGTGGACGAGGGCATCCCCCTGCTCGCCCAGATGTGCCGGGGGCTGCAGCACGCGCACGACCTGGGCATCATTCACCGGGACCTCAAGCCCGAGAACATCATGCTGGTGCCCGATGCCCGCGAGAAGATCGGCATGCGGGCGGTGGTGATGGACTTCGGGCTCGCCAAGCAGCGCCGCGCGGGCGCCGAGGTCGCCAAGCTCACGCAGACCGGCATCGTCCTCGGCACGCCGGAGTTCATGAGCCCGGAGCAGATTCGCGGCAAGCCGCTCGACGGCCGGAGCGACATCTACGCCATCGGCGTCCTGGCCTTCGAGATGTTCACCGGCGAGCTGCCGTTCAAGGGGCGGAATGCGCAGGAGACGATGATCGCCCGGCTCAAGGGGGCGCCGGTGCCGATCCGCGAGGTGCGGCCGGAACTGCCCGGCCGGCTCGAGGCGCTGATCACGCGGACCCTCGCGCTCCAGCCGGCGGAGCGGCCGGCCTCGATGGACGAGCTGGCCTACGGTTTCGAGGCGGTCCTGCAGGGGGGCGTCCTCTCCCGCCTGTTCGGCCGATAACCAGGAGGAGGCATCATGCATCCGACATTGCGCGGGATCTGGTCGTACGCGGTGGTCGCCGCGATCGCCATGCCGGTCGGCGCCGCCATCGCGTGCGCGGCTTCGGCCCCGTCGTCCGCGCCGCCCCGCGGCGCCCTCGGAGCCGCGACCACCCACGGCGAATGGGTCGAGGTCCGCCGCGGGTCCGACTCGATCCGGGCCTACGTCGCCTATCCCGAGCGGAAGACGAAGGCGCCGGCGGTGATCGTGATCCACGAGATCTTCGGTCTCACCGACTGGGAGCCGACCGTGGTGGACCGCCTCGCGAAGGCGGGCTACGTCGCGATCGTGCCGGATCTCCTCTCGTCGCGCTTCGGGCCGTCACCGGCGAGCGCCGACTCGGGACGGAAGCTCGTGGCGCTCCTCCAGCCCGACGGCATCACCGCCGATCTCGATGCGGTGTACGCCTACGTGAACGGCCTCCCGGCCGTCGAGCGCGACCACATCGGCACCATCGGGTTCTGCTGGGGCGGCGGGCAGAGCTTCGCGTACGCCACGCGGAACCCGGGACTCAGGGCCGCGGTCGTCTGCTACGGCCCACCGCCCGACAGCGCCGCGCTCGCGCGCATCCGGGCGCCGATCCTCGGCGTGTACGGTGAGAACGACGCCCGCATCGACGCCACCCTGCCCGCGGTCTCCGCCACGCTCCGGTCGCTCGGCAAGTCGTACGAGTACGACATCTATCCCGGCACCGGCCACGGCTTCCTCAAGCCGGGACGCATGGGATCCGAGGGGCCGCAGGTGGACCGCGCCTGGGAGCGGATCATGGGATTCTACGGAAAGACCCTGGGCCGGTGACGTCGTGATTCATCACGTCGTGCTGTTCCGCTTTCACGACACCGCCTCGCCCCTGCAGGTGGAGGACGCGCGCCGAGCCCTCCTGGCGCTGCGCGGCGCCGTCCGGGAGATCCGCGGCCTCACCTTCGGCCCGAACGTGGGTCCCACCGCCGACGAGTGGCCCTGGGTGCTCATCGTGGCGGTGGACGACGTCGCGGCGGTCGAGCGGTACCTCGCCCACCCGGTGCACGTGGACACGGTGGCCAAGTACGTCACCCCGATTGTCGCGGCGCGCTTCGCCGTCGATGCGGAGGCGCCCTGATGCTGGCCCTGCTCCTCCTGCTGCAGGACCCGCTCGCGGTCCGGGCCGACACGCTGCATCCGGTCCACGACGCACTGCACTACGACATCAGCGTGTCCGTTCCCGACACCGGGTCCGTGATCCGGGGCGAGACCGCGATCACCTGGCGCATCACGGGGCCCGGGCCGATCCGGCTCCAGCTCGACACGTCGCTCCGGGTGACCCGGGCCGCCCTGGCCGGGGAGCGGCGCCTGGTGCGCGGGGAGTGGCGGCGCGAGGGGTCGGTCATCGAGTTCCCGCAGGCCCGCGCCGTGGGCGACACCGTCGTGACCCGCCTCGAGTACACCGGGACGGTGCGCGACGGGCTCATCATCGGCCACAACCCCTATGGCGCCCGTACTGCCTTCGCCGACAACTGGCCCGACCGTGCCCATCGCTGGTTCGCCGCGCAGGATCACCCCGCCGACAAGGCGACGGCACGCCTCCGGGTCGAGGTGCCGCGCGGCTGGCGCGCCATCGCCAACGGCACGCTCGATGGTGCCGACACCCTGGCAAGTGGGCGCACCGCCTGGCGCTATCGCATGCCCCAGCCGATCCCGGTGTACAACATGGTGGTGGGCGCGGGGCCGCTCACCGTCACGTCGCTCCGCGGCAGGAGCTGTGCGCCGCCCTGCGTGCCGGTGACGGTGTGGAGCTACCCGCAGGACTCCGCCTATGCCGTGAGCGGCCCGTTCCGGCGGGCGGCGGAGATCGTGGACTGGTTCACCCGCCTCGTCGGGCCGTTCCCCTATCCTTCGCTCGCCCACGTCGAGTCGAGCACCATCTTCGGCGGCGCGGAGAACGCGGGCGCGATCTTCTACGGTGACCGGCTCTACCGCGACCACCGGATGACCGAGCGGATCGTGGCACACGAGACGGCGCACCAATGGTTCGGCGATGGCGTCACCGAGACCGACTGGCATCACCTCTGGCTGAGCGAGGGGTTCGCGACCTACTTCGCGGCGCTCTGGGACGAGCACGTGGGCGGCGACAGCGCGCTCCGGCACACCATGGGCGCCGCCGCCGCCAGCGTCTTCGAGGTCCGTGACAGCAGCGGCTCACGTCCGAACCCGGTGACCGATCGGCCCATCCTCGATTCCGCCGCCACCGACCTCATGGGGCTCCTGAACACCAACAACTATCCCAAGGGTGCGTGGGTGCTCCACCAGCTCCGCGGGCTCGTGGGCGACTCCGCCTTCTTCCGCGGCATCCGGTCCTACTACGCGCGCTACCGGAACGGCAACGCGCTCTCGTCCGACTTCGCCGCCGTCATGAGCGAGGCGGCTGGCCGGGACCTCGGCTGGTACTTCCGGCAGTCGCTCACCCAGCCCGGCTACCCGGTGCTCGACGTGCAGTGGAGCTACGGATCGGCCGGCCTCTCGCTCCTCATCCGGCAGACGCAGAAGCCGGAGTGGGGGGTGTACGCGCTGCCGGGGCTCGAGCTCGCGATCGACGGGCGCACCGAGCGGGTGGATGTGAACGGCCGGGAGACGCGCGTCTTCCTCCCGGCCTACGCGCGGGCGCCGGCCGCGATCGCGGTGGATCCCGGGCGCTGGTGGCTTCTTCGCTCCACGGTGACGCGTGCGCCGTGAGCTCGCGCTGCTCTCCGCGGTGGTGGCGGGGTGTTCGCTGCCGCCGCTCCGCGGCAAGGCGGAGCCGGGCCGCGACCCCTATGCGGTGTTCGTGGCCGACACACCGGGCGGCAGCGACCTCTTTGCCATCCTGCCCTCCGGGGGCGCCCCGATCCAGCTCACCTTCAGCCCGGTGGAGGAGTCGTCGCCCACGCTCTCGCCCGACGGGAGCACGGTGCTCTTCATGCGCCGGGCCTCCGGGGGGCAGCGAAGCGTCTGGCTCCTCAACCTGCTGAGCGGCAGTGAGCGTGAGCTCAGGCTGCCGCGCGCGTGGAAGGCGGAGCCGGAGCGCGGCGCGTGGTCCGCCGACGGCCGGACGATCTACGTGCGGACCACGGCAGGGGTGGCGCGCTTCGCCGCGCCGCCGGCCGCGGTGGCGCCGGCGCTCATGACCGGGCGCGAGGCGGCGAGCGCGGACTCGAGCTTCCTGGTGCTGCTGGGCGCGCCGGGCTTTGCGGCGGTAACGGCCTGCGGCAACGGGCTCTGTACGCTGGGGGCCGACGGCGTCTCGACGCCACTTGCCGCGCCGGCGCACGGTGCCGCGCGCTGGGGCGCCGATTCGGTCGGATGGTTCGAGGGCGAGCGATTCACCATCCGGCCGCTTGGCGGTGGGCACACGCGGATACTCGAGTGGTCGCCCGCGCCGCTCAATCCGCGCGAGCTCACCTATCATCCGGGCGCGCCGCCGTCGCCTAGCTCGTGATCGCGTCCCAGGCGGCCTCGATCGCGAGGGCCGCCTGCGGATGGTCCGGGGTCCACTCCCCGGCGCCGACCCGCTCCGCCGCAAACGCCACGATCGCAAGCCACACCCCGGCCCACAGCTCCACCGGCCCCGCCCGCACCACTCCGTCCGACTTCCCGCTCGCCATCACCTGCTGCAGCGCCTCGCGGAACCCGCGGGCGCTCTCGCGGCTCCGGTCGTCGAGATAGCGGTCCTCGCGCGCGTGGAGCAGCATCCGGATCGCCGCGGGGGCGCGCGCGGCTTCCTCGAGCAGCCGCCGGGCGACCGTGAGCAGGCGGTCGCGCACCGGCAGGAGGCGGTCGGACTCCGCGTCACGCACGATGCCGGCGGCCCACGCCTGCACCTCGCGGAACGCCGCGTTGAGCAGCGCTTCCTTGCCGCTAAAGTGCCGGTAGATCGTTCCCTCGGCGATGCCCGCGCGGTCGGCGAGCATCGGCGTGGTGGTCGCGCGGAAGCCGACGGTGGTGTACAGCTCGAGCGCGGCCGCGATGAGGCGCCGTCGCGTGGCTTCCGCGTCGCGCCGCGGGCGTGGTTCGTCGTTGCTGGGCATCACGAAGGAATCTACGCGCAGGTTGAGAGGGACGCCGGGTCCCGGCTACATTGCGTGGCTTTTTGGGCTTCCCGATCACGCCTGCGAAGGGTCTGTCATGAAGATGCTGGTGCTTGGCGCGGGGCTGCAGGGCTGTGCCTGCGCGTACGATCTGCTCCGGAACCCGGCGGTCACCGCCGTGACGCTCGCCGATCTCCATCCCGATCGCCTGCCCGCCTTCCTGGCCGGCGCCGGCGCCCGCCTCCAGCCCGCCCGGCTCGACGTCACCGACCAGGCCGCGGTGCGCACGGTCATGCAGGGCCAGACCGCGGTGATGAGCGCGCTGCCCTACTACCTGAACGGGCCCATGGCGCGCCTCGCGGTCGAGGCCGGCGCGCACTTCGCCGACCTGGGCGGGAACACCGAGATCGTCTTCGAGCAGAAGAAGCTGCAGGATGCCGCCGTGGCCCGCGGCGTGAGCGTGATCCCCGACTGCGGGCTCGCCCCCGGGATGGTGAACATCCTGGCGGCGGAGGGGATCCGCCGCGTCGAGAAGCCGGCCCGGGTCCGCATCTTCGTCGGCGGCCTGCCGCAGCACCCCGAGCCGCCGCTCAACTACCAGATCGTGTATTCCCTCGAGGGCGCGCTCGACTACTACACCACGCCCTCCTGGGTGCTGCGCGGCGGGAAGCCGACGCAGGTGGACGCCCTGTCGGAGCTCGAGGACGTCGAGTTCCCCGCGCCGGTCGGCACGCTCGAGGCCTTCCACACCGGCGGCGGCATCAGCACGATGCCCTTCGCCTGGCAGGGGAAGATCGACGTGATGGAGTACAAGACGCTGCGCTATCCGGGGCACGTCGCCATCATGCGCCCCATCCGCGAGCTCGGCCTGCTCTCCAACGAGCCCATAGAAGTGAAGGGGAAGCAGGTGGTGCCGCGCGACCTGTTCATCGCCGCGGTGCATCCCGCGCTCTTCAAGCCGGAGGGGCGCGACCTCGTCGCGCTCAAGGTCGAGGTGGGCGGGACGACGGCGGGAAAGCCCGCGAGCGTCACCTTCCAGCTCATCGACTACTACGACGCCGAGCACGGCATCAGCGCCATGATGCGCACCACGGGCTACTCGCTGTCCATCACCGGGCAGATGCAGGCCGACGGCCGGGTGACGGCACTCGGCGTGCACACCCCCGATGAGGCGATGCCGTTCCGACCCTACGTGGACGCGCTGGCGGAACGGGGCATCCGGATCGAGGAGCGCTGAGCTGGACCCGATGGATTTCGCGGCGCTCTGGGAGGCGGCGCTTCCCTTCGCGCGCTACGTGGAAACGGCGGCACGACACCGCGATCTGTGGGAGGGGGTGTATCGCCTCGCGAGGCCGCCCGCCTGGGCGCTCGAGGCGGTCCCCGATGACGCCGGCGTACGACTCCTGGTGCTGGCGGAAGACTGGTGCGGCGACGCGTCGAACACCGTGCCCATCGTCGCCCGGCTCGCGGACGCATCGCCCGGGCTCGAGCTGCGGGTCCTCCGCCGCGACGAGCATCCCGCCGTGATGGACCGCTACCTCACCAACGGTTCGCGCTCGATCCCCATCGTCGTGGCACTCGACCGCCACTTCCGCGAGCTGGGCCACTGGGGCCCGCGACCCGCGGAGCTGCAGGCGTTCGTCATGGCCAACAGGGGAAGAGTCCCGAAGGCGGAGCTGTATCCGGAAGTGCGCCGGTGGTACGCGCGCGACCGCGGCGAGACGACCCTCCGCGAGGTGCTCCGCCTGCTCGCGGCCTGACCCTCCCCGGAGCCGCTAGAAGGCCCAGTTGGCGCCGGCCGAGAAGTGCCACCCTTCGCCGGCCTTGGCGACATTGGCCGTGAAGATGGTGGAGCGAAGCAGCCGCGCCGCGAGCCCGATGCCACCGGCCACGTGCATTGCCTTGCCGTCGAAGGTGAAGTTGTCCCCCTCGAACACCCGCCCCGCGTCCATGAAGAGGACCAGGCTCCCCGCGGCCAGCTCGCCGATCGGAAGGAAGTCCTGCCGCAGCTCCAGCGATCCGAACACGACGCCACTCCCCACGAACCGTCCGCCGGGAAAGCCGCGGTTCGAGGAGTAGCCGCCGTACACGGCGATCGGATCCTCCCAGGTCGGGATCTCGAAGCGGGAATTGAACGATGGCGTGCCCGTGATGTTGGACGCCGCGACACGGGCGGCGAGGACCGTCGAGGGGCGCAGCGGGAGGTAGCCCTTGATCCGGCCGTACGCCCGCTGGTACCCCTCGCCGCCGCTCCGGCCGAGCTCGTAGCCGCCCTCCGCCAGGATGCCGCTTCGCGGATTGAACTCGTTGCTGCGCGAGTCCCACACGAGCGCCAGGCGGCCGGTCATGTCGGTGCCTTCGACCTCGGCGCCATAGGTGGACTGGAAGACCGAGGGGCCCTCCAGCGCGCTGAACCGCGAGTGGTCGAGGCCGAACCGGCCCGCGAGGAAGACGCGGCTCAGGAGCCGGCGGCTCACCTCGACGAAGCCGTCGAAGCTCACCCGCTGCACGCGGAAGTAGTTCGGCTCGGTCGAGTCGATCAGCGCCTTGTCGTGCTCGGTATTGTTGCCGAACCCGTAGAAGCCGAGCCGGTTGGCCTGGGCCGCCTCACCGAACACGACGAGGCGCCACTTGGGCCAGAGGAGCGGCGCATCGAAGCGCGCCGTCGTGAACCAGCTGCCGTGCAGGCCGGCGCCGCCGTCGAAGCTCACCGCGGCGCGATAGGTGACCCGGTCCTCGAATGCCGCCGGCAGCCACGGCCGCACCCGCGCGGCCAGGAAGATGTCGCCGCCGGCGCCGGTGATATACGGGAAGTAGCTGGTCCGCCACGGCGGCCCCGGATCCACGGCGATCTCCTCGGGCGGCTTCCCGGCGATCTGCGCATCCACCCGGACGGTATCGAGCGGCTCGCGGAGCGCGCGGAGCGTGTCGGCGGCGGTGCGGGGCGCGACCTGGGCGGACGGTGGCGGCTTCTTGGCCGCGGGGGGCTTCCCCTGCTCGACCGGCGGCGCCTGGGTGGGCTGCTGCGCCGCGAGCCCTCCCGGGAGCGCGAGGAATCCGGCGATCGCGAGCATGCAGGCGGCCACGGTCCGCATCAGGTCTGCCTTTGAAAGAGAAACGCGGCGTCCCGCAGGCCGCCCTGGCTCCCATCGTGCGCCGCATACCGCGCGGGGTAGAGCGATGCGGCGCCGAACTCGCCCAGCTTGTTCACCGCGTAGAACTGGAGGTCGAACTTCGGGCGCCCGTTGGGCTCGAGCAGGCGGGGCGGCGTTGCCGCCATCACGCGCTTGAGCGTCTCCAGGCACGCATCCGTCGGCTTCATCCCGCGGCGCATGTGTTCCACCGTGAGGAATCCGCCGCAGACCATGATGTTCGACTCCCCGCGCCCCGTGGAGCCGGCGGCGCCGACGTCGTTGTCGGTGTACTGTCCCGCCCCGACGATCGGCGAATCGCCGGCCCGCCCGGGGATCTTCCACGCGAGTCCGCTCGTCGTGGTGATCGAGCTCAGCTCCCCCTTGGCGTTCACCACGTCCAGGTTGATCGTGCCGGTCGGCCGCTTCACCAGCGGCTCGTTGTCCGGCACGTCGAGCCAGTCATCCTCGTGACCACGGTTGGCCCGCCAGGTGAGCCAGAGCTGGCGCGACTCCGGGGTCAGCAGATCTTCTTCCTTGAATCCGAACGACAAGGCGAACTGCTTGGCGCCCTCGCCTACGAGCATGATGTGGTTGGTGTACTTGAGCACCAGCCGCGCCACCTCGCTCGGCGTCTTGATCCCCTCGAGTGCCGCCACCGCGCCGGCCCGCCGCGTGGGGCCGTGCATGCAGGAGGCGTCGAGCTGCACCACGCCTGCCTCGTTGGGCAGGCCGCCGTAGCCCACCGAATGGTCGGTGGGATCGAGTTCCTGGATCTTCACCCCCTCGACCGCCGCGTCGAGCGTGTCGGTGCCCTGGGCCATGAGCTCCATGGCGCGCTGGACCGCCCGCACGCCGTTGCCCGAGCTGACTGCCGCGGCGCGCCCGGCCCGGCGCACCAGGATCGTGGGCGCGGCGGCCACCGCGCCGGCGGGCAGGGCCGCCGCCGCCGCGGCGGCACCGGCGGCGCCGAGGAAGCGGCGGCGCGAGAGGGAGTCGGACACGCGAGCACCTCCGGAAGAGGGGAAGCCAAGGTGAGACGTCGTGAGGATTTAGGCCGGGTCACGACGGCTGTCAACCGCGCCTTGCTCCGCTCCCCCTCTGTGCCGTAAGTTCCGCTCCCGTGCCGCAATACTGCACCGACGGCCCGTCGAGGTCGGTGAGATGACTCACCAGCGCTGAGGGACCACCGGATGCCGCGCCGACCCCGCCTGGATCCCGAGATCTTCCACCTGCCGGTCGAGCGGATGCGGGCCGGCTATTACAGCGACAAGTATTTCGTCCGCGCCCGCGAGATCCTGGTCGCGGACGGCTGCCATCCCCACGTCACCATGCAGGTTTTCGGCAAGCAGCACGCCTTCCTGGGCGGCATCGACGAAGCCATCGCGATCCTCAAGCTCTGCTCCTTCGACTGGCCCGCGCTCACCGTCCATGCCCTCTACGATGGCGACGCGATCGAGCCCTGGGAAACGGTGCTCCTGATCGAAGGCCCCTACGACGCCTTTGCCCACCTGGAGACCCTCTACCTCGGCGTGCTGGCCCGCCGCACCCGCGTCGGCACCAATACGCGACGCGTGGTCGAGGCCGCCGCGCCGAAGGAAGTCATGTTCTTTCCCGCCCGGCATGATCACTGGCTGGTGCAGACCGGCGACGGCTACGCCGCGCACATCGCCGGCGCGATCGGCGTCTCCACGGATGCGCAGGCCTCGTGGTGGGGCAGCGAAGGGATCGGGACGGTGCCGCACGCGCTGATCGCCGCGTACGACGGCAGCACCATCCTGGCCACCGAGAAGTTCGCGGAGTACATCGACCCCGCCGTGAAGGTGATGACGCTGGTGGACTTCGACAACGACTGCGTCCGGACCTCGCTCGAGGTCGCCGCCGTGCTCGGCGACCGGCTCTACGGCGTCCGGCTCGACACCAGCGAGATGCTGGTGGACCGGTCCGTGCTGCCGCAGATGGGCCGCTTCAAGCCCACCGGCGTCAACCCGCAGCTCGTCTGGAACGTCCGCCGCGCCCTCGACGAGCACGGCTATCGCGACGTCCGCATCGTCGTCTCCGGCGGCTTCAGTGTCGAGAAGATCCTCGAGTTCGAGCGGGCCGGCGTGCCGGTGGACGCGTACGGCGTGGGCTCGTCCCTCTTCGCCGGGCGTTTCGACTTCACCGCCGACGTCGTGCTCAAGGACGGGAAGCCCTGCGCCAAGGTGGGCCGGGAGTTTCGCCCCAATCCCCGGCTGGAGCGCGTGCGCTAGCGCGCCGCGGCCGCGACGCGCCTACCTTTCGCCATGACCGCGATCTTCTGGGACGTCGACACCCAGCACGACTTCGTGCTCCCCGAGGGCCTGCTCTATGTGAGCGGGAGCGAGGAGATCGTGCCGGTCCTCCGGGCCCTCACCGACTACGCCCACGCGCACGGGATCCGCATCATCGCGAGCGCGGACGACCATGTCCCCGGCCACCGCGAGCTCTCGGACACCCCCGACTTCCGGGAGACCTTTCCGCTCCACTGCATGCGCGGCACGCCGGGCCAGCGGAAGATCCCGGAGACGGCCCTCCGTGAGCCGCTCGTGATCGAGCCGGCGCCCGCGGATCCCGCCGCCCTCGTGGAGCGGGTCCGCTCCCACGACGGCGACATCCTCTTCCACAAGCACTGGTTCGACGTCTTCACCAACCCGAACGTGCGGCCGGTGATCGACGCGCTCGACCCGTCGCACGTCGTCCTCTACGGCGTGGCCCTCGACGTGTGCGATCGCTACGCCGTCGAGGGGCTCCTGCGCCACCGCCCCGGCACGCGGCTGCACCTGGTGACCGACGCCGTGCGCGCCATCGATCGGCCCGCCGGCGAGGAGCTGCTGCGCGACTGGCACCATCGCGGCGTGGCGCTCGTGAGCTCGCGGGACGTGCTCGAGGGGCGGGTTGTCTAGCCCGGAGTTCACCGGCCGCTTCCTCCTCCCCGGCCCCGTGGAAGTCCATCCCGACGTGCTCGCCGCCATGACCCGGCCGATCATGAGCCATCGCGGCCCCGCCATGGCCGCCCTGCTCGCCGGGATGCAGCCGACCCTCCAGCGGCTCTTCGGCACCAGTCGTCCGGTACTCATCGCCACCTGCTCCGCCACCGGGCTCCTCGAGGGCGCCATCCGCGCCGGCGTCGAGCAGCGCGTGCTCGTGGCGGTGGGCGGGTACTTCGGGGAGCGCCTGGCCCAGATCGCGGAGCGCTGCGGCAAGGAAGTGGTGCGGGTGATGGTGCCCGAGGGCCGCACCATCGAGCCGTCGCACCTGGCGCGGTTCCTGGAAGGGCCCGAGGTGGATGCGGTCGCCGTGGTCCACTCGGAGACCTCCACCGGCGCCCTCGCCCCGCTTGCGGAGCTGGCCGCGGAGGTCCGGCGGCACGACGATGTGCTGCTGCTGGTGGACGCCGTGAGCTCGCTTGGCGCCGTCCCGATCGAGGCCGATGCCTGGGACACGGACTTCATCGGCACCGGCTCGCAGAAGGCGCTCGCGCTCCCGCCGGGCCTCGCCCTGGGCGTCGCCTCGCAGCGGATGATGGAGCGCTCGGAGCGGATTCGCGATCGTGGCTGGTACATGGACCTGGGACTGCTCGACCAGGCGGCGCGCGAGGGCCTCCCCACCCAGACCCCCGCCATCTCGCTGAT
>JAICVB010000133.1 GCA_025935545.1 Gemmatimonadales bacterium
CACCACCGAGCCCACGCAGGATGGCGAGCGGTCGGTGACCCTCCGGCGGGTGGGTGACGTGCAGGTCATCGATGCCGTCTACCACGTGCCGGCCGGCTCGCATCCCGACTACGCGGCCGTGGACGTGCTGAGCAGCATCCTGGGCGAAGCCCCGGCCGGCCGGCTCTACAAGGCGCTCGTGGAGACGAAGAAGGCCGCGAGCGTCTTTGCCTTCGGCTTCCAGCTCCGGGAGCCGGGCGTGCTGATCCTGGGCGCGCAGGTCCGGCAGGATGACCCGGTGGACAGCGCGCGCGCCGCGCTCCTCCGGACCGTCGCCGACCTCGCCACCACGCCGCCGACCGCGGAAGAGGTGGAGCGGGCCAAGGCGTCGATGCTCCGCGGCATCGAGCTCTCGCTCAACAATTCCGCCCGCATCGGCCTCGAGCTGAGCGAGTGGCAGTCGATGGGCGACTGGCGCCTCATCTTCCTCAATCGCGACCGGATCCGCGCCGTCACGCCCGATGACGTGAAGCGCGTCGCCGCCGCGTACCTCCGGCCGTCCAACCTCACGCTCGGCGTCTTCGTCCCGACGCCGAAGCCGGAGCGGAGCGAGATCCCGCCGACACCCGATGTCGCGGCGCTGGTGAAGGACTACAAGGGCGACACCGCCCGATCGGTGGGCGAGGCCTTCGATCCGTCACCGGCGGTCATCGAGCAGCGGACCACGCGGAGCACGCTGCCAAGCGGGCTCAAGGTGGCGCTGCTCCCGAAGAAGACGCGCGGGGGTACCGTCATCGCGACGATGAACCTCCACTTCGGCACCGAGCAGAGCCTCATGAACCGGGCCGTCGCGGCCGACCTCGCCGCCGACATGCTGATGCGGGGGACGAAGACCCGCACGCGCCAGCAGATCCGGGACGAGCTCGACCGCCTCCGGGCGAACGTCAACGTCAGCGGCTCCGCCACGGGCGCGTTCGTCCGGATCGAAACGGTGCACGACAACCTGCCGGCGGTGCTGGCCGTCGTGGGCGACGTGCTGATGCATCCGGCGTTCGACGCGAAGGAGTTCGACGAGCTGCGGCGCGAGAACCTCGCGAGCCTGGAGGAGCAGAAGTCCGAGCCCACGTCGCTCGGGTCCATCGCCTTCAGCCGCTACATCAATCCGTGGCCCAAGGGGCACCCGCGCTATGTCGCCACGCTCGAGGAGCAGGTAGCCGACTACACCGCGGCCTCGCTCGACGATGCGCGGAAGTTCTACGACGACTTCTACGGCGCGTCGAACGGCGAGATCGCCGTCGTCGGAGACTTCGACCAGCCCGCCATCGCGGCCCAGCTGGCCCAGCTCTTCGGCAGCTGGAAGAGCGCCCAGCCGTTCACCCGCGTCCGCAGCGTCTACCGGGACCGGCCGTCCACCACCGTCTCGATCGAGACGCCCGACAAGGCCAACGCCTTCTTCCTCGCGGGCCTCAACCTTCCCGTCCGGGACGACGACCCGGCCTACCCGGCGCTGGTCCTGGGCAACTACATCCTGGGCGGCGGCTTCCTCAATTCACGCCTGGCGACGCGCATCCGGCAGAAGGAGGGAATCAGCTACGGAGTGGGGTCGGGGCTGTCGGCCGCGGCGCAGGACAGCGCGGGGATGTTCCAGGCCTACGCCATCTATGCCCCGGAGAATGCGGCCCGCCTCGAGGCGGCGTTCCGGGAGGAGCTGACCCGCGCGATCCGCGACGGCTTCACCGCCGACGAGCTCAACAAGGCGCGGGAAGGGTACCTGCAGCAGCGGCAGCTGCAGCGGGCGCAGGACGGCTCGCTGGCGTCGCTGCTGGCCAATGACCTCTTCCTCGGCCGCACGCTCGCCTACGACACGCGGTTCGAGCAGCGCATCACCGCGCTGACGCCGGCCGAGCTCAACGCGGCGATGCGGCGCTACATTGATCCGTCGAAGGTCGTGATCGTGAAGGCAGGGGACTTCGCCAAGAAGGCGCCGCCCGCCCAGCCCTGATCGCGTTCCGCTCCCCTAGACCGTGACGAAGGCGCCCTTCCAGGCGTCGGCGTCACGGTCCTCGCGGTACAGCCTCCCCAGATCGACCACCACGCTGGCCGCGTCCCGCCGCAGCGCGTGCCGGTCCATGCTTCGCGTGGCCCGGCCGGAGACATATACGCCGTCCGGCTGGTACTTCGAGTGGTGCTTGGGGCACTGGAAGCGGGCCTTGTCCGGCTCCCAGTGGAGCGCGGTGTGCTGGTGCGGACAGGAGAGGGCAAAGGCGTACACCTTCCCCTGGTACCGGACCAGGATGACTTCCGCGTCGCGGTCGATCGAGGCGCCGTCCTCCGCGGGCAGGGGATAGGTGCGCTCGTCCCCCCGCACGAGCCGCGCGGCCGTGACGCCCAGGGTGCGTGCCGAGAGCCCGCGGGGGCCGGCGCCGAGGGTAAGGAAGGCGGCGGCGACGGCGGCCGCCGCGTCCCGCACGAAGTCTCGGCGGCTCGAGAGGGGACAGTCGTTGCAGTCGTGGGTATCGGTCATGTCACGCGGACTCGAGGAAGGTGCTGGCCAGGACGATCGCGAACCAGAGGACGAGGCTGATGGCCGAGACCGCCCGGAGCCGCGGCCAGTTGGCGGCGCTGCCCGGACGGACGGTCCGC
Source organism: Gemmatimonadales bacterium (assembly GCA_025935545.1). Classification (GTDB taxonomy): domain Bacteria; phylum Gemmatimonadota; class Gemmatimonadetes; order Gemmatimonadales; family GWC2-71-9; genus JAICUF01. Next base: position 2,623 of record JAICVB010000133.1, read on the forward strand.
TCGACCCGGGTCAGCACCACGCCATTGATCAGGAGCAGGGCGATCAGCGCCATCTTGACCCAGAACACGACCAGCCCGAGCAGGGTTTCCAGGTCCGCCGCGAGCATGAGCAGGCCGCTCACCAGGGACACCGCAAGCCCGAGCAGAACGATCCGGTGGACTGCCCTGAGGTCCGAGAGGTGGCAGCTCTGCTCCGCCTCGCTGGTCCGGCTGTTCCGGATGGTGTCCCGGTCGGCCGCGACGGCGCCTCCCCCGCCCAGCAGGAGGCCGCCCAGGTGCAGGAACATCACCGCGCTGCTCACGAGGCGGTTGTCGGCGTAGAGATCGGCCCATGGCTTGACCAGCGCGACGAGCCCAGCCGGCGCGCTCACGTCAGTCCTTCCAGACGAGCATCATGCCGTAGCTCGCGAGCGAGACGCCGAAGGAGGAGAGAGCGATGGTGCGGTGCTTCCGGCGGCGGGCGTCGAGATCCTCGCCCGGACGCGCGTCGTCCCCCGGCGCGGTGGCGCCGGCCCACGCGAACCCCGCGTCGGCGGCAAGCATGAGGATCGAGTGGATGTACCGCCGGGTGCGGCCGTCCGTGTCATGGCGGCTGTCCCAGAGGTTCCAGACGCCCGTCACGGTGTTCACCGCGAACAGCACGCCGATCGCCCCGGCCACGGCGCCGTGCGCCGACTTGGTGGACCCCTCCTCGCCCGGGTGGTTGAACAGCGACTGGCCCAGGAAGTACTCGGTCACGAAGAGGGGGAGGGTGGCGTAGCTGGCATAGCGGTGCACGGCCAGGCGCTTGTAGTAGAAGTCGCTGTGCTCCACCGCCTGGTGCCGGTTGGTGTCGGCGGTGCCGGCGCCCACGCCGGGCGCGAAGTGCGCAAAGGCGGGGGTGGCCGCCAGGGCCACGACGGGGAGCGGCGCCGCGGTGTCGGCCTGCTGGGCCACCGCCAGGAGCCCGAAGAAGAGCAGTACCTGCATGAGGTTTCCTCGCTGCCGGGGACCGGACCACGCTCAATATTCCGGCCCTCGATCCGGCCGTCTGCATCCCCCATCACCTTTTCGCCGTACGGTTCTCGACTCCCGGGCCCCCCGCCATTACTGTCCGGGCACACCCGCCGTGAACCAGGAGCTCCGATGCGCCGCACCGTCCTGTCCCTGCTTGCCTCCGCCACCCTCGCCGCCCCCCTCGCCGCGCAGCAGTCAGGCGCCGTGGGGCAGTACACGCCGCCCCGCGACTGGCCGCTCCGGCAGCACGCCTTCGACCTCCTGCACCAGCGGATCGACGTGTCGTTCGACATGGCCAAGCGGCTGGTGACGGGCAGCGTGCGCACCCGCCTCGCCCTCACCGCGCGGGCCGACAGCGTGCGCCTCGACGCCGGCAACCTGACGATCGACGGCGCGGCCGACGCGCGCGGCCGGAAGCTCCGCTTTGCCTACGACACGTCGCACGTCACCGTCCGCCTCCCGCGTGCCGCGCGCGCCGGCGACACCGTCGAGTTCACGATCCGCTACCACACCGTGCCCGAGCGCGGGATCTACTTCGTCCCGCGCCGGCACGTCATCTGGTCACAGGGCGAAGCCACCGAGACGCGCAACTGGATCCCCACCTACGACGCCGCCAACGACAAGACCACCTGGGAGTTCTACGTCACCGCCGACAGCGGAATGAAGGTGCTCTCCAACGGCCGTCTCGTCGGCGTCACGCCGGCGGGACAGGGACGCCAGGTCTGGCACTGGTCCCAGGAGGAGCCCGCGTCCACCTACCTCTACTCGGTGGTGGTGGCACCGTTCACGGTGCTGGAAGACAACTGGCGCGGCGTGCCCGTCGAGTACTGGGTCTCGCCGGACACCACGGCGGCCGCGTGGCGCACCTTCGGCGAGACGCCGTCCATGATCGAGATCTACTCGCGGGTGCTGGGTGTCAACTTCCCGTGGGCCAAGTACGCGCAGTCGGTCATTCCCGACTTCACCTTCGGCGGCATGGAGAACGTCTCCGCCACGACCCAGACCGACCTGGTGCTGCACGGCGCCGGCGGCGAGCCGGAGAACGCGGGCCGCGGCCTCAACGCGCACGAGCTGGCCCACCAGTGGTTCGGCGACCTCACCACCGCCGCCGACTGGTCGCACATCTGGCTCAACGAGGGCCTGACCACCTACATGGAGTCGGTGCAGAACGAGAAGAGCCGGGGATGGGATGCCGGGCAGGAATCGTGGTGGGGCCAGCAGCAGCAGGCGATGCAGGCCGACGTGAACCAGCCGCGGCCACTCGTCTGGGGGAAGTACGAGGGCGACGACCCGATCGTCCTCTTCTTCAGCGGCCACGTCTATCCCAAGGGCGCGCAGGTCGCGCACCAGCTCCGGCGCCTCCTCGGCGACTCGCTCTTCTGGGCGGGGATGCACCGGTTCCTGACCGACAATGCGCACCGGCCCGTCACCACCGCGGACTACGCCGTCGCCTTCGAAAAGGTGGCCAACCGCGACCTCGACTGGTTCTTCAACCAGTGGGCCTACGGCATCGGCTATCCCAGGGTGAAGGTCACTCGGCGCTGGGACCCGGGGACGAAGAACCTCGCCGTGACCGTCGAGGAGACGCAGGCGGTGGACTCGACCCACCCCTTCTTCCGCTTCCCGGCGACCATCCGGATCATCACCCGCGACTCGGTGGTGCGCCACGAGATCATGGTGACGAAGCCGTCCGAGACCTTCTCGATCGCGCTGCCGTCGGCGCCGGTGACCTTCCGCTTCGACGAGGGCGGCTGGCTCCTGGGCACCGTCACCACCGACCAGACGCCGGCGGAGCTCGCCGAGCTGGCCCGGCACGACACCGACTGGGCGGCACGGAACTGGGCGCTGCGCGCGCTCGCCGGCTCGACCGACTCGTCGGCGGTCGCCGCCCGGCGCTTCGTCCTCCTCAACGAGCGGAGCCCGACGCTGCGTGCGGTGGCGGTCTCCCAGATGGCCACCGATCGCTCGCCGGCCGGCCTCGACGCCGTGCGCTCGGCGCTCCGGGATCCGGAGAGCGGGGTACGGGCCTCCGCGCTCGTCGCCTTCTTCCGGCTCGACTCCGCGGCGGCCGGTCCGGTGGCGAAGGCGATGATGGATACCGATCCGAACGACGCCGTGCGCGCCACCGCGCTTACCGCCTATGCCCGTGCGGCGGGCACCGCGGCGGTGCCCGCGCTCATCGCCGCCACCGCCGTCGGCCTCCCGACCAACAACCGCGCGAC
>JAICVB010000054.1 GCA_025935545.1 Gemmatimonadales bacterium
ATGTCGCTGCGCCCGTCGATCTCGCCTTCGCCGAGCGCCTGCTCGGGGCTCATGTACGCCGGCGTGCCGATGGCGACACCCTCGCCCGTGGAGGGCTCGCCGCCGAACTCGCGGGCCATCGCGCGCGCGATCCCGAAGTCGGCGAGGAGTGCCCGGCCGGTGCCCGCTTCGAGCAGCACGTTCTCGGGCTTCACGTCCCGGTGCACCACCCCGGCCTTCGAGGCGGCGGCGAGTGCGGCGGCCACGTCGGCGGCGATGCGCGAGGCCTCCGCCGGGCCCAGTTTGCCCTCGCGCTGGAGCCGCTGGCGCAGGCTCTCGCCGGCGACGGCGTCCATCACGTACCAGAGGAGGTCGCCGCTCGAGCCCGCGGCGTGGACGGCAACGATGTTGGGATGCTGCAGCCGGGCGACCGTGCGCGCCTCGGCCAGGAAGCGGCGGGCAATGCCGCCGTTGGTGGCGAGCTCCGGGTGCACCACCTTCACGGCGACCGGCCGGTCGAGGGCCGTGTCGACGGCCCGGAAGATCACGCCCATGCCCCCCCGGCCGATCTCGCGCTCGAGGTGGTACTGGGGTCCCAGCGCCGCCTGCAGGCGGCTCATCAGCTCGGGAATCTGTTCCATCGCGGGTGCTCCGGCGGCGGACGCTCCGGTCGGGCCCAGGGGGTCCGGCCGGCCATCCGATTAAGGAATATACGGCGCCGGACCGCTGGGGGCTTCAAGGTTTGATTCACCGGGATGCCGAATGGTTGCGCCCGGTGGGACGGTTGCGGACCCGTTGAGCGGGCCGGCCTATCGTCGGCCCTCACTCTACCGGGGTGCGCGTGTGGTGTATGGAACGGGGAAGCTGACCGTGGCGGCGGTGCTGACGCCCGGCGAACGCCAGCGGGTGGACGCGGCGGGTAGCGGCGTCTTTGCCGTGGTCCATCGCGATTCGGTGCCGGACGCGGTCCGGGTGGTGCGGGAACGGTCGGTGGACGCCGTGCTGGTGTCGGTCCACTGCTGCGAGCCGGCGCAGATTGGTGCCGTCGGCCGCCTGGTGCGCGATTTCCCCGGCATTCCCACCGTCGCGCTGCTCTCGCAGCACGATGCCGGCGCCACCGACATGCTCCTCCGCCTCGGCGCCTCGGGCGTGCGGCAGGTGGTGGATGTCACGGCGCCCGCCGGCTGGTCCCGGCTCCGCCAGGTGGTCGGCCAGCCGGCGAGCCGCGCCGTATCCCGGATCCAGGGCCCCATCCTCGAGGTCGTGGGCGACGCACCACCCGACGCCCGGCTCTTCGTCGAAGTCATGGTGCGGCTCGCGCCCGAGATCCCCACCGTGCGGAAGCTGGCCGAGCGGGTGAACGTCCGCCCCAGCACGCTCATGTCGCGCTTTTCCCGCGCCGGGCTGCCCAGCCCCAAGAACTACCTGGCGGCGGTGCGGCTGCTGCACGCGGCGCACCTCTTCGAGGCCGGCGGACTGTCCGTGGCCGATGTGTCCTACCGGCTCGACTATTCCTCGCCCCAGAGCTTCGGCCGCCACGTGCGCACCATGCTGGGCATCACGTCCTCGGAGTTCCGCCAGCGCTTTCCGTTTCCGCTGGCGCTCGAGCGGTTCGTGGCACTCATGGTGATGCCGTACCAGAAGATCTGGCGCGAGTTCCATCCCCTCGTGGCGGGCGGCTGGGACACCGAGCGGTAGGCGCGCGCACCGGCTAGTTCCCGCCCGCCGCCGCGACGTTGATCGTGCTTCCCCGTTCCACCCGCGGGCCTCCGTCCGACGGCTCGATGGACACCGTCACGAGGTAGCTGCCCGGCGCCAGCCCGGCCAGGCTTACCGTGCGCCGGACGGCCTGCCCACGGCTGATGGCCGTCTCGCGGAAGCCGATCGTGACGGCGTGCGGATCCGTTCCGGCCGCCGCCCGGCGGAGCGTCACCCGCGTCCGATACTCCGTTCCGGGGACGAGCCCGCTCACCTCGTAGTACACCGGCGCGTCGCCCCCGACGGGATACAGGTTGAGCGGGTTGAGCGGCACCGGGCCGGTGGGCGAGCGCCACGTTTCGCCCTGGCCCTCGCGACCCAGCACGATGTCGCTGAGCGTGAGGGTATCGTCCGCCGCCGGCGGCACCGCCAGCCCGTCCATCCGCACGACGCTGCCGCGCTCCCCCGCCAGCTCCGGCGAGTACCCGGCCGCCCGGCTCCCGGTGGTCCCCGGCTGGTCCAGCACCACTCGCACGTTCTGCCGTCCCGCCCGCGCCGGCAGCTCGAGCTGCCCGCTCAGGTACTCGTCGTCGTGGAGCGGGCGCGGGCTGACGAAGCTTCGGGTGGTGTCGTGGTCCACGCGCGACCCGTTCATCATGCTCACCACATGCAGGTGCAGGTCGTAGGCCACGCGCGTGCCCGCCGAGTCGAGCTTTCGCGGCGAGATGCGGCTGCCCTTCACGGCAAAGACGATGAGCATGCGCCCGCCGGGGCTGCCCGCAGCACCATGCAGGGCGTAGACCTGGAGCACGGGCTGGAGCGGTCGCCGGTAGCGGACGAGGTACTCATCGCTCGTGTGCGCGCGGCGCCACATCGCATCCAGCTCTTCGTTCTGGCGCTGCCGCCGCGTGGCGCTCCCCGCCGCACAGTAGGTCAGGTCGAGGTCGCAGAGGTCGCCGAAGAGCTGCGCATTCCGAGGCACCACCGGCAGGTACATGTTGCCGCTTCCGCGGTAGTACGCCCAGTACCTGCCGAACCGGTTGTCCGGCGGGCCCAACCGGAGGTACACCGCCGCCCGCGGGTCGAACTCCACGGAGACGTCGAGCGGCTGCGTGTTGAGCAGGCTTCCGGCGCCGGCCACGTCGCCATAGAGCCGGTCGAGCGCGGCCGTTGTCGTGGTATCGGGAGGACCCGTCTCGACTTCACTGGTCAGGAATTCGCGCTGCGGCGTCCCGGGCGGGTACCGCACGGCGGCGAGGAAGTTCGCCGCCGCGTACTCGTATCGCCGGAAGTGCTCCGCCAGGCGCGCGCCATCGGCGTGCCCGCTCTCGGCATCGCGACGGGCCCAGAACTGCCGGAGCGCGCTGTCCACTCCCACCGCGGGAAGCGAATCGAACGCCGCCAGCTCCGCGGGGGAGGCGACCCATGAAATGTTCTCGCGGTACGCGGACCGCCCCGCCGCCGACCGCCCCGCGCGCTCGCGCCCGGCGGCGTAGTAGTCGCTGCCCGCGGCACGGTCGCCGGCCGCGAATGACTCGCGCGCGAGCCCGAGGTAGGCTACGGCCGAGTCTCCGCCGGCCGCGAGGTATCGGCGGAGCAGCACCGCGGTCGAATCCCGGCTGCCCGTGTCGCGCTCGTAGTAGCCGCGGGCAAGGAGGACCGCCGGGAGCCCGCCCGCCGGCGTGGGGGCGGTGAGCCGGAGCGCCTCCCGCGCGGCCATGAGTGGGATCGGCACCCGGTACGTCGACGCCACTGCGAGCGGCAGGGCCAGCGCCGCGTCGGCGTAGTCCGGATCGAGCTCCAGCGCGCGGATGAAGGCCGCCACCGCGCCCTGCACGTAGATGGCGCCGGTCGGCTGGAGCGGGCCGGGCCGGGCGATCGCGCCCGTCCGCGTGAGCGCGAGCCGCGTGAGGCCGAGCCCCTGCCAGGCCATCGGCCAGTCGGGCCGCGACGTGGCGAAGCCCGAGAAGCAGTCCAATGCGCGCAGGAGATCGGAGGTCTTCCGGGTGAGCTCCCCGATCCGCTCCACCGCGAACCCGTACTTGAGGTCGGTCGCGGTGGCGGGCCGGGCCGGCAGGAGGGTGCAGGCCGTCGCGGGCGGGCGGTACTCCCGCGCCAGCCGCTCGAGGGCGTGCCGGTCGGTGCTGCGCGCCACCTGCTCCACCAGCTGGCGCACGTCGGCACGGGTCGCGGGATCCTGCGCCGGCAGGCTCCGGCCGGCGCTGCCCGTGGCGCACGCCACGACGACGCCCAGGACCGCGCGCGCCCTCATCCCGGCGGCGTCACGAAGAAGAAGGCGAGCGCGAGCAGACCGTACACGGTGAGCAGCAGCACGCCCTCGAACCAGGTCGTCTCCCCGTCCTGCGCCACCGTCCGCACCGCGACCGACGTGCCCGCGATCGCGATGAGCTCGAGCGGATTGCTGAAGACGAGGTTCATCGGGTGCCCGATGAGATAGGAGACGATGACCAGCACCGGCGCCGTGAGGAGTGCCACCTGGATGCTCGAGCCCACGGTAATGCTCATGACGAGCCCCATCCGGTCCTGCCGCGCGAAATACACCCCGGCGAAGTACTCGGCCGCGTTGCCGATGATCGCGAGCACCGTGACGCCGAGGAAGAACTCCGAGATCCCGAGCGAGCGGGCCGACACCTCGAGCGCGCCCGAGACCAGCTCCGACTCGAGCGCCACCAGCGCCGTCCCGCCCACCAGCACGGCGAGCGACCGCCAGAGCGGCCACGTGGTTCCGGTCTCCTCGGGGGGGTCGTCGTCGCCGAAGATGTCCCGATGGGTGACGAGGGTGTAGATCAGGTTCGCACCGTAGGCGCCGATCAGCAGCACCGAGACGCCGAGGCTCAGGTGCTCGTCCAGGGTCGAGGCCTGCGCCCGCGGGCTCACGTCGCGGACGGTGTAGTCGAAGATGGCGGGAATGAGGAGCGCGAGGACCGAGAGGATGAGCAGGCTGGACAGCAGGCCGGACCGCTGGCGCGAGAAGGTCTGCTTGTCACGGCCCCAGCTGCCCACGATGATGGCGAGGCCCAGCCCCAGCAGCCCGTTGCCGATGAAGGAGCCGGTGATCTGCCCCTTCACCACCTCGGGCCGGCCGGCGCTCAGCACGAAGAGCGCGAGGATCAGCTCGGCCACGTTGCCGAAGGTGACGTTGAGGAGGCCGCCCACCGCCGAGCCCGCCACCCGCGCCACCTGGTCGGTGGCGCGGCGGATCCACTCGGCGAGCGGGATGATGGCCAGCGCCGCCGCGGCGAAGATCCAGAGCGGCGGCGCACCGGTCGCGTAGCGGAGGACGACGGAGAGCGGTACGAGGAGCAGGAGCCAGAGCATGCGAACCTCCCCGAGCCCTCAGAGCGCCGGCAGCACCTCGCCGCGGCACTCGCCGAATCCGATGCGCCGCGCGCCGGGGCGCTCGCACGTGGCGCGCATGATCACCTCATCGCCGTCCTGGAGGAACTTCCGGGTCTCGCCATCGGGGAGCTGGACCGGTTCGGCGCCCCGCCACGTGAGCTCGAGCATCGAGCCCCGCGAGTCCTTCGTCTCGCCCGAGACCGTGCCGCTCGCGATGAGGTCTCCGGGCCGCAGGTTGCAGCCGTTGCTCGCGTGGTGCGTGAGCATCTGGGCGAGGGTCCAGTACATCCCCGCGAACGCCCCGCGGGTGAGTCGCACCGCGGGCTTGCCCTCGTCGCGCATCGCGCGCGTCCGGAGCCACACCTCGAGCGTGAGGCCGAAGCCGCCGCGCTCGCGGTCGCCTGGTTCGTCGAGATACGGCAGCGGTGCGGGATCCCCCGCGGGCCGCGCATAGGCCGGCGTCCGGAAGGGGGCCAGCGCCTCCAGTGTCACCACCCACGGCGAGACCGTCGTTGCGAAGTTCTTCGCCAGGAACGGCCCCAGCGGCTGGTACTCCCAGGTCTGGATGTCGCGCGCCGACCAGTCATTCACCAGGCAGAGACCGAAGATGTGGTCTTCCGCCTGCCCGATCGGGATCGGCTGCCCGAGCGCATTGCCCGGTCCCACGAAACAGCCCACCTCGAGCTCGTAATCAAGCAGCCGCGCCGGCGCGAAGGCCGGCGTCTCGGCCGACGGGTCCTTGAGCTGGCCCCGCGGCCGGCGCACCGGCGTGCCGCTCGGCACGACCGACGATGCGCGGCCGTGGTAGCCGATGGGCACGTGCTTGTAGTTGGGAAGCAGCGGGTTGTCCGGCCGGAACATGCTCCCCACGTTGGTTGCGTGGTGCACGGAGGCGTAGAAGTCGGTGTAGTCCCCGATGTCGGCGGGAACGAGGAGCTGCGCGGCGTCCATCGGCAGGAGGAGATCGTCCCGCTGCGGGCTCCCGCTCCGGAGGAGCCGGCTCACCGCGCGCCGCAGCGCGCGCCAGTGCTCGCGGCCCAGTGCCATCAGCGGGTTGAGGGCCGGCGCGTCGCAGGCTTCCGCTGCCCGCGCCGCCGCGCCGCCCAGGAGTTCCGCCCGGCGAGCCGCCGTCACGTCCAGGATCTGGTCGCCGATGGCGACGCCCACCCGCGGCACCTCGTCGCGGTCGGGGTGGCGAAAGACGCCGAACGGGAGGTTCTGGATCGGGAAATCCGTGTCCGGCCGTTCGGCCGCGGCCACCCAGCTCGTGAGCGCAGGGTCGTGCGTTTCGTCGGTCATCGCGTGGGGTCGGGGCGTCAGAGTATGTGGAGGCTGCGGAGGTCGTCCACCGGCTCGCTGAAGGAGCACGAGCCGAAGGCGATGGCGCCGCGGGAGCGGAGGTGGTGCAGGTCGTCGAGGTCGAGACGGTGCCCGCGCCAGGACACGCCGGCATCATCGAATGCGAACGCGTCCGGCTTCCGCTCGCCGAGGACCGACTCCAGCTCCCCCAGGGCCAGCCCCTGGGCCGCGAAGCCCGCTGCCACGAACACGTTGAGGAAGCCGTACATCGTCCCGCTCGCGCTGCCCGGCTCGTAGGTCAGGCGGTAGTCGCCGCGGAGGGGGTGATGCAGGCCCGCGGTGGCCTTGAACGGCACCGCCGCGTCCACCGCGGCGCGAATGAAGCGCGCCACGGCCGAGGCCGGGGGAAAGGCCTCGGCCGTGACGCCGCCGGTCCGGATCTTGGCGCGCGCGCCGGCACCGCGAAGCACGCCGATCAGGTCGGCGGGGTCGTCGGCGATCGGGATCTCGATGTATGCCGTCACTCCCGCCGGCGCCGCGCGCGCCGCGCGCTCCACCGAGCCGGCGTCCGTGGCCTTGACCTCGAGCGTGTCGATCACGGCGCGCCCGGCGCCCGCGTGCGCATGCCGCTCGTTGAAGGACCACACGAGCTCGGCATCCTCCGCGGAATCTCCGCCGCTCAGGAGGCTCAGTCGCCACGGTGCCGCGGAGGCATCCCTGGGCAGCTTGCCTGCCGCGGCGTCCTCCATTTCCTGGAGCCGGGCCGCGGGGACGATGAACCGGCCGAGCATCCAGGCGTGCTCCGCGTCCAGGTGCTCGGCGAACTGCGCCACTGCTCCGGGCATGGAAAGCCCCGCCGGCGGAAAGAGCCCGGCGTAGTCGATCAGCTCGGCCAGCAGGACGCGGGCGCTCGCGACGGGAATGGTCATCGTGACTCCATCGCCCAATATATCGCGTCCCGCCCGCGTTTCCCGCTGAAACCACCCCTTCCACTCCGCCGTACGGCGCGACCGATGAACGCCTCCCTGCTCGCCTCGTCGTTCCGTGTCGGCGTCCAGAGTCTCCGGGTGAACCCCCTGCGGACGGTGCTCTCCACCCTCGGGGTCGTGATCGGCGTCGCCTCGCTCGTGGCCGTGCTCGCCGTGGGTGACGGCGCCGAGTCGTTCGCCCGCGAGCAGATCGCCACCACGACCGACCTCCAGACCCTGCTCGTCGTGCCCAACACCGGCCAGACGATCGACGGCGTGCGCATTCCGCGCGCCACCTATCCCGTCTTCACCCTCGCGGACGTGGACGCCCTCGCCCGCGTGCTCGGCCCGCTGGCGACGGTGAGCGCCACCGTGACCGGCGGCGCGCGCCTCACGCTTCCTGCCGCCGCGCCGGCCCGTGCCACGGTCGTGATGGCCGTGACGCCCGGCGCGGAGGAGCGGCTCCGGCCGCGATTTGCCGCCGGGCGATTCTTCAACGTCGCCGAGGTTCGAAGCGCCCAGCGGATCGCGGTGGTCTCCCCGGCGCTGGCGTCGGCCGCCCACCTCTCGCTGGGCGACACCCTTCGGCTGGAGGGTCACGCCTTCCGGGTCATCGGCATCCTTGCTCCCGCCGCCCAGCGCGTCGCGCCGCTCGGCATGACCGCCCTCGTTCCCTTCACCACCGCCGACTCCGCCATGGCGCCGCTCGCCGCCCTCCGCGCACCGCAGATCATGGTGCGGGCTGCGCGAGTGGAGGTGGTCGACACGGTCCGGGTCCGGGTCGAACGGTGGGCGGCCGCGCGGCTCGGCGCCGGCTGGAAGGACGAGGCGTCGGTCGAGACCAGCTCGCCCATGCGGCTCGATCAGGCGCGCCGGGCGATCCAGGTCTTCAAGATGGTGACGGGGGCGTTCGCCGGGATCTCGCTCGTGGTGGGCGGGCTCGGCATCATGAACGTGCTGCTCGCGGCGGTAACCGAGCGGACCCGCGAGATCGGGATCCGCAAGGCGGCCGGCGCCCGTCAGCGCGACATCCTGATCCAGTTCCTGGCGGAGTCGGTCGCGATCACGGGGGCCGGCAGCGTGCTGGGCGTCGTGCTGGGGCTGGGAGGCGCCTTCGCGATCACGGCCGTAATCCGCTCCGCGTCGGACGCCCCGATCTACGCCGCGGCCACCTGGCAGACGGTCGGGGTCGCCGCCATCATCTCGGTGGTGGTCGGCCTCGCCTTCGGCACCTTTCCCGCACTGCGCGCCGCGCGCCTCTCACCCATCGACGCGATCCGGCACGAATAGGCCGCTCACTCGGCGACCGGCTCGACCACCACGATGTAGTCCATCGTCGTCGAGAGGTCCGCGATGCGGGCTCTCAGGTGGAGCGTCGCCGCGGTGCCGTCTGCGCGGCGGAGCCGCACGTGCTCGACGCCGGTCGCCGCGGCGCCGCCGAGCAGCGCCATCACGCGCTTGCGCTCCTCCTCGTCGGCAAAGAGCCCGCTCAGCTTCGCGATCTCCAGCGCCTCGGAGCGCGACGCATAGCCGAGCATCGCGGCAAAGGCGCTGTTCACCGTCACGAACTCCCCGCTGCGCCCCACCCGGCCGATGCCGGCCGGCGCCTGTTCCACCAGCGCGCGGTAGTGCTCTTCCGATGCCCGGAGGGCTTCCTCCACCCGCCGCCGGGCCACGGCGGCTTCCTTCAGGTCGGCGACCTGCTTGCGGAGACCGACGACCTCGTTGATCAGCTCCTGCTTGGGTCGGTGCTCGTCACGCATGGGGCCCTCTTCACTGGACGTTGGCCTCAGGAACACGAGATCAGGGTCGCGCGCCGCCTCCGCGGTTGTGTGTATCTCACTGCGACGTCCGGCCGCGCGCCGCGCGCACAGCGTGCGGGGCCGGGTTTCGAAATGAAAAGGGCGGCGCATGCGCGCCGCCCGATGCTCCGTGCCACCCCACTGTCAGAGATCGATGTCGCTGAGCAGCAGGTCGTGCGGCCACTGGTCGCCCATGCCGTGCTGGCGCAGCACCGTGGCGATCTGCGCCCAGTGGCGAACGCCGTGGTTCACGAGGTTGGCCGTGATCCGGTACCGCGACGCCCGAACCATCCCCGCCGTCAGGGTCCGGAACTCCAGCACTTCCCGCATCTGCGCGTCGTCGGCCTGCTCCAGGAAGCGGTCGATCAGGCCGCGGGCCCGGTGCCCGATGGCGAAGACGTCGTCCAGCGTCGCCGGCTCGAGCTCCTCGTACTCGGTCACGCGGAGCCCGAGGAGCCGCTCGGCGTAGCGGAGCTCCACGGCAAAGATGTGGACCATGAGCCCCTGGACCGTCGCGGTTCGCCCGGTGCCGATCGGCACCTCGAGCGCCGCGGGGTGCGCGTCGAACCAGGCGCGCCAGCGCTCGGTCTCGGAATCGCGGTACGCGAGGAGCGTGCTGAAGCGCACGCCGTCGAATGCGGCCGACCGTTTCGTCATTGCGCCGTCTCCGTGATGAGTCCGGCCCGGCGCCGGGCGAGCTCCCGCTCCACCCGCGCCTGCACCATCTCGATCCCGATCCGGTTGAACCCGCCTTCGGGGAGGATCACGTCGGCATGCCGCTTGGACGGCTCGACGAACTCGAGGTGCATCGGGCGCACGGTGGACAGGTACTGCTGGATGACGTTGTCCATGGTGCGGCCGCGTTCGCGGGTGTCGCGCAGCAGCCGGCGGATGAAGCGGACGTCGTCGCCCACGTCCACGAAGATGCGGATGTCGAAGAGCTCGCGGAGGCGCGGGTCGGTGAGCAGGAGGATTCCCTCGACGATGATGACCTCGCTCGGCTCGACCCGCTCGCGCTGGGCGGCGCGGGTGTGCGCGGCGAAGTCGTAGGTCGGCTTCTCGATCGCCTCGCCGGCGGCGAGGGCCTCGAGGTGGCGGATGAGGAGCTCGGTGTCGATGGAGTCGGGGTGGTCGAAATTGACCTGGCGGCGTTCGTCGAGGGTGAGGTGGGCCAGGTCGCGGTAGTAGGCGTCCTGGTCGAGCAGCACCGCGCCGCCGCCAAGGGAATCATGGATGGCTCGGGCTACGGTCGTCTTGCCGGAGCCGGTGCCCCCGACGACGGCGATGATGAGCGGTCGGTGCGGCCGCATCAGGGCTCAGCGATCGCCTTCGTCGCCATGCCCCGGCTTCGACCGCGTCTTCGAATGCTGCCTGACGTCCCGGCCGAGGGAGCGGCCGGTGTCGTCCTGTTGGGTGAATTCGCCCTGGGCGTTGCGGCGGGTGTACCGCTTGTCGCCGTGGGGTTCGATGAGCTCGCGCTTGTTGTCGCGCTTCCTGCCGGCCATGAGATCCTCCAGGTCGAAGAATGCGATGTCGCGGGGCGCCCGCCCCGCACTCGCAGTATGGGCCGCGGCGCCGCGCGCGGGAGTGCGATGCGTCACATGCCCCAGCCCTCGCGCTGGCGCAGGCCGGTGATGTGCGCCGCGTGGTGCCGCCCGTGCCATGCGTAGAGCGCCAGCAGCTCGTCCAGCGTCATGACGGCGTTGCGCTCGGGATGGAAGAGGGTGCGCTGGAACTGGGCCGGCTCGAGCGAGCGGAGCAGGATGACCAGCCGCTCGTGCAGCGCCTCCAGCAGGCGGAGCGAGGTCTCGACCGGGGTGGCACCCACGTCGCCCAGCTCGGCCCAGCGGGCCTCGTCGTACGGCTTGATGGTCGGGGTGTCCTCCGTCAGCGCGAGCTTGAACCGGGTCATCGCGTTGAGGTGGCTGTCCGGGACGTGGTGCACCACCTGTCGCACCGTCCAGCCGCCCGGCCGGTACCGCGTATCGAGCTGCGCGTCCGTCAGCCCCCGCACCGCCGCGCGCAGCGCCGCCGGGGCCTGCTCGATCTGCTCGATCCGGTGCCGGCGGTCCGCGGCGGTGGCCGGCCCCTGGTAGCGGAACTCGCCGATGGGAAAGCGGAGGTCGTCGGTCATGGGAGGCCCTGGCCCGGATGCGCACGGAAGATGAAGTACACGGCCCCCACGATGCAGAGCCCAGCCCAGAGAAAGTCCAGCCGCAGCGGCTGCCGCATGTACAGCACGGCGAAGGGCACGAAGACCGTGAGGGTGATCGCCTCCTGCAGGATCTTGAGCTGTCCCAGGCTGTACGCCGTGTAGCCGATCCGGTTCGCCGGCACCTGCAGCAGGTACTCGAAGAGCGCGATTCCCCAGCTCACGAACGCGGCGACGTACCACTTGCGGTCGCCCAGGTTCCGGAGATGGGCATACCACGCGAACGTCATGAAGATGTTCGACAGCACGAGGAGCCCGGCCGTCCGCAGGAGCACCGGCATCAGCGGGCCGGCCTCACCGGGCGGAAGAGGAGGTCCTGGTAGTCGAAGCTGAAGTCGGCCGCGGGGCTCACCGCCGCCATGCGAAAGCTCTCCACCGATCCGTCGGGCGCGAGCGCGAAGGTCACGTAGGCGTCGGCGAGGTTCGGCACCCGCCAGCGGGCCGCGAAGGTGTCGTACTGCCAGTGCTCGAGGTCGCCCACGAAGGCGGGCGAGTGGGACAGCCGGAGGACCAGATGGCCGCCCTCCTCCGCGATCGTCGCGTCCCCGTAGAGGCGGTCGCTGTAGCGGCCGGCATAGCGCGCGAGCGGCAGCGACGGCTTCGACGAGCGGTCGCGCGCCGCTTCGGCGGCCCGCACCACGGAGTCGGCCTCCTCGTTGCCGGCGGCGCTCGTCGCCTTGAACCCGGCGATCAGGTCGGGCTGGGGTCCGCCCAGGTACTCATCGAGCACGTGGAAGGCGATCGCGTCCATCGCCGGGGCCTCCGCGTTGGTGAGCACGACGATGCCGAGCCGTTCCTCCGGCACCAGCATGGTCCGGGACACCATCCCCGCGAGCCCGCCACTGTGGAGCGCGAGCTTCCGCCCGCGGTAGTCGCGGACTCCCCACCCGAGCGCGTACTCGGAGAAGTTCGCGCGGAGCGAGGTGAGCGGCGGGGCCGGCACGCCCACCGGCTGGACCGTCACGCCGCTCCACATCTCCCGCGCGCGGCGCGCGCTCCAGAGCCGCTTCCCGTCGGGTGCCCGGCCCGAATCGAGCTGGGTCACGAGCCAGCGCGACAGATCGGCCACGCTCGCGTTGATCGTCCCCGCCCCGCCCACGTTGTCCACGGTATCGCGCGGGACCACCACCATCCGTCCCTTTACCAGGCCGTGCGGTGTCGCCACGTTCGCGCCGGGCGTGAAGGTGGTGACGGTCGTGTTCGCGTCTGTCATGCCGAGCGGCACCAGGATCCGCTCGCGCAGGAAGTCGTCCCACTTCCTTCCGCTCGCCGCCTCCACCACCAGTCCCGCGGCGATGTAGAGGACGTTGTCGTAGGCGTAGGCCGTCCTGAAGCTGGTGACCGGCGGCACCGAGCGCAGCCGCCGCACGATGTCCTCGCGGCTGTAGTTGGAGTGCCACCAGGTCAGGTCACCGGCGCCGAGCCCGAGCCCGCTCCGGTGCGTGAGGAGATCGCGGACGGTGAACTCCCGCGTCACCCACGGATCGTACAGCTCGAACCACGGCAGGTACTTCTGCACCCGGTCGTCCCAGTGGACCTTGCCCTCGTCCACCAGCATCGCCAGCAGCGCGGCCGTGAAGGCCTTGGTGTTGGACGCGATCTGGAAGACCGTGTGCTCGTCCACCGGCTCGCGGGCGCCCGCCGTCCGGGTGCCGTACCCGCGGAGCGCGACCACCTGTCCGTCCTTCACGATCACGAGCGCGAGCCCCGGCACCTCGAACTCGCGCATCGCGCGGCTCACCCAGGCGTCGAGATCGGCGGGCGGCTTCAGTGCCTTTCCCTGCGCCGCGAGCGGCCCCGCCAGGGCGGCCGCGCCGAGCGCCACCGCCGCGATCGCTCCCGGACGCAGCCTCACGCCGCACGTCCCCCGAGATACCGCGCCCGCAGCACGTCGGCATGGTGCCGCTCGTGCCCCGGGATGATCCACGCGAGCGCGCGCGCGCTCATTGGGCCGTTGCTCGCGGTCCCCGTCCGGGCCAGCGGCTCCTCGGTGAGGCCCTCGAAGAGGGCGATCGTCGCGCGCCGCACGTGGCGCCACTCGTCAGTCAGCGACCGCAGCGTGCGCGCGTCGAAATTCGCGGCCGCCACGAACTCGTTCTCATCGAAGCCGGGGAGGTGCGCCTGGTCGCCGCGGGCCAGCCGGAGCGCGCGGCAGCTGAAGATCCGCTCGGCGTCGATCAGGTGGCCCGCGATCTCGCGGATGCTCCACTTGCCGGGGGCGTACCGGTAGGTGCTCCGCTCCTCGCTCACGCCGTCGAGGAGGGCGCCGGTGGAGTCGAGCTGCGTCTTCATCAGCGCCACGGGATCGCTGCCGGCGGCTCGCGCCTCCTCGATGTAGCGGCCGAAATATGGCGCGTACTCCGCGGGATCGGGGCTCGTGATCACGTCGGTCCTTTCCATTGATAGCGTTCGAGCGGGACCCGGCCGGCCGCGGTGAACCGCACGCCTTCGCCCGCGAGAAGAATCCGCTGGTAGCGGCCGTCGTCGGGGATCGCGCGCGCGGAGATCGCGCCCTGCGCGTTGATCACCCGGTGCCACGGCACATCGGTGTCGTCGGACAGCCGGTTGAGGGCGTAGCCGACCTGTCTCGCGTGGCGCTCGAGCCCGGCGAGCCGCGCGACCTGCCCGTATGTCGCGACCCGCCCCCTGGGGATTCGCCGCACCACCGCGTAGATCCGCTCGGCGTCCACGGAGCTCCCGCCTAGTCGCGCGCCCGGTCGGAGGCACGCCGTCCCGGCGTGCGGACGGTCCGGTGCGCCGCCTCGCCGCCGGGCCGAAGGCGCGCGTACACCGCCTGCTCCACGGGCCCGCCGAAGATCAGCACGACGAGCGTGATGGCCACGGCGAGGAGCGCCAGCTGCCACTGCCCGGCGCCACAGGTGAGCCCGAGGCAGGCCGAAATCCAGATGGTGGCCGCGGTCGTGAGACCGGTGACGCTCTGCGTCTCCCGGTCGCGCAGGATGACGCCCCCGCCCAGGAAGCCGATCCCGGTGATGACGCCCTGCACCACCCGGAGGACGCTGCCCGCATCGGGGGGCGTCACCGCGTGCGCGAGCACGATGCTGGTGACCACGATGAGCGCGGAGCCGAGCGCCACGAGCGCGTGGGTGCGGAGGCCGGCCGGCTTGTTCC
Source organism: Gemmatimonadales bacterium (assembly GCA_025935545.1). Classification (GTDB taxonomy): domain Bacteria; phylum Gemmatimonadota; class Gemmatimonadetes; order Gemmatimonadales; family GWC2-71-9; genus JAICUF01. The sequence continues at coordinate 14,451 of JAICVB010000054.1, forward strand.
GGAGGTCGCGGTTGATGCCCAGGGCGCAGCCGATCAGCATCGCCACCACGAGCCGGCGCGCGACTTCGCCGAAGCCGCCGGCCGCCAGGATCGGATCGGTCGGCACGCTCAGCTCGCGCCCGGCGGCACCGGCGCCACGTTGCGCCCGCCGATCACGAGCGTCGCGATGTGCGCGCTGGTGCCGCGCTCCGCCCGGAAGCCCACCGCCCCGACCGGATCCGCCGCGATGCGCGGCAGCGTCGCCACCACCGTGTCGTTCACGGCGAAGATCACGTTGGCGCTGTCGGCGTGGACCGCCAGTACGATCCGCACGTTCCCCTGCCCTCCAGGATGGCGCGGGATCGCGGCGCTCGCCCGCCAGGGCACGAGATCGGTAGTCGTGTCGGCTCTCCGGCGCGTGATCCGGTAGCGGCCGTCGGGTCCGACAATGAAGGCGACATAGCGAGCCGCCGCCGTTCCCAGGGCCTGGCCGCCGATCAGCACGCCGGCGCCGGTGCCCGGCTCGGACGAGAAGAGGTACACGACCGACTCCAGCGAGTCGGTCGCCGCCCAGGTCACCGCCGGGTTGCACGCCAGCGACGCCGAGCGGGCCGTCGCGTGCCAGCCCGGCGCCATCGGTGCGAACTCCATTGCCGCGGGGGTCGCGGCCGGAGCGTCCGACAGCACGCGCCAGCCGCTGCCGGATTGCGCGGCGGCGGACTGCGCGCCGAGGGGGCGCGCAAGGAGGGCGAGGGAGAGGAAGGAAAGTCGGAGCGCAGGAGTCATCGTGCGTCGCGCACCCATACCGCGTCCAGTATCCGCTGCAGATCACCCTGCAGCGCCTGGATGTCGGTGTCGCTCACGTCGCGGCCGGTGTAGCGGTCGGAGAGAGTGCCCGTCCACTCGATCGCGGGTGGCCGATCGGGCGACGGGCGGAACTCGAAGCTGACCCACTGCTCGCGCGGGTCCCAGGCGAGGGCCAGCTCCGCGGCGGCGCGGCGCCACCGCGCCGCCCGGGCACCGAAGGCGCCCGGCGCTCCCGTCCCTGGCCGCTCCTCGTA